>CAZPUH010000487.1:0-6295 GCA_964589215.1 uncultured Myxococcales bacterium | reverse complement strand
CCGCTGTGCGTCGGCGACGCGCGCCAGCGCCGTCGTGACCGGGCCGGCGCCCCCACCGGAGGCCGCCGCCGCCGGCGCCGTCGCCGCCCGTTCGCCGAGGACGACGGCGAAGGCCCCACTGCCCCGTTCGCCCGCCGGGCGATCCGCGACGGAGGGCCCGGGCGCCCCGGCCAGCGGGCCCGACGAGATTCCGATGACCGACCGCATGACGAATCATCGGACGGGCGCGCCGCCGGTTGCGTCTCGGGTTTCGCTATTTTTGCGGGTCCGGCTCTCGCTCCGTCGATTTTTCGATCGCGGCCCGCAACAGCTCGACGGCGCGCGCGTGCAGCCGGCACGCCCAGGATTTGGAGAGGCCCAGCTCGGCGCCGGCCTCTTCCAGGTTCTTGTCTCCGAAGTAATACAGCTCCATCAGCCGCCGCTCCTTGTCGGGCAGCGCCCCGACCGCGCGGCGCACGCGCGTGGCCATGCGTTGCCCCTCGAGGGCCAGGTCCGGCGCCGGCCGGCTCTCGTCGGCGACCGACGCCGCCGCCTCCAGCGAGGTGATGTGGATGGTCGCGACGCTCGAGAGAATCTCGTTCACCTCTGCCAGCGCCGTCCCCGGGTCGCCGCCCGGTGACGCCCCCTCGGCGCGGGCGGCGCCCTCGCGATCGGCTCGGCTGCGCAGGTACTCGTTGGCGCGCTCCTCGGCGCGGTAGTGGGCGTAGTCGGCGCGCGAATACCACCCCATGCTGCGCAGTCCGTCGTACATCGCGCCGCGAATCCGGTAGTAGGCGAAGGTCGAGAACGCGACGCCGTGCCGCGGGTCGAACCTCTCGGCTGCCTCGACCAGCCCCTTCGAGCCGTACCCGACCAGGTCGTCGACGTCGACGGAGGCGCCGACCGATTTCTTCACCTTGCGCGCGATCGCCTGCACCAACGACAGGTGCTGCTCGACCAGCCGCTTCGCCTCCGACGCCGCCATCCCGGCGCCGAATAGAGCAAGGGTTGCGTCGTGGCGTCAAGTCCGCATAGTCTCGGCGGCCATGCGTAGTTACGTCGAAGCGGCGGCCCGCCACGACAACATGGGCCGCACGCAGCGTCTCCTCGATCGCATCGTCCCCGACGCGCAGCTGCACGCGCGCTTCGTGAACACGCTGGCGCGCATGGAGTACGTCGGCGTCCGGAAGATCCTGAAGAGCCGCCGCGCGGAGCACCTGGATCTCGACGGCATCCAGCACATCCTCGACGAGGCGGTGCACACGATGCGCCTCAAGAAGGCGGCCGCTGCGCTGGGGCGAGCCAGCGGCGCCAGCGTCCGCACGTTCGCCGGCGACGACACGCTGGCCGGCGACGCGGGCGAGACCTATCTGCAGGCGCTCGACCACCGCGCGGAGGAGTCGCTGACCGACCTGCCGGCCGACCGCCGCGCCGAGGCGAACTACCTGCTGACCAGCGCCGCCATCGAGGTGCGCGCCCAGGTCTTCTATCCGTTGTACGAGACGACGCTGAAGGCTTGCGCCGCCGGCTTCTCGGTCGCCGCCATCAGCAAGGACGAGGACCGCCACCTCGACGAGATGGCCGGCGGGCTGCAGGCGGTGTTGCCCGACTGGCCGTCCCGCTTCGTCCCGTTGCTGGCGGCCGAGGAGGCCCTGTTCGCGCGGTTCCTGGGCGCGCTCGAGCAGGCGGTCGCCGGCGCGCATGGCTGAGTGGCGCCGGCTGACGGCCGGCGACGTCCAGTCGATCCTGCAGGCGTTCGGCCTCGGCGGCTACCGGGGCCATCGCCCGATCGCCGTCGGTACGATCAACACGAACATCCGCGTCGATACGGACGCCCAGCCGCTGTTCCTGCGGATCAACGAGGGGAAGTCGCAGGACGACGTCGAACGCGAGGCCGATGTCGTGTCGTGGGTCGTCGCGCGCGGGGTCCCCACGCCGGAGCCGCGCCGCACCCCGGGCGGCCAGCCGTTTGCGCGCTGGCAGGACCAGCTGGCCTCGCTGTTCCCCTGGGTCGCCGGTCGCACGCTGGCCCGCGCCGAGCTGACGCCAGCGCACGGCGCGGCCGCCGGGCGCGCGCTGGCGCAGCTGCATCTGGCCGGCGCCGATCACCCCGACCGCCGCGCTGGTCGCTACGAGCCCGACGAGATCGAGCGCCGGCTGAGCACCGTGGCGGCGCTGGCGCATCCGGAGCTGGCGCCGGCGGTGGCGCTGCTGCAGCCCGAGCTGCGCGCGCTGGCCGGCGAGCGCCACGCGCAGCTCCCCTGCGGGATCATCCACGGCGATCTTTTCGTCGACAACGTGCTCTTCCATGACGACGGCACCCTGTCGGCGCTGCTGGACTTCGAGCAGGCCTCGTGGGGGCGGTGGGCCTACGATCTGGCGGTCACGGCGCTGGCCTTCGGGTTCGGCGCCGACGACTTTCGCGCCGACGTGACGCGCGCGCTGCTGGACGCCTACGCCGCCGTCCGGCCGCCGACCGCGGAGGAGCGCGCCGGCTTCGGCGCCGAGCTTCGCTTCGCCGCCTGCCGGTTCGCGGTCACGCGCATCACCGACGTTCACCTCAAACGGGCGGCGGGGGCGGCGCCCGGGAAACGGTTTCAGCGCTACCTCGATCGGCTGGCGCGGATCCGCCAGCACCTGGCCAGCGATACGTTGCTGTCGCTCTGAAGCGGCGCGGCGCCGGTCCGCTACTTGCGGACCATGTTGATGTACTTGCGCAGGGTGTCCTTGCGCTCTTCGTCGAGGTCGACGTACCGGATGCCCATGTCCATCGGGGGCTCCCGGTTGGCCCAGACCACCTCGCCGGTCAGCGCGATCGAGGCGTCCAGCTCCGGGAAGTTGAGCACCAGGTCGACCATCGTGCCGACCTCCTCGACGCCCGAGGTCTGGATGCAGACGCCGCCCAGCGAGATGTTCTGGATGCGGTGGAACAGCAGGACCTCGTTTCCCGTGTAATCGACGTAAGCATTCACCTCGAACCGGGGAAACTCACGCGCGCGCTCCGGGAAGTCCACCATGGCCGGGGCCCACTATCGCAGATAGTGACCCATCCGGTCAAAGCGGGACCGGATGCCGTGTCAAAGTGGCAAAGATCCCCGGCGCCGCGCGACGAACCGGCAAGCCAAGGGGGGGAGGGCGGCGCGATTTCCGGGGGGTAGCCCTGGAACGCTTCGTGCAGGCCCTTGCCCGCACATGAACTTGCGACCCTGGCTGACTCGACTTCCGGCGCTCGCCCTCGCGGCCTCGCTGGCTCTGGCCGGCGGGTGCGCGCATCGCGACTACTTTCCCGGCACGACGATCGTCCGCAGCGAGGAGAACCGCCAGATCATCCAGACGGTCGAGGAGTACCGCCAGCGGTTGATGCAGCGGAACGTCGTCGGCCTGCTGGCCCTGGCGTCCCCGCATTATTTCGAGGATTCGGGCACGCCCCGCTCGGACGACGACTACGGCTACGACGGCCTCAAGAAGGTGCTCGAGAGCGAGATGCCGCGCGTGAAGTCGCTGCGCTACGACATCGAGTACAGGAACATCCGCGTCAGCGGCAATCAGGCCGAGGTCGAGGTTTTTCTCGACGGCTCGTTCGAGGTGGCCTCGTCGGAGGCGGGCGACCGCTACCGCCGCGTCAACGACTACCACCGGTTCCTCCTCGACAAGGAGGGGGATCAGTGGAAGTTCGTCGCCGGGATGTGATTCAGGCGCAGTAACGCTCGATCGCCTCGAACAGGCGATTCAGGTCCAGCGGCTTCATCACCAGCTCGGCGGCGTCGACGAGCACCGGCCGCTTGCCGGTGGCCGTGATGACGACCAGCGGGATGTCGGCGATGGTCGGATCCTGCTTCTGCTCCTTGCGGAACTGCCAGCCGTCCATCACCGGCATCATCAGGTCCAGCAGGATGACGCACGGGCGCGGCGACGCCGCTCGCAGGTGATCCAGCGCTTCACGGCCGTTGCCGACGCACGACACTTCGTAGCCCTCGTCTTCGAGGACCTCACGCAGGGATTCGCGAATGTCGGGATCGTCGTCTACGACCAGCACGCCACCGCAAGGGGCATCAGGGGACATACGGCGATCTTCTGGGTCCGGTCAGTCGCTTGTCAAACGGTTTGGATGCCCCCACCATGTCCGCCGCATGGTTTGTTCTCGTCCGGCGGGGCCGATCGCCGCCGTGATCACCGCTTTCGTGGCGGCCGCTTCGTTGCCGTTGACGGCCGGACCCGCGCGCGCCGAAGTTCGTCCCTCCGGACCGCTGGACATCTCGGTTCTCGTCGCTACGCACTACCGGGTCGCGCCGAATCAGCCCTACCTGATTGCCGGCGGGTGGACGGGGCGCCTGGACCTCTACTTGCCGCGCCGGACCGGTCCGACACCGATGCCCGTCGCGCTGCTGTTCCACGGGGGTGGCTGGGTCAGCGGCAGCAAGGACGAGATCGCGCTGGACGTCGTGCCCTATCTGGCGATGGGGATCGCCGTCGCCAACGTGGACTACCGGCTGGCGGCGACGGCGCCGGCCCCGGCCGCCGTCGAGGACGCGCGATGCGCGCTGCGCTGGGTGATCCGGCACGCGGACCAGTACGGCCTCGACACGCACAAGGTCGTCACCGTCGGCAGCTCGGCCGGCGGGCACCTCGCGCTGATGGCGGCCCTGGCCCCCGAGGCCGCCGGCTTCGATGATCTTTGCCCGGGCAACGAGCCGATGCCGGTCGCCGCCGTCATCAACTTCTTCGGCGTCTCCGACGTCGCCGAGCTCCTGCAACCGGCCACGCTGCGCGACTTCGCCGTCGGGTGGCTGGGCAACGCTCCCAACCGCGACGACCTCGCGCGGCGGCTGTCGCCGCTGACCTACGTCGCCAAGGGGAATCCCGCCATCTTCACGGTGCACGGCGACGCCGACCCGATTGTCCCCTTCGAGCAGTCGAAGCGCCTGCACGCGGCGCTGACCGCCGCCGGCGTCCCGAACCGGCTCTATCCCGTCGCGCACGGCGGGCACGGCCAGTTCACCGGCGACGACGTGCTGCTGGTGAACCGCGCGGTCCACGACTTCCTGGTCAAGCGCGGCGTCATCCGGCCCGGCCGGTCGCCGCTGCTGCAGTAGCGACGGGCCCGCACGCGCGCGGCCGACGCTGGCGCCGGCGCGACGGGTCATCCGCTGTGATAGGCTGCCGCGCCGGTGGACGTCGACCCCCCAGCGCCGCCCGACCCGCGCGTCGGCCATGTCTTGCAGGGCCGGTACCGGATCCTCGCGAAGATCGCGTCCGGCGCCATGGGCGTCGTGTATCGCGGCGAGCGCGTCCAGCTGGGACGGCCCGTCGCCGTGAAGTTCCTGCACCCCTGGATCGCCGCGCAGAAGGCGTTCCTCGGGCGATTCGAGAACGAGGCCAAGGCGATGAGCCGCCTCGCGCACCCGCACTGCGTGTCCGTCATCGACTTCGGCGTCGAGGGCGCGCCCTACCTGGTGATGGACTTCGTGACCGGCCGGACGGTGCGCGAGCTGATGCAGGAAGGGGCGATCCCGATCCCGCGCGTCATGCGCATCGCGCAGCAGCTGTTGTCGGGGCTGGCGCACGCGCACGCGCAGGGGATCGTTCACCGCGACCTCAAGCCCGAAAACCTGATCCTGACCGCCGAGGACGGCCTGCAGGACCACCTGCGCATCCTGGACTTCGGTCTCGCCAAGCTGCGCGACGGACCGGCCATGACCGCCGGCCTGGCCGTGGGCACGCCCAGCTACATGTCGCCCGAGCAGTCGGGCGGCGCCGGCACCGTGGACGCGCGCAGCGACCTCTACTCCGTGGCCGTCCTGCTGTTCGAGATCCTCGCGGGCCGCAAGCCTTTCCAGTCGGAGAACGTCGGCGAGCTGATCTTCATGCACCGCGAGCGCCCGCCGCCGCGGCTGCGCGAGGTGGTGCCGGAGGCGGGCTACTCGGCGGCGCTGGAGGCGGTGCTCGACAAGGCGCTGGCGAAGATGCCGGAGGATCGCTACGGCTCGGCGTCGGAGCTGGCGGCGGCCCTGGCCTCGACGCCAGAAGGGCAGGGGCGCTCGCCGGGGGCGCGCAAGCCTGCGGCGCCCGCCAAGACGACGGTCGACACCGTGTCTGCCGTGCGGCGGCGGCTGGGTCTGGAGGTCCCCGCCTCGCCCGATGCAGCCGGTCAGGCGCCGGAGGGCCGGGCGCGCCAGTGGCCTCTGCTCTGGATCGGGTGCGCGTTGCTGCTGGTGGTGCTGGTGGGGCTGACCATCGGGCGCGCGCTTCGGCACCGCGGCGGGTCCACCCCCGAGGCGGTCGCGTCAGCTCCCGTCGCGCCCCCCGCGGCCGCCCC
>CAZPUH010000486.1:0-2643 GCA_964589215.1 uncultured Myxococcales bacterium | reverse complement strand
CATGTAGGCGGCCAGGTTGCGGGCGCTGGGGGCGAACGTGATCCGCCGGATCCCCGGTCGCCAGCGGGCAAACACCCGGGCTGATTCCTCCGCCACGCTGCGCCGGAGCTCGGCGACCTCCGTGGCCAGCGCTCGTCCAGGATCGCCCGCCGCTTTTCGCTCAGCCTGCCGGTCCGGTTGCATGACGCGGAGATCAGCAGGAGGCGAGCCAAGCCGCCCCGCCCGACGGCGCCGAAACCAAACTGTCACACGGCGGCCTGGTCCAGCGGTGCGCGCCGAGCGCGACGCTCAATGAAGCAGCGGCAACGAACCCGTCAACGGCCCTGAACGCGAACAACGCCTCGTTT
This sequence comes from uncultured Myxococcales bacterium, assembly GCA_964589215.1. Lineage (GTDB taxonomy): Bacteria > Myxococcota_A > Polyangia > Fen-1088 > Fen-1088 > JADGRB01. Next base: position 2,296 of record CAZPUH010000486.1, on the reverse strand, counting down.
GGTCGCGCATTGTCTGCGCGATTAACGAAAATGGCGAAGAGGCCGTCCACGGCTCACAATTCGTAGAAAGGCCGACGATTTCCGGGGTGGCGCCCCGGGCTTTCATCGGCGCCGGCGGGCCCCGCGGCTCAGGCGCGGCGGGCGTCGCGGAGCGCCGGGTACAGGCGCGCGAAGCGCCGGTAAGGCGCCTCGTAGGCGGCGTGCGCGGCGGCGCGCGGGGCGACGGGCGGGCGGCGCTTGATCGTCGCCGCGGCCGTGCTGAGGTCGCGGAACCCGCCCACGCCCACGGCCGCCAGCAGCGCGGCGCCCAGCGCCGGCCCTTCGGGCTGGTCGACGGGCACCACCGGCTTGCCGTACACGTCCGCCTGCAGCTGGCGCACGAACGGGGCGTTCGCGCCGCCCCCCGTGATCATCACGTCGCTGACATTCATGCCCAGCGCGGCAATGATCTCCAGGCTGTCGCGCAGGCCGAAGCAGATCCCTTCCAGCACCGCGCGGGTCAGGTGAGCGCGCGTGTGCGCGAGGGACAGCCCCACGAACGCCGCCCGCGCGGCGGCGTCCCGGTGCGGCGTCCGTTCTCCCTGCAGATACGGCAGGAAGGTGAGGTCCAGCGCGCCGATCGGGGCCTTGGCGGCCTCGCGGTTCAAGAGGACGTCCGCGTCCTTCTTCCGGGCCAGCTCGGGCGCCAGCTGCTGCCGGTACCAGGCGAAAGCTCCGCCCGCCGTCAGCATGACGCCCATGACGTACCAGGTGTCCGGCGCCGCGTGGCAGAAGGTGTGGGCGCGCATCTGGGGGTCCACCTTGGGCGCGTCCGTCGGGCAGAGCACGGTGCCCGAGGTCCCCCAGCTCGCGACGACCGCGCCCGGCGCGACCGCGCCGACGCCCACGGCGCCGCACGCGTTGTCGGCGCCGCCGCCGACCACGGGCGTCCCGGCTGCGAGGCCGGTCGCGCGCGCCGCCGCGGGCGAGATCCGCCCCAGGACGTCCGTCGAGCCGCCCACCTCGGGAAGGAGGTCTGGCGACAGCGCCATCGCGTCCAGCATCTCGCGGCTCCAGCGCCGGTTGGCGACGTCCAGCAGCAGCGTGCCGGACGCGTCGGACAGCTCGGTCGCCAGCCCGCCGGTCAGCTGCAAGCGCAAATAGTCCTTGGGCAGCAGCACCTTGGCCAGGCGCTCGAACGCCGCCGGCTCGTGGTTGCGCAGCCACAGGATCTTGGGCAGCGTGAACCCCTCCAGCGCGGGGTTCGAGACCCAGTCGCGCAGCGACTGCTCCCCGACGCGCTCGGTGATCTCGCGGCACTCGGCGGTCGTGCGCCCGTCGCACCAGAGCAGCGCCGGCCGGATCACGCGGTTCGCGCGGTCCAGGAAGACCGACGAGTGCATCTGCCCCGACAGGCCGACCGCGTCAATCTTGCGCGCGGTGCGCCCCTGCCCCACCGCGCGCCGGATGGCGCGGGTGGCGGCCTTCCACCAGGCGGCCGGGTCCTGCTCGGCCCAGCCGGGCTGGGGCGTGCGCAACGCCAGCGGTTCGCTGGCGCGCGCAACGGCCCTCCCCCGCCCGTCCACGACGAGCGCCTTGACGTTGCTGGTCCCGACGTCGACGCCGAGAAAGAACGCCATCCTGATTAGCGAACGCCCAGGAGAACTTCGGTCGTGAGCTGATCGAGCCGCTCGTACTCGTACCCCTTGGCGGCCATCGAGGCGACGTCGAAGGTGTGCGCCTTGAGGGCGGCCGCGGTCTTCTTGTCGTACTTGAAGCCGGGGCCCATGCCCCCGGTCTGCGCCGTGTTGCGCTGCTCCAGCGAGGCGAGGATCTCGCGGATCTCCGCGTCGGCGTGGAAGCGCGCCACCTTGTCCTTGAGGATCAGGTAGGACCGCATGCTGTAGTACGCGAAGTCCCACACGCCCTGCTCGTCCTCGGTGCGGTAGGCGTGGCTGTCGAAGTGCCGCATCCCGTCCCAGCGGGCGTCCTCGAGCAGCTTGACCAGGAAGAACGCGCCCTTCTGGTCCTCGCTCGCGAAGCGCAGGTCCTGGTCATAACGACCGGGCTTCTGCCCGTTGAGGTCGATGTGGAACAGCTTGCCCGCCTCGAGCGCCTGCGCGACGCCGTGCGAGAAGTCCAGCCCCGGCATCACCTCGTGCGCGGTCTCGGGGTTGAGCCCGACCATCTCCGGGTGATCCAGCGTGTAGATGAACGCCAGCATGTGGCCGCTGGTCGGCAGGAACAGGTCGCCGCGCGGCTCGTTCGGCTTGGCTTCCAGCGCGAACTTCAGGTTGTAGCCGTTGTCGCGCACGTA
>CAZPUH010000485.1:0-2484 GCA_964589215.1 uncultured Myxococcales bacterium | reverse complement strand
CTGGAAGATCTCGGGCGTCACCCGGCTCTTGTAGAGGGCCCGCCCCTCCTCGATCTCGTCCCGCAGCACCTCGAAGAGGGTGTCGCGCTCGACCCCCTCGACGATCTTCTTCTCGTGATACAGCGACAGGTCGGACGCGATCACCCGCGCCAGCTGGCGGGCCCGCTCGGGCTTGTCGATCAACGCCATTCCCGAAGCATAACCCGGGAACCGCGGCGCCTAAAGTGATTCGCTGCCGCCGATGGCCTCGACCGGAAGCGCCGGAGATTTCACGTGAATTCCGACCCGGCCGTCGCGGGTCACGTAGACCACCTCGCCCTTGATGCGCAGCGGCTGGTCGCTTTTCCGCTGCGGCAGCTCCAGCTCGACCGTTTGCCCCGGCCGCTCGTCGGCCAGCGGGCTCTCCATCAGAAGGCCGTCCGTCGACATGTTCGCGATGTGCCGCAGGTACCGCGCCCCGTCCGCCAGCTCGATGGCATAAAAGTCGGCCGGCAGGCGGCGCCCCACCCGTTTCTCCTCGAGGTCTCGTCTCCAGACACGCTTCGTCGTCATGACCCACCTAAACTTACATACCCACACCTTGGATGCAACCGGCCGTGCCGCGGCGCAGCAGTGTGCTACGCTCCCCGCCGGAGGTTCACGGATGACCCGACTGCTGCTTGCTCTGGCTCTGGTGGGCGGAGCCGTCGCCGCCGCGCCCGCGGCCCGCGCGGCCGAGGAAAATCTTTACGAGATCACCAAGACCGACCTCAAGGTGCCCGTCGGTGGGACCGCCACGGCCAGCCTGACCATCAAGGTCAAGGGCGGCTGGCACGTCAACGGCGAGGCCCCCATCAGCGTCGCGCTGACACCGCCCAGCGGCCTGTCCGTGCAGAAGGCCAAGCTGACGCGCGCCGATCTGGCGGCCAGCACCGCCGACAGCGCGCGGTTCGACATCCCCGTCTCGGCGACCGAGGCCGGCAAGAAGACGATCAACGCCGAGGCGCGCTTCGTGATCTGCCAGGCGCAGGCCTGCAAGCCGGTGAAAGAGACGCTGGCGCTGGCCGTCGAGGTCGCGCCACCAGGCGCCCCCGCCGGCAAGAAGTCGGCGAAGGCGCGGCCGGCCGCGCACTGATTTCGCGCCCGGCCGCGCACTGATTTTCCGGGGCGCGCGGCTACCGGAAGCTGCGGACGATCTGCTTCACGCGGCGGGTGAGCTTGGGGCTCAGCGCGCCGACCGAGGTGACCGAGAGGCGCTCGGGGCGAATCACCCGGCGCGCCACGTCGCGGATGTCTTCGGGGCGGACGCGGTAGAGGGCCGCCGCGCGCTTTTCCTGCGGCTCGGCGCGCGCGAACAGCTCCGTGCCGCCGAACCACCCGGCCAGGCTGTCGATGTCGTCGTAGGAGGCCTCGATGTCGCTGACGAAGCGCCGCTTGGCCTTCTCCAGCTCGTCTTCGGCGACCAGCTCGTTGCGGAAGTCGCCCAGCATCGCCAGCGCCTCCGTCAGCAGCGCGGGGAGCTTGGCGTGCGCGCAGGCCGCGTCGATCTCCAGGAGCGCCGTGTCGTGGTACGAGTGCAGCGAGCCGGCGACCGAGTAGGCCAGCCCCTTCTGGTCGCAGATCTGGTAGTGCAGGCGCGTCGACATCCCGTCGTCGAGAACCCGGATCAGCGCGCGCAGCGCCATGTAGTCGGGATCCGTCTCGGGCAGCCCCTCGAAGAGGATGTGGAGCTGCGTCTGCGCCGACTCGTTGTGGATGGCGCGAAAGCGCGGCCCGCGGGCGGCCGGGCGCGGCGCCAGCGGCCGGCGGCGCTTGCCGCGCGGGACGCCGGCGAAAGCCGCGCGCGCCTGGCGGGCCACGTCGGCCAGACGCACGGGCCCGGCGACGGCCAGCACCATGTTGGCGGCGCCGTAGAACTGGCGAAAGTGCGCGCGCACGTCGCGCACCGTGAAGCCGCGCACGTTCGAGAGCGGCCCCGTGATCGGAAAGCCGAGCGGGTGGTCTCCCCAGAACTGCATGCGCGAGCGATCGTCGATGTTGACGTTGCGGCCGCGGTCGTCGAGGTCCTCGAGGATCTCTTCCAGGATGATCTGGCGCTCGAGCTCGATGTCGCGCAGCTCCGGCGCGCGGAAGAGGTCGCCCAGGATGTCCATCCCGCGCCCCAGGTTCCGGGGGTTGAGGCCGATCTGATAGAGCGAGTAGTCGCGGCCCGTTTCGGCGTAGAGCGTGCCGCCCAGCTCCTCGATGGCGAGGTTCAGCGCGTAGGAGGACGGGTAGCGCTCCGAGCCGCGGAACAGCATGTGCTCGAGGAAGTGCGACAGCCCGTTCGTCTCCCGGCGCTCGTAGCGAGACCCGGCCCGCACGTAGAGGTTCAGCGTGGCCGAATGGAGGTGCGGTGTTTCCACGACCACCAGCGGCAGACCGTTCGAAAGTTTCGTCCGGCCCACCCGGTAGGGCGGTTTTCTCAGCAAGCGCGACAGCTTAGACACGTGACGGCAATTTACA
>CAZPUH010000484.1:0-2334 GCA_964589215.1 uncultured Myxococcales bacterium | reverse complement strand
GCCGCAGAACGTACTTCGTATAGACGACGGGTCGCTGGTCGTTTCGGACTTCGGGCTGGCCACGGATCGCACGGAGGGTGCGAGCAGCGTGCAGGGCGGCACGCCGGCCTACATGGCGCCCGAGGTGATTCGTGGTGCGGGGGCGTCGACGGCGTCGGACATCTGGTCGCTGGGGATCGTGATCCACGAGTGCGTGTTCGGGGTGCGCCCCACATGGGCGGTCAACGGGCAGGACGTCGTGCGGCCGGTACTGGGGCGTGCGTTGAGCGACGTGGAGCGACGTGCCTTCGACATTTGCCGCGAGTGCCTGAGGATGCCGATCCACGAACGTCCGCGCTCAGCCGAGCAGGTCGCCGATGCGCTGGCGAAAGGGGCGCGGCTGCCGGCTCCCCGTCGCTACCGACGCGCGCGGTCTGTGATCGCGGTCGCCGGGCTCTTCGGGATCGTCGCATTGGCCGGCGTCACCGCCTTGATGCGCAACCTGATTCGCGACCGGAGCAACGCCAGCGTCGCGCCGGTCGCCGCGAACGTGCCGTCCGTCAGCGGGACCGCGCAGGACTGGACCAACAAGGCCAAGATCCTTGCGACCGTTCCCGAGCAGATTCGCTGCATGACTCTGCTGCCCGACCGGCGGACTGTTCGCTTCGTGTGGGGGACGCCGCCGCGAGCCGAGGACCTCGACACGGTGAGCGGGCTTCGCGTGCCCTCGCCGCTGGTCCCCGCCGCCTACGCAGAGGGGTGCCCGGAGGTGACACGCGACGGATCCAAGATCGTGTTCGCCGGGCACGATCGCGATCTACGGCCGGCAGCCTTTGTGTCAACGCACCTGGATGGGGGCGATGCGGTCCCGGTCGTTTCCACCGGAGAGCCAACGCTCTCTACGGATCCGAGCTGGCTGCCGGACAACCAGTCGTTTCTGTACACCGTCGACGTCAACCATTCTGCGGTCTTTTCGATGACGAACCGAACGAGCGTCGTCGTTCCGGCGGACACGCACCTGACGTTCACGACGGGTTACCAGGTCGTGGGCGACGCGATCTTCGTCAACACGATGCTCGCCGGTAACAGGAGCGAGCTTCGCCGGCTCCATTTTCCTCATTTTGACCAGGATCTGCAGTTTGCGTTCGCGGGAAACGTCGAGGATGTAGCAACCCGAGACGGGCAGGTCCATTACCTGGCGGGGATGTTCGGGTACCCGGAGAACGACCTTTTGGTTGCTGATTCGCTTACCCATACGATACGGCGCGCGGGTTTCATCCCTGAGCGTCATTTGCGACATCCCGTTGCTGCGGCTGCTGGGTTGGCGTTCGTGTCGATGGAGTCGCATCCGATCCTCGTCGTCACGTTGCCGACGGGCGCGGAACGACGCTTCGAGCTGCCGCCCGACGTCTGGGAAGTGTCTCCCTGCGGCGAAAACCTGGTCGCTACTCGCGGCCTGGATTGGACCACTCACCTCGTTCGACTGGACTGGTCGGGGCGGCAGCTCGGCCGATTGCCCATCGGGAGATCGCCCCGAGCAGCGCGGTGCTCGAACGACGGGCACGTGCTCTACTATCAGGAAAGGCTGGATCAGTCGGCGCTGATGCGGTGTGAGAACTCGCGCTGTGAGCCCATATACCGTGGCTGGCTCGTGAATTTTCGGCTCTCGCCGGCGGGCGATCGGATCGTCATTCTCACTGTGGGAGACGATGGAATGAGCGCGCTCTGGGTGCGCGCGGACGGCCAGGGGACGGCTCATGACATCGCGAAGACCGACGTGCCTTGTACGCCGGGCTGGTCCTCTGAAAAGACCGTTTGGGTCGCATTCCGTCACGGCGCAAAGATCGTTTGGAGGGAGCTGTTCGCCGACACGGGCACGCCCACCGGGACGACAGCTCCCGGTAGTTACGATTGCCTCGACAGTGCGGATGACCCCAAGTCCCCGGTCCCGCAAACAACGAGAGTGGAATGGAGCCGGAGCGCCGAGATCCGTCTCATGCCGTGGAACGATCTGCCAGGTGAATCCTCGGGTCAGTCCCCGTGAGCAACCCGGGCGACAGCTGGACCGTACGCGACCGGCGCGATGCGCGGTCGTCGCGGGCGAGCGCGCCCGCGTTCTCGCCGGGCGACGTCGTGCTGGAGCGGTACGAGCTTCGCGAGATCCTGGGGCGCGGAGGGATGGGGATCGTGTTTCGGGCGTACGACCGGGTGCTGGACCAGGAGATCGCGATCAAGATCGTCCGCGCGGAGTACGCGGGGGACCGGGTGTGGGCGCAGCGGCTGGCGCGGGAGGTGAGGCTGGCGCGGCAGATCAACCACCCGAACGTCTGCCGGGTGTTCGACGTCGGCCAGGCG
>CAZPUH010000483.1:0-2485 GCA_964589215.1 uncultured Myxococcales bacterium | reverse complement strand
GCCTTCAGCGCCAGCGCGGGCGCCGTCCGCCACGGCCCCCCCAGCAGCGCCAGCGCTGCCCACGCCACCGGCGCGCTGGCGACCATGCCACGGACGCCGTAGCGGGCCGACAGGGCCAGCACGACCAGCCACACGGGGTGGGGGCACAGCTTGCCGATCCCCAGGTGCGGCTCGCCCGACGCGACCGCCGTCCCGGCCAGGACGATCGCCGTCCCCGCCGCCGCCTCGATCCACAACCTCTTGTTAGAGATCTGCATGGAAGGTGACCCATCCGATCTGAAGGGTTCCGGGCAACCCAATCGTGGTTTGGTGGACGATGTCGTACGTGACCAGCAGGCGCGTGGACCAGGACGACGCGATGACCAGAGCCCCACCCCCTTGCGTCAGGGTCTGGCTCTGCACGTTGTCGTACCCGAGGCCGCCGTGCAGCTCGAACCCGGCGCGGCCGCCGGCGACCACCTTGCGGAAGATGAAGGTGCCGTTGTCGATCGACGCCCGCGAGTACAGCGAGATGCGGTTGTAGAAGTTCGGCGGCAGGTCGGCCCACAGCTCGTAGTGGCGGTAGGCCAGCACGCCGGCGTCGGTCAGCGCCGTGCGGCGCACCATGCGCTCGTCCAGCGATTCGCCGCGCACGACGCGCTTGCCGTCGGTCCAGAGGTTGAAGTCCAGGCCCGCCCAGGCCAGCGTCTGGTCGGAGGCGGGCGACGGATCGCCCGGCATCAGCGGCCGCAGCATCAGCCGCCGTTCCTGGATGCCGCCGTCGAACAGCACGATGCGATCCTTCGGGAACAGGAACAGGTGGCCGGTCACGCCGGTCATCGTGCCGCCCTCGTGGATGGTGACGGGCGCGTCGTTCCACTCTTCGTTGAGGTCGCCGTGGATGTTGACCTGCACGTTGTCGCCGAACGGCGAGTCGAGCTCGGCCTGGCCGCCGAAGCCCCAGGTGCTGGTCGGCCCGTAGAGCTCGCGGCCCGTCGAGTCCTCGCCGATCGCCGACGAGTAGCGCCCGTCCGCGCCCAGCAGCAGCGACCCGCCCGAGTGGTGGCCGAACATGGCGTAGGCGCCAATGCCCGTCACGGTGCCGGTCTCGCGCAGCGTGTTCGCGCCGACGACCTGGTTGGCGTGCCAATCCTGCGAGGCGTCGTGCCAGGCGAGCACGCCGGCCTGGTGGCGCGTACCGAAGGGGACCGCGCCGCCAGCCTGCGCCCGCCACGACCAGGCCTGCGGGTCGGAGCGGAGCTGACCTCCGCCGCCCAGCTCCGGCGTGCTGCGGTAATGCATCCGTTCGTACGAGGTCACCAGCGTCGTGTCCGCGACGTCCCCCGCGCTGGCGGTGTCGGCCAGCGCCGCGTGGTACTGCAGGCTGGCATCGCGGAAGTTGGCGGCCCGCTCCAGCGCGCGACCGTAGTCCTTCTTGTGAGCGGCCGTCGGCAAGTCCTCCGCCAGGCTGCGCCGCACCTCCAGCTCGCCCTTCAGGTCCCCGTCCGCCTCCAGCGCCCAGGCCAGCATCTCGCGCCCGCGCACGTTCTTGGGATCCAGCGTCAGGTACCGCTTCAGCACGCGCGCGCCCCCTTCCCAGTCCTTGTTCATCAGGTGGGCATCCGCTTGGTTCAGAGCAACCTCTTCATCGAACTTGGGGGCGGGTGGCAACATCGACTCGTAGAGGCGGTCCGCCAGCACGACGTAGCCCTTCCGGGCCTGGATGCGCGCCAGCCAGAGCTTCTGTGCGCGGTCCGTCGGGTTGGGGCCGATCTCCAGCTCGGCGATGTGGTGCTCGCGCTCGGCCTCTTCCTCGCGGCCCAGCGTGTACAGCGCTTCGCCGCGCAGATAGTGAAGCTCGGGGTCGTGCTCGTGCCCGCCGAAGTGGTGGGCCTTCTCGAGCGCTTCGGCCGCGTACTCGAACTTGCCGGCCGCCTCGGCGGCGCGCGCGGCGTCGCGCTCGGCGGACGCGTCGTAAGGCGACATCTTCAGGATCTGCTCGAATTCGGCGCGCGCCTTCTCCATGTCCCCGCGCGCCAGAGTTTCCGTCGCCTCCTTTCGAAGCTCCTCGATCCTGTGGGCCTCGTCGGCCGGCAGCGGCTTCTGCCCCGCCAGCGGGTGCTCTTGCGCCTGGGCGCTGGACATCAGCCATAAGTAGAGGACGCCCGCGGCGAAAACGGCCGACGTCGCTCGGGTCAGGCAACTGCGGACGGTCGTCGTCGTGACAGCCACGGCGGCAACAAGCTGCAACCACCATGCCCGGAACTCATCGGCGCGCGCCCGGTGATTTCGGGGGGATTCTCAGCGATCCGACTAGAGAGCGTGTCACGACGTCGTAACGCGCCCACGGCTGAGGGTTACCCGGCGGCTTGACAGCCCAACGGCAGACCCTACGTTGCGATCGTTTTTACTCATCCACGGAGGCGATCATGCGCAAGTTGCAGCAGGGCGGAATGTTTGTGTTGGCGTTGGCTCTCGCAGTCCCCAGCTTTGTCGCGGTGCGGTC
>CAZPUH010000482.1:0-30167 GCA_964589215.1 uncultured Myxococcales bacterium | reverse complement strand
GGCGCCGCCGCGGCGGCGGGAACGCTGCACGCGGTCGCCGACGTCGAGGGGCGGCACCTCTCGCGCGAGGTGGTGCACATCGCCCACCCGCACATCCCGATCCAGACGTACCTGCTCGACGCCGACGTCCGCCTGGTCCCCGTCGCGCTGGCGACGGGTGGCAAGCGCATCGGGTACATCCCCGGCCCGGGCGACGAGGTGCCCGCCGCGCTGCGCGGCGTCGGCTACGACGTCACGATGTTGAGCGACGCCGACCTGGACGCGGGCGCGGGCGCGCTGCGCCGGTTCGACGCCATCGTCACCGGCGTGCGCGCGTTCAACGTCAGCGAGAAGCTGCGCGCCGCGCACCCGACCCTGATGGCCTACGTCGAGGCGGGCGGCGTGCTGGTCGTGCAGTACAACACCAACAACCGGCTGGCCCCGCTGACCGCGCCTCTCGGCCCGTACGGGTTCGACATCGGTCAGCAGCGGGTCACCGACGAGACGGCCGCCGTCACGTTCACGGCGCCCCACCACCCCGCCGTGACGTCGCCGAACGCGCTGGGGCCGGCCGACTTCGAGGGCTGGGTCCAAGAGCGCGGGCTCTACTTCGCCGAGCGCTGGAGCGGCCAGTACGAGACCCCGCTGCTCATGCACGACCCGGGCGAAGCCCAGCTGGCCGGCAGCCTGCTCTGGGCCCGCGCCGGCCAGGGGACGTTCGTCTACACGGGGCTGGCCTTCTTCCGGCAGCTGCCCGCCGGCGTGCCGGGCGCGTTCCGCCTGTTCGCGAACCTGCTGGCCGGCGGCAAGGCCGGGGACAAGACCGCGCATGGCCGATGAGTCGCCGCGCACCGAGATGGGCGACGCCGCGCCCGTCCTGAGCTGGCGCGCGATCTACGCGATCGTCCTGGGGGCGCTGGCCGTCGAGATCATCGTCGGCGCGATCCTCACGGCACTGTATTCATGAGCGCGCTCGACTGGGCGGTCCTCTTCGTCACGCTGGGGGCCATCGTCGGGTACGGCGTCTGGAAGACGCGCGGCCCGTCGGACATGGCCGGCTACCTGCACGGCGGCTATCAGGACCGCTGGCTCACGATCGGGCTGTCCGTGATGGCGACCCAGGCCTCGGCCATCACGTTCCTGTCGACGCCGGGGCAGGCCTACGCGGACGGGATGCGGTTCGTGCAGTTCTACTTCGGCCTGCCCGTCGCGATGGTGATCCTGTCGATCACGTTCGTGCCGCGCTTCTACAAGCTGCGCGTCCTGACCGCGTACGAGCTGCTGGAGGCGCGCTTCGACGTCAAGACGCGCCAGCTGGCCGCGTTCCTGTTCCTGCTGCAGCGTGGGCTCTCCGCCGGCATCACGATCTACGCGCCGGCCATCGTGCTGTCGAAGCTGCTCGGCTGGTCGCTGAACCTCACGTGCCTGGCGATCGGCAGCCTGGTCATCCTCTACACCGTCGCGGGCGGCACGCGCGCCGTCAGCCAGACGCAGAAGCACCAGATGACGGTCATGCTGGGCGGGATGGTGGTGGCGTTCATCGTCGTCGTGCGCCGCCTGCCGCCCGACCTGTCGTTCGGCAACGCGCTGTCCATCGCCGGCGCGTTCGGCAAGATGAACGTCGTCGACTTCTCGGGCGGCCTCGGCAGCCGCTACACGTTCTGGTCGGGGCTGCTGGGCGGCGGCTTCCTGGCCATGGCCTACTTCGGCACCGACCAGTCGCAGGTGCAGCGCTACCTGTCGGGGCGGTCCATCACCGAGAGCCGCCTGGGGCTGCTGTTCAACGGGCTCTTCAAGGTCCCGATGCAGTTCCTGATCCTGTTCGTGGGCGTAATGGTGTTCGTCTTCTATCAGTTCAATCCACCGCCGCTGTTCTTCAACGAGGCCGAGCTGGCGCGCGTCGCCAGGACGCCCCACGCCGCCGAGCTGCAGCGGCTGCAAGTCGAGCACCGGGCGGCCGGCGACGCGCGCCGCGCCCAGGTCCAGCGCCTGGCCGACGCCCTGCGCGCGCATGACGACGCGGCGGTCGCGGCGGCGCGCGCCGATGTCCAGGCCGCGGCCGCCCGCTTCGACGACGTGCGCGCGCGCACCCAGAAGCTGATCGCCGCCTCGGTCCCCCGCCCCGAGCCCAACGACGCCGACTACGTCTTCCTGTCGTTCGTGCTGGCCAACCTCCCCCGCGGGGTCGTCGGCCTGCTGCTGGCGGTGATCCTGTGCGCGGCGATGTCGTCGACGGCCAGCGAGCTGACCGCGCTGGGCGGCTGCACGATCGTCGACTTCTACAAGCGCAGCATCCGGCCGAACGCGCCCGACGCCCACTACGTCCGCGTGGCCCGCTTCGCGACCGGCGCCTGGGGCGTGCTGGCGGTCGCCTTCGCAGCGTTCGCCGCCCTGCTCGACAACTTGATCCAGGCGGTGAACATCCTGGGCTCGCTGTTCTACGGGACGATCCTGGGCATCTTCCTGATGGCCTTCTTCGGGCGGCGCGTGCGCGGCACGCCCGTCTTCGTGGCGGCGCTGATCTCCCAGGCGCTGGTGATCGCCGTCTGGCTGACCACCCACGTCGGGTTTCTCTGGTTCAACGTGATCGGGTGCGCGGGCGTTTTGATCTTGTCTGTCGTCGGGAACGGGAGATCATCCCGCGCATGACGACCATCAAGCCCCCCACCCTGTTTCTGATGTTGGCCTTCACGTTGGGCGCCGGCGCGCGCGCGCAGGCGGCCGCTCCCGCCAAGAGCACCCTGCAGACCGACCTGGTCGGTCAGGTCGGCTACGTCGAGAAGGAGATCCTCGAGCTCGAGGACGCCGTTCCGCAGGACAAGTACACCTGGCGCCCGGCGCCGGGCGTGCGGTCGATCAGCGAGGTGTACCTGCACATCGCGTTCGGCAACTACGGCCTGGGCAAGATGATCACCGGCAAGGCGCCGCCGGCCGACGCCAAGTTCGACGGCGACGCGAAGAAGTGGGACGCGCAGACCACGGACAAGGCAGCCATCAAGAAGATCCTGCAGACCTCGTTCGACTACGTGCGCGAGGCGATCAAGGGCGTGCCGGAGAAGGACCTCGACAAGGAGATCAACTTCTTCGGTCACGAGATCACGACCCGCTCGGGGCTGATCACGATCATCAACCACGAGCACGAGCACCTCGGCCAGTCGATCGCCTATGCGCGCGCCAACAACGTGACGCCGCCCTGGTCGAAGGGTGAAAAGGGCGAGCACGCCGAGAAGATGGAGAAGGCCGAAAAGCCCAAGAAGTAACGGCCCCGTGACGCCCCCGGCGAGGGGCTCTGCTTGACTTCGCCGGGGTTTGCCCGCATGTAAAGGGGGTCAGTTTTCAGTCCCTGCCGGCCGCGACTGTCGCGCGCCGAGCCAGAACCGGGTTTCGCGAGTTCCTTTCGGAGAGCGCTGTCTCGTCGGTTTTTGCACGGACGAACACGCACACCAAAGGACCCGAAAAGATGAGCACAGCCCCGATTCTGTCCACAGATCCGATCATTTCCCCCGCTTCCGCTCCGGCCGCCGGCACGTTCGCCGCGCTGGCGCTGGCCGAGCCGCTGCTGCGCGCCGTTGGCCGCCAGGGCTACGAGCAACCGACCCCGATCCAGAGCCAGGCGATCCCGCACGTGCTGGCCGGCCGCGACCTGCTCGGTTGCGCGCAGACCGGCACCGGCAAGACCGCCGCCTTCGCGCTGCCGATCCTGCACCGCCTCAGCATGCTCGACCGCCGCGACAGCCGCGGACCGCGCGCGCTGGTGCTCGTGCCGACGCGCGAGCTGGCCGTGCAGGTCGGCGAGAGCTTCCGCGACTACGGCCAGCACCTCCGCCTGACCGGCACCACCATCTTCGGCGGCGTCGGCCAGGGCGCTCAGGTGGACGCGCTTCGCCGGGGCGTCGACGTCGTCGTCGCCACGCCGGGCCGCCTCATCGATCTGCTCCAGCAGCGCCACCTGCGCCTCAAGGACGTGCAGATCCTGGTGCTCGACGAGGCCGACCGCATGCTGGACATGGGCTTCATCCAGCCCATCCGCCGGATCGTCGCCGAGCTGCCGCCCGTCCGCCAGAACCTGCTGTTCTCGGCGACGATGCCCGGGCCGATCGCGGCGCTGGCCAACCAGATCCTGCGCGACCCGGTGAAGGTCGCCGTGAACCCCGTCGCCAGCACGGCGCCGGCCATCACGCAGTGGGTCCTGTTCGTCGAGCGCAACGACAAGCGCTCGCTGCTGCGCGAGACGCTGCGCGACGCGGCCATGAAGCGGGTCCTGGTCTTCACGCGCACCAAGCACGGCGCCGATCGCGTCGCGCGCGACCTCGAGAAGGCCGGCGTGTCCGCGGCCGCCATCCACGGCAACAAGTCCCAGGGCGCTCGCCAGAAGGCGCTGGCCGGCTTCCGCAGCGGCGCGGTCCGCGTGCTGGTGGCGACCGACATCGCCGCGCGCGGCATCGACGTCGACGGCGTGACCCACGTGCTGAACTTCGACCTGCCGAACGAGCCCGAGAGCTACGTGCACCGCATCGGCCGCACCGGGCGCGCGGGCGCCACGGGCGTCGCGCTGTCGTTCTGCGACCGCGAGGAGCGGGTCTACCTCCGCGACATCCAGCGCCTCACCGGCGTGAAGCTGTCCGTGGTCGAGAAGCACCCCTACGCCGCCTGAAACAACCTCCACGATCCAGGTGGCACGGCGCGTGCCTGGCTCAGCCATAACCCGCCGGAAGCATTGACGGTCCAGCGGTCTTCTGTCTTCATCGATCGCCGGTGGATCTCGACTTCCAGACTCTAGTCGAGGCGGCCCCCGCGGCCATCGCGGTGCTCGACCGGGACCGGCGTTGCCTGTACGGGAACGCCGCTCTCGAGCAGGCCTTCGGGCGCCCTCTGGCAGAGCTTCGCGGCCAGCGCCTCGAGGACAGGCTGGGGGCGGCGGACGGTCGGGCCTGGCAGCTGGCCGTCGACGGCGTCCGGCGGGGCGGCGCGCCGACCGCCATCGAGTACACCGTCGCCACCCCGGCCCGGGTCCGGCGGTTCGCGGCGATGCTGGCGCTTCTGCCGGATGACCGCGTTTGTGTCGTCTCGCGAGACGTGACCGAAATGCGGGCCGGCCGCGTGCTGGCCATCGCGGCCCAGACGATGAGCACGGGGATGGTCATCGTCGAGGCGCCCACCGGCGCCATCCTGTTCCAGAACGAGGAAGTCGAGCGGCTCTTCGGCAAGGTCTCGCGGCCGGTCGAGGGCATCGACAGCTACGACGCCATCGCGGCGTTCGACAGCCACGGGCGCCGCGTGCCGAACGAAGGCTGGCCGATCGCGCGCGCGCTGCGCGGCGAAAACGCCGTCACCGACCAGCTGGAGATTCACCGCCACGACGGGACGTGGCGCACGATCAGCATCAACGCCTCCCCTGTGCGCGACAGCAGCGGCGAGATCGTGGCCGCGGTGTCGACGTACACCGACGTCACGGACGCCAAGCGCGCGCACGTCGCGGCGACGTACCTGGCCGAGGCGGGCGCGCTGCTCGAACGCTTCGACCCGCAGACCACGCTGCAGGCCATCGTCGACCTGGCGGTCCCCAAGCTGGCCGACTGGTGCTACGTCCACCTCAAGACGGCCGGGCATCCGCGCATCGCCGCGATCGCGCACGCCGATCCGCAGGCGCTGGCGCGGGCGCGCGCGCTGGTGGCCGAGCCGCAGCCGCTGTCGGAGGACACGGGCGTCGCGCGCGTGCTGGCGGGCGGCCCGCGCGAGCTGATCCAGATCGACGAGGACGTCTTGAAGAAGGCGGCCCGCGACGAGGCACACCTGGCCCAGCTGCGCAGCCGCGGCTACACGTCGGCGGTCGTGGCCCCGCTGGCCGGGCGCGACGGTGTGCTGGGCGCCATCACGTTCTCGATGACCGATTCGGGCCGCCGGTACGCGGAGGCCGACCTCGACATGCTGTCCGAGCTGGCGCGCCGCACCGGCATCGCGCTGGAGAACGCGCGGCTGTTCGAGGCCGAGCAGCAAGCCCGCCGACAGGCCGAAGCCGCCCGCGACCGCACGCGCCGCCTGCAGAAGCTGACCGAGGCGCTGCTGGGCGCCGTCGACAAGACCCACGTTGCCTCGATCATGGTGG
Source organism: uncultured Myxococcales bacterium (assembly GCA_964589215.1). GTDB lineage: Bacteria > Myxococcota_A > Polyangia > Fen-1088 > Fen-1088 > JADGRB01. The sequence continues at coordinate 24,082 of CAZPUH010000482.1, read as the reverse complement.
ACGCCGGGCGCGCCGCGCTGGGGGCGGCGGCCGGGTTCGTCTGGATGCAGCGCGACGCCGAAACGCTGGAGCTGGTCGCACACGATGACGCCGGCAAGGCAGGCCAGCTGGACCGGTTCGCGACCATTCCGCTCGCGGCGCCGATTCCGCTGTGCGACGTGATCCGCACCGGACAGCCGTTGATGTTCGAGAACATCCAGGCCATGTACGGCCGCTATCCGGCGGCCATCCGCCCGGATCAGACCGCGTTCCGTTCCTGGGCGGTCGTGCCGCTGACCGTCGCCGGCGCCGCCGTGGGCGGGGTGTCGTTCTCTTTCGCCGACGAGCGGGCCTTCAGCGACGAGGACCGCCAGCTGCTGGCCGCCCTCACCGGGCAGGCGTCGCTGGCGCTGGAGCGCGTTTCACTGCTGGAGTCCGAGCGCCGCGCGAGCGCGGAGGCGGAGGCGGCCCGCATGCGCGAGCGGCAGCTGCACCACCTGGCGGCGCGGCTGTCGCGGGCGCGCACGCCGCACGAGGTGACCGCGATCTCCGCCGAGGAGGCCCGGTCGGTGGTGGGCGCCGTTTGGGCCGGCGCCTCCATCCGCGTCGGCGACGAGCTGCACATCCTGGGCATCTCGGGCGCGTACGACCCCGAGCGGCTGGCCAAGGTCGCGCGCGTTCCGCTGGACTTCGCGGTCCCCGCTGCCGAGGCGATCCGCAGCGGCCAGGTGGTCTGGGCCGCCGGCGAAGAGGCGCTGGCCGCCCGCTACCCGCACTTCGAGGCCAGCTGGCGGGGCCACGGCGTGCGGTCGTGGGGCGCAGTCCCCTTCTCTTTCGAAGGGCGCAGCGGCGCGATCTCGGTTTCGTTCGCCGAGGCGCGCGAGCTGGGCGCCACCGACCGCGACTTCCTGCGCGCGGTCGGCGAGCTGACGGCGCAAGCGCTGGAGCGGGCGCGCCTCTACGAGGCGCTGCAGAGCCGAGAAGAGCAGCTGCGGGTCGCGCTCAGCGCGGCGCGCGCCGCGACCTGGAGCCTGGACCTGCGCACGATGACCAGCACGCGGGACGCCTCGTACCTGGCGCTGCTGGATCTGACGGACGCCCACGCGCCCGCGGACTTCACGCCCATCCACCCGGACGATCGGGACGTGGCGCGCGAAGCCTTCGAGCGGACGATGCGGGAGGGGGCGCCTTACACCCCCGAGCTGCGCGTCCAGCGCGGAGACGGATCCTTCACCTGGATCCGCTCGCACGGCCGCGTCATCAACGGGCCGGACGGCAAACCAGCCGTCCTGGCCGGCGTGATCGTCGACATCGACGAGCAGAAGCGGGCCAGCCTGCGCGCCGACGAAGAGCGGCGCATCAACGACACCTTGCACCGCCTGGCCAGCTCGTTCGCGAGCGAGCTGGACCATGACCGGCTGGTCCAGCTGATCACCGACGAGATCGGCAAGCTGGTGGGAGCCGAACGGGCGTCATTCGACCTGGGACATCAGCCCGCCGTGCGGCTGGACGACGCCGCCGGTGATCCCCGGTTCGACACGACCGGCACGCGCAGCTATCTGGCCGTCCCCGTCGTCACGCGCACGGGGGAGGTCTACGGCAGCCTCTCCTTCCGGCACGCGCAGCCGGGGCGGTTCAGCGAGGCGCACGAACGGCTGGCCACCAGCATCGCCGGACAGGCCGCCGTCGCGCTGGAGAACGCGCGTCTGTACAAAACCGTGCGCGAACAGAAGGAGCAGCTGGAGCAAGCGGTCGAGCGGGCGCGCCTCGCGGACCGCCGCAAGGACGAATTCCTGGCCATGCTGGGGCACGAGCTGCGCAACCCGCTGGCGCCCATCGCCACGGCGCTGGAGCTGATGAACCTGAAGGCGGGCGCCGCCCTTCACAAGGAGCGGGACATCATCCGCCGGCAGGTCGATCACCTGTCGCGCCTGGTCGACGATCTGCTGGACGTCTCGCGGATCACGCGCGGCAAGATCCAGCTGGTGCGCCAGCCCGTCGAGATCGCGGCCGTGCTGGCCAAGGCCATCGAGATGGCCAGCCCGCTGCTGGAAAAACGCCGGCAAGAGCTGTCGGTCGACGTCGCGCGCGAGGGGCTGATCGTCGACGCGGACGCGACGCGCCTGGCGAAGGTGTTCCAGAACCTCCTGACCAACGCGTCCAAGTACAGCGAGCCGGCCACCTCGATCGCCGTCCGCGCCCGCGCAGACGGCGAGCGGGTCGTGGTCCAGGTGCGCGACCAGGGGATCGGCATCCCGCGCGAGCTGCTGCCGGAGGTGTTCGACGTGTTCGTGCAGGGCCAGCGGGCCATCGACCGCTCGGAGGGCGGACTGGGGCTGGGGCTGGCGATCGCCAGGAGCATCTGCGAGCTGCACGGCGGCCGCATCGAGGCCGCCAGCGCCGGTCCTGGCGCCGGCAGCGTCTTCACGGTGACGCTTCCGGCGGCGGCGCGCGCCGCCGTCGCGCCGCTGGCCGCCGTCCCACCGCCCGTCGTCCGCACGGCGGGAGCTGTCCGGGTGCTGGTCGTCGACGACAACGTCGATGCGGCTCAGACGCTGCACGAGTTCCTGGGGCACATCGGCCACGACTCCGCGGTGGCGCACGACGCCGTCGCCGCGCTGGAGCTGGCCCGCTCGTTCCAGCCGCAGGTCGCCGTGCTGGACATCGGCCTTCCGGTGATGGACGGGTACGAGCTGGCGCGGCGGCTGCGGGCGCAGCACCGCGGCGCGCCGCTGCGGCTGATCGCGCTCACGGGATACGGACAGGAAGACGACCGTTCGCGCGCGCAGGAGGCCGGGTTCGACCACCACCTCGTCAAACCGATCGCGCTCGACGCCCTGATGCCGCTGCTGGTCATGGAACGCTGACGCGGCGGTGTGGGCGGTCTTACGCCCACATTGGCAGATGGGCATCCGACCTTAGCTTTTCAGGCAGTCATGAGGCGAACGGGCGGCGGGTGGATCGCGGCGGTGGCGCTGACGCTGGCGCTGGGCGCGTGCGGTAGCATCGAGGTTACGGGAACGTCGGGCAGCGACCCGTCCCAGCAGCCCGTCCGCGAACGCGACGCCGGCCCGGGCACCTCCGGAACGGGCGGCGGCGCCGGTCCGCTGAGCACGGGCGGGACCACCGGCGTCGGATCGGCGACGGGCGGAAAGATCGGATCTGGCACCGCGCCCGCGATCGGAGGGACCACCGGATCCGGCGGCGCGACGGCGACCGGCGGCGCGACGGCGACCGGTGGTCGCTCGGGAACCGGCGGGACGCCCGCGACGGGCGGAATCAGCGGCGCGGGCGACAACACCGGCAAGGGCAGCGGCGGCAGCTTCGGCGCCGGCGGCAGCAGCGAGGGCGCCGGCGGAAGCCGGGCGACCGGCGGAACCACCGGAACCGGCGGCGTCGCGGCCACGGGTGGCGTCACCGGAACGGGCGGTGTCGCGGCGACCGGCGGCGCGATCGGGACGGGCGGCGTCGCGGCGACCGGCGGCACCATGGGCCCCGGCGGGCCCGCCGGGACGGGCGGCACGACGATGATGGGCGGCGCCGCGGGACGGGGAATGCCCGGGCCCTCACCCATGGACGCCGGCACGTCCAAGGACGACAAGGGGCCGGGCAAAGACGACGGCAAGGACGCCGGCATGAAGATGCCCAAGTAACCCGTCGACGCGGTCTCGATTCCGCGCCGGCCGACCCACCCGTGCTAAGTCTCGGGCATGCCTCTCGTGCGATTGAGCCGAAGACGCGGCCGCCCGGCCGCCGAAAACCGGGCGTTGCTGGACGCGGTTCACGAGGCGCTGGTGGAGGCGTTCAAGATCCCTGACGGGGACCGCCACCAGCAGCTGCTCGAGCTGCCGCCCGAGCAGTTCGAGATCCCCGCGGGCCGCAGCGAAGCCTTCACGCTGGTCGAGATCACGGCCTTCCCGGGCCGGTCCCGCGACGCGAAGCGCGCCCTGTTTCAAGCGATGGCCCGCCGCTTCGAGGCGTCCGGCGTGCCGCCGTCGGACCAGTTCGTCGTGCTGCTGGAGCCGCCGATCGAGAACTGGAGCCCCCGCAACGGCGTCTCGTCGGCCGACGCCCCGCCCGCTTTCAAGCTGGACGTCTGACGAGACCGGCTGGCCGCCTCAGGCGGCGATCTGCAGGCGCGCCTCGGCCAGCGCGGCCGGCAGGTCCGCGCTCAAACGCAGCCTGGGAAATCGGGCGGGGAGCGCGGCCCGCTGCACCAGGCGCGCCGGCTGCGGCTGCAGGCCGGCCAGGGTCACGGCGCACCCGCGCTTGTCCAGCGCCGCGATCGCGCTCTCCAGCGCGACCAGCCCGGTCGCGTCCATCACGGGGACTCGATCGAGGCAGATGATCAGCGCGCGCACGGTGCCGCCGGTGACCCCGAGGCTGGCCATCGCCTTCTGAGCGGCGCCGAAGAACAGCGGGCCCGCGATGTCGTAGACGCCGATCTGTCCGCGCAGGTTCTCCGGAATCTGCGCGCGCGCGGCCGCGTGATCCTCGACCGGCGTGAGCCGCGCCTGGGTGATCTCCGCCATGCGCCGCATGAAGAGCAGCGCCGCCAGCACGACCCCCACGGAAACGGCGACGACCATGTCGAAGACGACCGTCAGCGCGAAGCAGGTCACCAGCACCAGCACGTCGCTGCCCGGCGCCACCCGCAGCACGTGCCCGACGTGCTTGGCGTCCGACATGTTCCAGGCCACCAGCAACAGCAGCGCCGCCAGCGCCGCCATCGGCAGGTGGCCGATCAGGGGCGCGAGCACGATGACGGCCGCCAGCACCGTCAGCGCGTGAACGATGGCCGCGACCGGGGACCGCGCGCCCGAGCGGAAGTTCGTGGCGGTGCGTGCGATGGCGCCCGTCGCCGGGATGCCGCCGAAGAACGGCGTGACGACGTTGCCGACGCCCAGCGCGATCAGCTCGGCGTCGGGGTCGTGCCGCGTCCCCGCCATGCCGTCGGCGATCACCGCCGACAGCAGCGACTCGATGCCCCCCAGCATCGCGACGGCGACCGCGCCCGACGACAGGTCCCGCAGCGTCTGCCACGACAGCACCAGCGCGCCGCCGCCGGGGCCCGCGGCGTGCCAGGGAAGCATCGGCCACGGCGGGCGCGAGGGCACCCCGTGCACGATCTGTCCGCCCACCACGGTCTGGAAGCGGCTGGCGATCGTCGCCACCGCGTGCGTGGGCCACAGCTGGTTCCAGATCGCGGCCAGCACGGCCGCCAGCGGAATGGCGATGAGCGGCGCCGGCACGCGACGCGTGAACCGGGGGACGACCAGCAGCAGCGCCAGCGTCGCGGTGGCGATGATCAGCTCGCTGGGGTGAATCGTGCCGCGGGCCTGCCACATCGCCCCGATGCGCTCGAAGAAGGAGGCAGGCGCGCCGGTCAGGGTCAGGCCCAGGACGTCCTTCATCTGCAGCGTCGCGATCACCACCGCGATGCCGGCCGTGAACCCGCTGGTGACGGGGTACGGGATGAACTCGATCAGCTGGCCGAGGCGCGCGACACCCAGCGCGATCAGCATGATTCCGCCCAGCAGTCCGGAGACCAGCAGCCCCGCCAGCCCGAACTTCGCGTAGATCGGAGCCAGGATGACGATGAACGCCGCCGTCGGGCCGGTCACCTGCAGGCGCGAGCCACCCAGCGCCGCCACGATCGCGCCGGCGACGATGGCCGTGTAGAGGCCGTTTTGAGGGGCCACGCCGACCGCGATCCCCAGCGCCATGGCCAGCGGCAGCGCCACGATCCCGACCACCAGCCCGGCCAGCACGTCGGCGCGGAGGTCGGCCGCGCCGTAGCCCTCGCGCCACACGGCACGCAGCGCGGCCGCAGGCAGGTGACTCAGCTGGATGCGCCCGCCGCCGGCCTGATATCGCGTTCGCGCCATGAGCGAGCGTGGGCCGTTGCACGACCGGTGCCGCGCGAAAATTTCGTGCGGGCGCGGGGTGGCGGCGGCGCTGGCGCGTGCGGCCGGACCACCGGCGACGCAGGGCTTGCGGCACGCCCCTCGACCGGCGCAAGTTCTGCGCAGCCGCCCGCGCTTGCCGCGACGAACGGGCGCTGGCCCCGACCTTGCTGAGCCTTCGCCGCATGTCGAACAACCCCAGCACGGGAATCGTTTCGGGCGCGCGGGCGGCGGCCCTCCTGGCTCTGCTGGCAGGCGCGGCCTGCGCGACGCCCGCACGCCAGCCGCCCCAGCAGGCCCAGCTGCATTCGGCGCTGGCCGCGCCGGATCGTCCGGGTCCGCCCGAGCCCTTGGCCCCCGCCGCCCGGGCGTTGTTGCGCGATCGCATGGCCTCTCACGCCCGCGCGATGAGCGATCTGATGGGCGCCATCATGCTGCTCGAGTACAGCCAGATCGGCCTGCGCGCCGACGACATCGCCAGCGACGACACCCTGAGCCGCCCGACGACCAACGACGCGACCGAGCTGAACGCGCAGATCCCCGAGAAGTTCTTCGTGCGCCAGGACGACCTGAAGGCGGCGGCGCACGACCTGGCCGAAGCGGCCCGCACGCTGAATCCCTACAAGGTCGCCGACGCCTACGGCCGGCTGTCCGAGACGTGCGTGCGCTGTCACGCCGACTTTCGGCCCCCGGGTCCGGCGCACGGATAGATGAGCGACACCGGCACGGTTGATGCTGGATCTGGGGGAATGACCACCATCCTCTGCGCGACGGACGCGTCCCCTTCCTCGGCGCGCGTCGTGGCGACGGCCGCCGCGATGAGCCGCCTCTACGACGCCGACCTGGAGCTGTTTCACGCGGTGGCGATCCCACCTTCGTACCCGCCGGAGGTCACGGACGAGCAGATGGTGGCCGAGCTGCGAGACGCTGCCGAAGCCGCGGTGAGCGCACAGGCTGCCGCCGCCCGGGGCGGTGGGGCACGCGTTCGGACGCGCGTCCAGCTGGGGGGACCCGACGCGATCGTCGACCGCGCGCGCGAGACCCAGGCGGGGCTGCTGGTGCTGGGCACGCACGCCCGCCACGGCGCCGCCCGGCTGCTGCTGGGCAGCGTCGCCGAGCGAACGCTGCGCGCCGCCCCCTGCCCCACGCTGGTCGTTCCGCCGGCCGCGACCGGGGCGCTGGTTGGCCAGGCGAAGCCGGCCCGCCTGAAGGTGGTGGCGGGCATCGACTTCTCGCCGGCCAGCGACGCGGCGCTGGCTTGGCTGGGGGCGCTGCGCGCCCGGGTCGACTGCGACATTCGCCTCATCCACCTGTTCGTGCCGGCGGTCGAGCACGACCGCCTGGGGCTCGAGCCGCCGCTGCCGTTCGAGGTGAACCCGGAGGTCGTCGAGGCGCTGGCGCGGGAGCTTCGCCCGCGCATCCACGCCCGCGCCGGAACGGACTTCGCGCTGCGCATCCGCCCGCTCTGGGGCGGCGAGGACGATCCGCTGGCCTGGGAGGCCGATACCGACGACGCGGACCTGCTGGTGATCGGCACCAGCCAGACCCGCCGCTCGACCGCGCTGCGCACCGTGCGGGGGGCGCGCGTCCCGGTCGTCTGCGTGCCGCGCGACGAGACGACCGCGGTCCGGACCGAGCCTCTGCTGCCCATCACGACCATCCTCGTGCCGACCGACTTTTCGGCGGGCGCGGCGGCCGCCGTCAGAACGGCTTACCGGCTCCTGTTGCCCACCGGGGGCGACGTCGTGCTGACCCACATCGCGCCGCCGGACGAGCTGGGGCTGGAGCCCAGTCGCCAGGAGGAGATCGAGAGCTGCCTTCTGGGTCTCATTCCCGAGGAGCTCGCGCTGCCGCACGTCCACCTGCGTACGTTGGTGGTCGCCGACCCGTCCCCGGGCGAGGCCATCGTCAAGGCGGTGCGGCGGGTCGGCGCCGATCTGGTGGTCATGGCGGGCGGCATGATCGCCGACCACGTCCTGAGGAACGCCGGGCAGCCGGTCATGGTCGTGCCCGCCGGGCGGACGGCGCGGGCGAAAGCCGCCGGCTGAGCGGCTCAGGCGGAGAGTCGGTCCGGAATCGTCAGCACGAACGCGGCGCCGGCGTCCGACGGTTCGAGGACCACGGTCCCGCCGTGCGACTCGGCGATGCGGCGGCACAGCGCCAGCCCCAGACCGCTCCCCTTGGCCTTGGTCGTGAACAGCGCCTGGAAGATCTGCTCGCGCAGCTCGGACGGAACGCCCGGGCCTTCGTCGCGCACGCGGATCTCGGTGGCGCTCCCGTTCCGGCGGGCGTCGATCCAGACGCGCCCGCCGCCGTTCATCGCCTGCGACGCGTTGATGAGCAGATTGGTCACGACGCCCGTCAACTGGTCGGGGTCGGCGTCCAGCGGCACGCCCCCCGGCGCCTCCACCGTGACGGTCACGGCGGCCGGCAGGTGGGCGGCGGCCACCGCCTGCAGCACGAACTCGCGCGCGTCGACGAGGCGGCGCTTGGGTGGGCGGTTGCGCGCCAGCTCGAGCAGGTCGTTGATGGTGCGGCCGGAACGCTGCACCTCCGTCACGATCTTCTCCATGTGTCGGGCGATCCCCGGGTCGGTGACGTTCAGCTGGTCCAGGCGCCGGCTCACCAGGTAGGCCGAGCTCTCGACGACGCCCAGCGGGTTGCGCAGCTCGTGCCCGATGCCGGCGGCGAACTGGCCGATCGTGGCCAGGCGCTCGGCGGTGCGGTTCTTGGTCAGCAGATCGTCGCGGTAGCTCTCGAGCATGATCGCCAGCTCGATGTCGAGGATCTGATGGATGGCGGTCAGCATGCGCCGCAGGCGCTCCTCGCTCAGCTCGGGCGCGCCCCGTAGCGCGTCGACGGTCCGGACGCGGATGCGGTCCATCGCCGTCAGCATGTACATCTGGGGCAAGTTGATCTGGACGTGCACGCGGCCGATGCGGAGCCGCCGCTCGAAGTAGGCCTCGTCGTGCGGTCCGCTGAACAGCTCGTCGATCCAGCGCAGCAACGATTGCTTGAGGCGAGCGATCTGCGCGCTTCCGCCCGTGATCGCGGCGCGCGCGTCGGGGTGCGCCTCGATCGTCGCGTAGAAGTCGTCGATGATGGCCCCGAAGTGCGGCGCGACGAACCCGCGGGCCTCGCGCAGCGCGGCCGTCGAGCTCTCGTCGAAGCCCACGTAGGCCGTCACCTTGTCGCGAAAGGTGTTCAGCACACCCTGACGCTAACACGCGACGCGACTCCTGCAGCACCGTCGCGCGCGCCCCCGACGCCTGGCACCGGACGTGCACGAACCGCGCAGCATGAACACCGACAACTCCAGCGCGCCCCTTCTTTCGGAACCCGCCGGCCGAGGTGACGGAGCCACGCAGCAAGAGTGGCTCATCGATGTCCAGCGATCGACACTCGCCTTCTCGCTGCGGCACATCGTGGTCCAGCGGATCCACGGACGGTTCGATCGCTGGGGCGGTTCGCTGTTCTTCGATCGCGCTCAGCCGTCGCAATCCTCTCTCGAGCTGTGGGTCGACCTGGCCAGTATCACGACGGGCGACGACGAACGCGACGCCCACGTGCGGTCGGCGGAATTCCTCGACGTGAAGCGGTTCCCGCGCGCGTTCTTCCACAGCGGCCTCGTCGAGGTGCGCGGAAGCGACGTGATCGTCAACGGCCGGCTGGAGCTGCGGGGCGTCGTTCACGACGTCCAGGTCAACGTCGAGATCGGCGCACCCGCCGCCGGCAGCGACGGCCGCGTGCGGGCCCCGGCGACGGCGCGGGCGACGATCAACCGGCAGTCGTTCGGGCTGCACTGGAACCAGGATCTGGACGTGGGTGGCATCGTCGTGGGCGACGAGATCGACATCCGGGCGACCGTCGAGATGGTGCGCGCCGACGACGTCGGCTCGTCGCCGGGCCGGCGCTGAACGCAAATGCGCGCCGGCTTTGCGCGGCGCGGTCCGGGGATTACGATGTGGCGGTGCCCGCCATGACGCGCTCTGACGCTGCCGGACGTCTGGGCGCCGAGCTGGGGCTGGTCCTGGCGACGGCGCTGGCGGCCGTGTCGCTGTTCGGCATCCTGCTGCCGACGACCTACGCGCGCGAGACGACGGCCTGGGCGGCGCAGGCCATCGGCCAGGACTGGTTCGATCTGCTCGTCGCGGTCCCCTGGCTGGCCGCCACCGCCCGGTGGGCGGAGCGCGGGGAGGCGCGGGCCCGCCTGGTGTTCGCAGGGGGGGCGCTCTACGCCGCGTACGAGCTGGTCATCTACGCCTTCGGCGTGCACTTCAACGCCCTCTTCCTGCTCTATTGCGGCGCGCTCGGTGTCGCGTTGCTCACCTTGGCGCTGACGGGCGCGTCGCTGTTGCGGCGGCCGCCCGAACCGTGGCCGGCGCGCGGCGTCCCCGTGAAGTCGCTGGCCGGCCTGCTGTTCGGCACCGGCGCGCTGTTCGGGTTCTTGTGGCTGGCCGAGATCGTGCCGGCGATGGCCCACGGCGGCGTTCCGGCCTCGATCGCGGCGGCCGCCCTGCCCGTCAACCCCGTCCACGTGATGGACCTGGCGGCGATCCTGCCGGCCCACGTCGCCGCGGCGGCGCTGCTGCTGCAGCGGCGCCAGCTGGGCGAGGCCGTCGCCACGATCCTTCTCGCGTTCGGGCTGCTGATGGCGGCCTCGATCGCGGGCATGATGCTGGTGATGCGGCTGCGTGGCGGGCACGCCAGCGCCGGCGTGATCGGCGGGATGACGGCGCTGGCGCTCGCCAACGGCCTGCTGCTGGCCTGGGTGCTGCGCGCGACCGCGGCACGCAGAACCGCCGCCTAACCGCGCCTGCTCGCGCAACATTTTCGCGTTTCGGCGCCACCAGGCCGCGGGCCGTGCGGCGCTGGCTGTGCGCGGTTCTTGCAGCTCCAACGTACAAAGGATCGCCCATGGACAGCGCGCTCGTCGTTCACCGCCTCCACTTCGCCTTCACGGCCACGTTCCACTATCTCTTCCCGCAGCTGACGATGGGGCTGGCCCCGCTGATCGTCGTGCTGAAGGTGCTGGCGCTGCGGCACCCCGAGGGGCGTTACGCCGACGCCGCTCGCCTGCTGGGCCGCATCTTCGCGATCAACTTCGTGTTCGGGGTCGTCACCGGCGTTCCCATGGAGTTCCAGTTCGGCACCAACTGGTCCCGTTTCTCGCGGTTCGCGGGCGGCGTCATCGGGCAGACCCTGGCGATGGAGGGGATGTTCGCCTTCTTCCTGGAGTCGTCGTTCCTGGCTCTCTTTCTGTTCGGCGAGAAGCGGCTCTCGCCGCGCGCGCACCTGGCGTCCGCCTTCGCGGTGTTCGCCGGGTCCTGGCTGTCCGGCTACTTCATCGTCGCGACCGACGCGTGGATGCAGCATCCGGTCGGCTACACGGTCGCGCCCGACGGCTCCGTCCAGCTGGACAGCCTCTGGGCGCTGCTGCTGAACCGGTGGGCGTTCTGGCAGTACCTGCACACGATGGGGGGTGCGCTGGTGACGGGCGCCTTCGCGACGGCGGGCCTCGGGGCGTATTACACGCTGCGGGGCCGCCCCGGCGACGATCGGGCGGCCTCGGCCGCGCTGCTGAAGACGGGCGTCGTCGTGGCGGCGCTGGCCAGCGTCTGGCAGCTGTTCCCCAGCGGCGACCGCCAGGGGGCGCTGGTCGCCGAGAACCAGCCGGCGACCCTGGCCGCCATGGAGGGGCTCTTCGCCACCCAGAACGGCGCGCCGCTGGTCCTGGTCGGCCAGCCGAACGTCGACGAGAAGCGGATCGACAACACGCTGGAGGTGCCGGCCGCGCTCAGCTTCCTCACGCACCGGCGCTGGACGGCGTCGGTGACCGGGATGGATCGTTTCCCGGCCGACGCCCGGCCCGACAACGTCGGCCTGCTCTATTACAGCTATCACCTGATGGTTGGCCTGGGCACCATCTTCCTGGCGCTGACGGGCCTGGCGCTGCTGTGGCTGGCGCGGGGGAGGCTGACCACGGCGCGGCCGCTGCTGTGGGCGCTGGTGGTGGCCGTGCCGCTGCCGTACATCGCCAACACCGCCGGCTGGATGACCGCCGAGATCGGCCGCCAGCCCTGGCTGGTCTACGGCCTCATGCGCACCGCGGTCGGAACGTCGCCGCGCGTGTCGGCCGGCAACGGCCTGTTCTCGCTGCTGGGGTTCATGGGGCTCTACGCGCTGCTGTCGATCGCGTTCGTCGTCATCGTGAGCCGGGTGATCGCCAGGGGCTTCGCGACGCCGGCCGCGGCGCACGCCCACCCAGGCCGCGTGCCGGCGCTCGCCCCGGTCGCGGACGCGGCGGCCGAGTGAAGAAGAGGAGACCGTCATGGTGACTTTCTGGTTCCTGCTGGTCGCGATCATGCTGGTCGCCTACGTCGTGCTCGACGGCTTCGACCTGGGCGTCGGCGCCATCTCGAAGTGGGTGGCCCACACGCCCGAGGATCGGGCCCTCGTCCGCCGCAGCATCGGCCCCGTCTGGGACGCCAACGAGGTCTGGCTGCTGGCCGCGGGCGGCGTCCTCTACTTCGCCTTCCCGCAGCTCTACGCGTCCAGCTTCAGCGGATTCTACCTGCCGCTCATGATGGTGCTGTGGCTGCTCATCGGCCGGGCCCTGGGGCTGGAGCTGCGCGCCCACGCAGGCGACGACCTCTTCGCGGAGGCGTGCGACGCCATCTTCATGGTGTCCAGCCTGCTGCTGCCGGTCTTCTTCGGCGCGGCGCTGGGGAACGTCATCCGCGGCGTCCCCCTGGACGCCGACGGCACGTTCTTCCTGCCGCTGTGGACGAACTTCCGGCCGGGGCCCGAGCCCGGCGTGCTGGACTGGTACACCGTCCTGTGCGGCGTGGTCGTGCTGGTTGCGCTGGCCACGCACGGCGCCCACTACCTGGCCATGCGCGTCTCCGGCGGCCTGAACCTGCGGGCGCGGCGGATCGCGCGCCTCGGCACCCTGGCGCTGCCGGCGCTGACCGTGGTCAGCCTGCTGGCGACGCGCGCCGTCCGCCCGGGGGTGCTCGACAACTTCCGGCAGCACCCGATCGGCCTCCTCATCCCGCTGGCCGTCGCCGCCAGCCTGACCGTCATGGTCGTCGCCGTCCGCCGCGGGCGCGAGCGGACGGCGTTCTCCGCGTCCGTTGCCTATCTGGCGGCCATGCTGGTCGGCGCGGCGTTCGCCCTCTACCCGGTGCTGCTGCCGTCCAGCGGCGATCCGGCGCGCTCGCTGACGATGACGATGGCGGCCACCGGCGCGCACGCCATGCGCATCGCGACGATCTGGTGGCCAATCGCCTTCCTGCTGGTCGCCGCCAGCTTCACCCATCTCTACCGAACGTTCCGCGGCAAGCTCTCCGCCGCCGACACCACCGACGGCTACCACTGACGCTCAGGCGATCCGGTTCGGCATCTCGCTGCCTTCCTCGAAGGCCGTCACGCTCTCCAGGGTCGTTCGCGCGATCTCGGCCAGCGCCTTGTCGGTGAAGAACGCCTGGTGACCGGTCACGATGACGTTCGGGAACGTCAGCAGCCGCGCGAAGGTGTCGTCCTGCACCACGTCGGCCGAGTGGTCCTCGAAGAACAGCCGTTCTTCTTCCTCGTAGACGTCGATCGCCAGCCCGCGCAGGCGCCCCGCCTTCAGCGCGTCGATCATGGCCGGCGTGTCGATCAGCGCCCCGCGGCTGGTGTTCACGACCAGCGCGCTGGGCCGCATGGTCGCCAGGCGCCGCGCGTCCAGCAGGTGCCGCGTCTCCGGGGTCAGCGGACAGTGCAGCGTGACGACGTCCGAGGCGCGCAGCAGCTCGTCGACGCCGACGTATCGCGCCCCCAGCGCCTCGACGGCCGGGTTGCGCCGCACGTCGCTGGCCAGCAACGTGACCCCGAAGCCCGACAGCACGCGCGCCACCGTCTCCCCGATGCGGCCCGTCCCCACAATCCCCACCGTGCTGCCGTGAAGCTCGGTCCCCAGCAGGCCGTCCAGCGCGAAGTTTCCCTCGCGCACGCGGTTGATCGCCCGGTGAATGCGGCGTTCCAGCGTCAAGATCAAGCCCACCGTGTGCTCCGCGACGGCGTAAGGCGAGTACGCGGGCACGCGCGTGACGGCGACGCCCAGTCGGCGCGCCGCTTCCAGGTCGACGTTGTTGAATCCGGCGCAGCGCAGAGCGCAGAGACGCGTCGCCCCCGCCGCCAGCACCTCCAATACGCCCGCGTCGACGCGGTCGTTCACGAAGACGCAGATGGCCGGGTAGCCCGCCGCCAGCGACGCCGTCTCGCCCGTCAGCCGGGCCTCGAGAAACTCGAGCTGGTGGCCGGCGTCGCGGTTGGCCGCCACCAGCGAGTCACGGTCGTATCGTTTGGTGCTGAAGACGGCCAGGCGCATCGGCGGATTGTAATCGGTCGCTGGCTACGCGGACCCGCGCGCGGCTTCGGGCGAGGAGGTCGGGACCACGAAGACTGGACGGCCGGCATGGCGGACGACCTCGTCGGAGACGGAGCCCAGCAGCGCGCGCGCCGCCCCACCGCGCCCGTGACTCCCGAGGACGAGGGCGTCCGCCCAGAGCCGCTCGGCCGCTTGCACCAGGGCGGCGCCCGCCTTTCCACCGTCGACGACCGTGACGTGCGTCGTGATCCCCGATCGCTCCGCCTCGGGGGGAATCAGCGCGCGCAGCCTGGACTCCAGCTGGGCGCGACCGGCGGCGCTCAGCTTCCCCTGCTGCACGTCGTAGGCGTACGGCGGGTTGGCCAGCGGCCGCTCGTGGACGTGGCACAGCTCGACGACGCCGCCGTGCCCGGCCAGCAGCGTGTACGCGAAGGGAACGGCGCGGTCGCCAGCCGGCGACAGGTCCGTGGCCGCCAGGACGGTCATCAGGGTCGGTATGCCCTCGTGCGCGGGGCGAGCGCCCTGCCCCGCAGGCACGAACAGCACGCAGAGCCCGGACACCTGGCGGGCCACGTGCTCGGCCACCGGCACGTGTGTCACCAGGCCCAGCCCCCGCCGGCTCTCGGCGCCCAGGACCAGCAGCCCGACCTCGCGCTCGTGCGCGATCTCCAGGATGCGCCGTCCCGGCTCACCCCAGGCCGCCTCCACGTCCAGCGTGAGTCGCCCCCGCCCGGGCAGCGCGCCGACCTCCGCCGCGAGGTGCCGCTGGAGATCGACGACCACCTCCGGGTCGACGGTCAGAAAGTCGCGCGGGCCGTGCAGCCCGAGGCGGCGATACTCCTCCGGCGGCCAGTAGAGGCGCAGGAAGGTGACGTCGCAGGCAGCCTGTCCCCTGAGCGTGCGGACGAAGTCGACGACCGACTGCGCGCCCGGGCGTCCGTCCACCGCGGCCAGCACCCGCAGCGCGCCGCCGGACGACGTCAGCGCCGTCACGCCCTCCGGCACGACCAGCACCGGCAGCTTGGCGCGGCGGATCAGGCGGTCCGCCGCGTTGCCCAGCACCAGCCGGGAGAGCACGCCGCGCGCCGCCCCGCCCATCACGATCACGTCCGCTCCGATCTCGGCGGCCCGGGCCAGCAAGGTCTCCGCGACGTCCCCCTGGAAGAGCCGGGCAGATGCCCGGACCCCGGCTTGGTTCAGCGCCTGGGCCTCGGCCGCGACCCGCGCCTCGGCGCTGGCCGACGCCTGCTGCTCGACCAGCCCCACGTCGGCCGCGAGGGCCAGGACGTCCGTCGCGGCGGGCGGCAGCACGTGGACCAGTTCGACCGAGCCGCAGGTGAGCCGGGCCAGCTGCGCCGCCACCTGACAGGCGCCGTCCCCGCGCGCCGTGAAATCGATCGCCGCCAGAATCTTCATGCCGGAAGAATGTGCAACCGCCGTTCCAGGCGGCGCCGCCCGCTCGATCGCCGCCGATTGCGCATTTCATGCGCGCGAGCGCGGCCCATCCAGCGAGGACGCGACGTTTGCGCACGTCCGGGCCCCGGACGGCGGCCGGCAGCCGGACGGCGCGCCATCCGGGCGAGGCACGCAACTTGCGTCCTGCCGGTCCGTGGTCCCGACCTTTTTCGAGAGCCTCAAGCGATACATCGGGTTCACCGAGGCCACGTCGGCCGCGCTGGTGCGCCTGCACCCGGTCGCGCAACCCCACTTCGAGGCCATCGTCGCCGACTTCTACGCGGCGATCGAGGCGCACCCTGACGCGCGCGGCGCGATCAGCGGCGGCGCCGCGCAGATCGCCCGACTCCAGCACACGCTGATGCAGTGGCTCGACACGCTCCTTCTGGGTCCCCACGACCAGGGCTACTTCGAGCGCCGCTCCCGTATCGGGCGGGTGCACGTGCGCATCGACCTGCCGCAGTCGTTCATGTTCACCGCCATGAACCGCATCCGCTCCCGCCTCATGGAGGTCGTTCGCGACCACGTCGTCCGCCCGGACGAGGCGGACGCCATGCGGGCGGCGCTGAACCAGGCCCTGGACCTCGAGCTCGCAATCATGCTGGAGACCTACCGCGAGGACCTGATCGCGAAGAACCGCGGCGCGGAACGGCTGGCCACGATCGGCCACTTCGCCGCCAGCATCGGGCACGAGCTGCGCAACCCGCTGGCGGTCATGGAGTCGTCGCTATATCTGCTGCGCCAGCATCTGGGCACCGAGCTCGCGGCGCGGCCGGACCTGGCCAAGCACCTGGACCGCATCGGCGGCGAGATCACCCGGGCCAACAAGACCATCCATGACCTGCTGGACCTGGCCCGGAACCGGCCGCCGCAGCGCCGCCCCACGCCGGTCCGAAACCTCATCGAAAGCGCCGAGGCCGCCAGCCTGTTGCCGCCCGGCGTGCGGGTGACGGCCAGCGGAATCCCGCCGCATCTCACGATCGACGTCGACGCTGACCAGTTCCGTCAGGTGCTGGTGAACCTGTTCGTCAACTCGACCCACGCGATGTCGGGGCGCGGTACCATCGCCGTCATGGCCGAGACCCCTTCACCGGCGGTGACGCGCATTCGCGTCCAGGACGACGGGCCCGGCGTCGCCGCCGAGGCACGCCATCGCCTGTTCGAGGCGCTGTTCACGACGAAGGCGAAGGGGACGGGCCTGGGGCTGGCTCTGTGCCGCCGCATCCTGGAGGCTCACGGCGGCAGCATCGAGCTGGAGCCCACCGACCGGGGCGCCACGTTCCTGATGACCGTCCCGCGCGGGACGCCGGGCTCCGCCGCGACCGCATGACGGCCGTCCTCATCGTCGACGACGAAGAGGCGCTGGCCGAAAACGTCGCAGAGATCGTCGCCACGCTGGGCGTCGACACGGCCATCGCCCGCGACCGGCAGTCCGCGCTCGCCGTCGCCGCGACCAGCGACTTCGACGTGGCGCTGATCGACGTCCGGCTCCCCGACGGTGACGGCATGTCGCTGCTCGAGCCGCTGCGGGCCCGTTCGCCGCACATGCAGCTGGTGCTGGTGACGGGCAACGCCACGCTGGAAGGCGCGATCGCCGCCGTGCGCGGCGACGCGTTCGCCTACGTGCTGAAGCCGGTGTCGCCGCCCGACCTGCTGGACACCATTCGCCGCGCGCTGACCCAGGCCGGCCTCTACCGCGAGCGCGAGCGGCTGCGCCTCGATCTCGAACGCTCCGAGCGCCGCCACCGCGATCTCGTGGAATCGATGCCCGCGTTCGTGGTCGCGCTGGACGGAGAAGGGCGCATCACGACCTGGAACCGGCTGCTGGAGCGGGTGACCGGCTTCAGCCGGGCAGAGATGCTGGGGACGGACGGGACGGCGCTGGTGGCGGCGGATGGGCGGCCCCACGACCTGCCGGTCAAGGGCGGCGGGACGCGCAAGGTGCGCTGGAGCCGCACCGAGATATCGGCCAGCGGGGGCGAGCCGCTGGTCTACGCGGCGGGCGTCGACGTCACCGGCGAGGAGGAGATGCTGCGGCGAACCTTGCGCGCCGAGCGGCTGGCCGCGGTCGGGACGCTGGCGGCCGGGCTCGCGCACGAGGTGCGGAACCCGCTGAACTCGGCGGCCCTGCAGCTGGCCGTGCTGGAGCGGCGGCTCGAGCGCGGCGAGCCGGCGGATCGGGCCGCGCCCATCGTTCGCATCATCAAGAGCGAGATCGACCGGCTGGACCACCTGGTGCGCGACTTCCTGGCGTTCGCGAAGCCGGCGCCGCTCGAGCCGCGCCCGATCGACGTCGAGGCGCTGCTGGCCTCGACGGCCGGATTGATCGGGCCGGAGGCCGAGGCGGCGGCCGTCCAGCTGACCATCGACGCCGCCGCCCAGCTGCCCAGCGTGGCGGGCGACGCCGAGCGCCTGCGGCAGGTGCTGCTCAACCTCACGCGAAACGCGCTGGAGGCGATGCAGGACCGGGGCGGCCATCTCACGCTGCGGGCGCGGCGCGAAAAAGAGGTGGTGGAGATCGACGTCGAGGACGACGGGCCCGGGTTCCCCAACGACCTGCCTGTCTTCGACGCCTTCTTCACGACCAAGGATCAGGGGACCGGGCTGGGGCTGTCGCTGGCGCACCGGATCGTGGCCGACCACGGCGGCACGATCCGGGTGGCGTCGCGTCCGGGACGGACCTGCTTCACGTTCACGCTGCCGCTCGCCCCGTGATCAGGACGGGTTATTCGGTGATGGCGGAGCGGGCGGATTTCGGGGCGCTCTCGTACTCGTGCAGCTTGTACTGGATCTTCCGCACGCTGATGTTCAGCATCTCGGCGGCCCGGCTGGTCGATCCGCCGGTCGCCTCCAGCGTCTTCGTGATCGCGTAGCGCTCGATCTCGTCCATCGTCGCGCCCGGGATCTGCAGGGCGGCGCGGGCCTTGCCGGCGGCCAGGTGAGCGGGCAGCTCCGCCGGGGTCACCTCGGCCGACCGCGCCAGCACCACGGCGCGCTCGACGACGTTCTCCAGCTCGCGCACGTTGCCCGGCCAGGCGTACCCGCTCAGCAGCTCGAGCGCCTCGGCCGAAAAGCCACGGACGTCCTTGCCGTTCTCCGTCGCGTACTTGCGCAGGAAGAACGACGCCAGCAGCGGCACGTCGCTGAGGCGCGCGCGCAGCGACGGCATCTCCAGCGTGATGACGTTCAGGCGATAGAACAGATCCTCGCGGAACTTCCCTTCGGCGACCATCTGCTGCAGGTTGCGGTTCGTGGCGGCCAGCACGCGGACGTCGACGGTGATCGTCTCGTTTCCGCCGACGCGCTCGAACTCGCGCTCTTGCAGGAAGCGCAGCAGCTTGACCTGCACGGCCGGCGAGATCTCGCCGATCTCGTCCAGGAACAGCGTTCCGTTGTTGGCCTGGAAGAAGCGCCCGTCGCGGCGGGTCTGCGCGCCGGTGAACGACCCGCGCTCGTGCCCGAACAGCTCGCTCTCCAGGATCGACTCTGCCAGCGCCGCGCAGTGCAGCTTCACGAACGGCCCCTTGGCGCGCGTGCTGCGCTCATGGATGGCGGCGGCGATCAGCTCCTTGCCGGTGCCCGACTCCCCGGTGATGAGGACGCTGGCCCGCGACGGCGCGATCTGCGCGACGGTCTTGAACACCGCCTGCATCGGCGCCGCGCTGCCGATGATGTTCGAGAAGCTGTACTTCTCGGACAGCCGCTGCCGCAAGAGGCCGGTCTCGACCCGCAGGCGCCGCTGCTCCAGCTCGCGGGCCACGACCACCGACAGCTCCCCGACGTTGACCGGCTTGGACAGGTAGTCGCGCGCGCCCGAGCGCATCGCCTTCACCGCCGTCTCGACCTCGCCGAACGCCGTCATCACGATGACCGGCAGATCCGGATCTCCCTCGCGCAGCTTGGCGAGCAGCTGCAGGCCGTCCATGCCGGGCATCTTCAGATCGGTGACGACCAGATCGGGCGCGAACTCCGCCACCTTGCCCAGCGCCTTGAAAGCATCCGCCGCCGCCTCGACCTCGTAGCCCTCGTCCCGTAGCAGCTCGACCAGCGCCGTGCGGGCATTGACCTCGTCGTCGACAATGAGAATTCGTCCTTTGCTTTCCACGGTGCGTACAGCTCCTCGGGGTATCGGGTTGCCGGGGTGCAACACGCATCGTACGACGATGCGCCCCCGGCGGCCGGTGGTTGGTCGTTGGACCCCTGCCGTTGCAACCGGTGCGCCACGCGAACTAGCGGAAAAGCCGGCGTATTTCAGCAATCGCCGCAAGTCCTGCGCGACCCCGCGCAGCGCCGGCAAGATTTGCGCAGCTCAGGTCATGTGTCGCTCACCCGTCGGACGAGCGCGGCGTCGGCGCGAAGATGCCGGCCTCTCCAAGGAGCCGCGCCGCCTCGCTCACGGACGCGGCCACGGGGCCGACCATGTCGACGGACACTCCGGTCCCGGGCTCGTCGGGTCCGGGCGGTTCGTAGGTGCGCAGAAACTCGTCCAGCAGCGCCTCGGTCGCGTCGGACGCCGACGGGTCGCTCCGGCGCGCAGCCAGACGCGCGCCGGCGACGTCCGGCGGCACCCGCGCTTCGATCAGCAAGAACCGGGCGCCGGCCGCGGCGGCAGCGCCGGCCGCCCGGGCCCGCCACGCGCGCGTCGCGAAGGTGGCGTCCACGACGACGCCGCGCCCCGAGCTCAGAACGGCGCCGGCACGGCGCAAGATCTCGTCGTAGACGGCGTCCCGCGCGTCCGGCGTGTAGAGCCGGCGGTCACCCGCGGCCGTCGGCGCCAGGCCGGCCAGCGCCTTGCGCGTCCGATCGGAGCTGACGACGGGCGCCGCCAGCGCGCGCCCCAGCGCCTGGGCCAGCGTGCTCTTGCCGCTGCCGATCACGCCGCCGACCGCGATCAGGAACGGGGGGCCGGCCGGCGCGGAGCCGGCCCGGGCCAGCTCGAAGCAGCGGCGGGCCTCGGCCTCTTTCGCGGCGCGGGTCTGCGGATCGGTCGCCGCGTCGACGGCCACGAAGGCGGCCACCTTGCCGCGCACCCAGGCCCGGTACGACACGTAGAAGTCGAGCACCCCGTAAAGACCGTAGTCGTCGGCCGCCTCGGCGAAACGCGCCACGAGCCCGCTCGCCAGGTCGGGGCGCCCGGCGGCCTCCAGCTCCATGGCCGGGAACGTGATCTCGGCGGCCACGTCCCCGCACCGGAACCGCTCGTTGAACTCGATGGCGTCGATGATGACGGGCCGCGCGGCAGGCGAGCTCAGAAAGTAGATGTGTTCCAGCCGGACGTCGCCGTGCCCTTCGCGGATCCGTTCGTCGGCGATCCGCTGCAGGAAGCGCCCCTCGTGCCGCGCCAGGGATTCCCGCTGGAACGCTGCGGCCTCCTCGAAGGCCGCCCGCGCGATCAAATTGCCGGCGAACCGGCGGGTCTGGTCGAGATTTTCGCGGACGTTCTTCGCCAGCGACGCCGGCGTGCCGAAGCCGGGGGCGGGCCGCGCCGCCCGCAGGAACTCGGCCAGCAACGTCGCGACGCTCTCCAGCGCCCCCGCATCCAGCGCCCCGCGAGCGAGCATCGCCGCGGCGCTGGCCTCGTCGGACAGGCGGCGCATGTGGACGGCCCACTCGACGACGTGGCCGCCGCCGGCCAGGGTGTGGCCGCCCGGTCCCCGGAACACGGGCACCACGCCCAGATACACGTCGGGCGCCAGGCGCGCGTTCAGCCGCACCTCCTCGAGGCAGGCCCGACGCCGATCCGCCAGCGTCCGGTAATCGAGGAAGCCAAGATCGACCGGGCGCTTGACCTTGAACACGTCGGTCTCGGTCAGGAACACCCAGGAGGCGTGGGTCGTCCGCAGCGTGACCAGTCGAACGTCCCCGCCGTACGCCGCGGGGCGCAGCAGCTCGCGCACCAGATCCGGCTCGTCCCGTTCCCCCATGGCCAACCTTTGACCATCTAGGCAGCGGCCGCGACCAGCCGGGAGCGGATCATCGACTGCAGCTCGACCTCGATCTGCCGCACCCGCTCGCCCGAGAGACACATGCGGCGCGCGACGCGCTGGCGTGGCGTCGGCTCTTCGGCCAGCAGGCGCGCGCGCAGCACCGTCGCGTGGCGGCCCGGCAGCCGCGGCGCCAGCTCGTCGGCGGAGCGCCGGACGCGCCAGGCCAGCTCGGCGATCTCCAGCCGCCGGTCAGCGGGCGCGGCCGGGTCGGCGATGCCGTCGCCCACGGAGGTGCCTTCGGGCCCGCGCGGCGCGTCCATCGACACCTCCGCCGTGCCGACGACCCCCTTGAAGAACGCCGCGCGCTCCGCCCGCGTCCGCACCGCCCGCACGATCCGGACGTTGTCCATCGCGTACTTCATGATGGCGGCCCGGATCCAGAAAGCCGCGTACGTCGTCAGGCGGGCCCCCTTGCCGGGATCGTAGCGGTGAATGGCCTCGATGAGACCCAGGCAGCCCTCCTGCACCAGATCGTCGAAGGCGCGGCCGCCCGTGCGATCCAGCTGGCGCGCGAGCTTCAACACCAGCCGCAGGTTCGATTCGACGAGTCGCCGTTCGACGGACGGGTCGCCGGTCCGCCGCAGCTCCCGGATCAACCGGGCCTGTTCGGCGGCGGGCAGCGGCTTCGTTCGCGGCGTCATCCAGGATTCGTGGCTCATGCAAGCCGCTCTTGCACCGGCGATGCCAATCGCCGGAAGAACCAGCGCTTCACCAGCTCGGCGACGGCGACGTAGGTGAGCACGATGGCCGCGATCAGGGCCAGGACCGCCGGCCGTGGCGGCGCCAGTCCCAGCGGGGCGGCCAGCGGCGAAAACGGCAGCGCCACGGTCGCCGCCACGCAGAGGCCGGTCGCCCGTACCAGCGCCTGGCCCGGCCGGCTGCGCCCCAGCGGCCGCCGGCTGCGGATGACCAGCACCACGCTGGCCGCGGAGACGACCGACTCGATGAACCAGCCGGTGCGAAAGGCGGCCGGCTGCGGGCCGACCAGCCACAGCAGCGCGCCGAACGTCAGGTAGTCGAACACCGAGCTGAGCAGGCCGAACGCGATCATGAACCGCCGGACCAGCCCCAGGTCCCAGCGGCGCGGCCGCGCGACGTCCTCGTCGTCGACGGTGTCCGACGCGATCGCCATCTCCGGCATGTCGGTCAGCATGTTCGTCAGCAGCACCTGCTTCGGCATCAGCGGCAGGAACGGCAAGAACAGCGAGGCCCCGGCCATGCTGAACATGTTCCCGAAGTTGGCGCTGGTGGCCATGAACACGTACTTCAGCGTGTTGGCGAACGTGCGCCGCCCCTCGCGCAGGCCGCGCGCGACGACGCTCAGCTCTTTTTCCAGCAGCACCAGGTCGGCCGCCTCGCGCGCGACGTCGGCGGCGCCCGCGACCGAGATGCCGACGTCGGCCGCGTGCAGCGCGGGCGCGTCGTTGATGCCGTCGCCCAGGAAGCCCACCACGTGGCCCGACCGGCGCAGCGCCGTCACGATCTGTTCTTTCTGGGTCGGCTCGACCTCCGCGAAGATGTCGACGGTGCGCGCCAGCGCCGGCAACGCCGCGGCCGCCGCGCGCCGCAGCTCGGTCCCCGTGACGACGACCGGCGCCGCGATCCCCAGCCGCCGGGCCAGCGCGCGCGCCGCCGCCGCGTTGTCGCCGGTGACCACCTTCACCGCCACGCCCAGCCCCGCCAGCTCGTCCAGCGCCGAGCGCACGTCGGCCTTGGGCGGATCGTGAAACCGCACCAGCCCGGCGAAGGTCATGCCGCGCTCGTCGTCGCGCGTGACCGCCGCGCGGCCCGGCAGCGCGCGCGTGGCGACGGCGATCACCCGCAGGCCGTCGTCGCAGGCGCCATTGAACGTGTTCTCGATCGCGGCGCGGCGGTCGTCCAGGGGCACGGTGCCGGCGGCGGTCTGGACGGTGTCGCACGCGTCCAGCACGGCCCCGACCGCGCCCTTCGTGATCAGCAGGCCGCCCTCCATCGCCAGCAGCACCGACAGGCGGCGGCGCACGAAGTCGAACGGGATCTCGTCGCGCTTGTCCGCCGGGTCGACGGCGGTGACCGCCAGCTCGCGCAGCGTCTGATCCAGTGGGCTGGCGTAACCGGTCTCGTGCGCCGCGTTCAGGAACGCCAGCCGGCGGACCCGCTCGCTCGGCTGCCCGTCGGCGTCCACGGCGCCCTCGAACGTCAGCCGCCCCTCGGTCAGCGTGCCGGTCTTGTCCGAGCACAGCAGCGTCATGCTGCCCAAATTCTCGATCGAGGCCAGGCGCCGCACGATCACCTTCTCGGCCGCCATGCGCGACGCGCCGCGGGCCAGGTTGACGGCCACGATCGCCGGCAGCAGCTGGGGCGTCAGCCCGATCGCCAGCGCCAGCGAGAACATCAGCGAC
>CAZPUH010000481.1:0-3155 GCA_964589215.1 uncultured Myxococcales bacterium | reverse complement strand
CTGCGCGCCCGGTCGGTCGGCGAACAGCGCGTCCTCGACCCCGCCGCCGTCGAGACCGCGGGGGGCGCCCGCCTCCTGCAGGAGGCGCGCGCGGTCGTAGGAGCCGGCCCGCCGGGCGGCCGCCGCGCGCCGGACCAGGTCGCGCCGCAGCTCCGCCGAGGTCTGGGCGTCCATCTCCTGAAACTGCAGCCCGTCGCGCACCAGCTTCGTGACCGCCGCGGACAGCCGGCGATCGTCGGGGAAGGCGTTCGCGATCTCGCGCAGCGCCTCCTCGACCGCGTCCCGCGACTGGCCGATCTGGGCGCGCGCCTCGTCCAGCAGGGCGGCCGCGATGGTGCGGATGCGCGCCGTCCGCTCGTCGTCGCCGGGCACCAGCCGCAGCTCGTCGCCGCGCCGGCGGACGGTCACCAGATCAGCGGTAAGCACTGTGGTCGCGCCTCCGCGCGCTGGTGAAGGTCTCGCCCGTGTTGGCCGTGACCAGCTCGTAGAGCAGGGCGCGCTTCCCCTCGCGCGCCCGCAGGATGCGCCCCAGCCGCTGGACGTGCTCGCGGACGGACGCGCTGCCCGAGACGACCACCGCCACATTCGCCTCGGGGATGTCGACCCCCTCGTTCAGCACCTTCGACGTGACGACCGCGCCGTACTCGCCCGCCGCCAGACCGGCCAGGATCTCGCTGCGGTCGCGAATCCGGGTCTCGT
Source organism: uncultured Myxococcales bacterium (assembly GCA_964589215.1). GTDB lineage: Bacteria > Myxococcota_A > Polyangia > Fen-1088 > Fen-1088 > JADGRB01. The sequence goes on along the minus strand of CAZPUH010000481.1, from coordinate 2,456 downwards.
GCGTGATGATCGGGATCAGGAACCGGCGCGCCAGCGTGTAGGCGGTGGCGTTGTCCTGCGTGAACAGCAGCATGCGGTCGTCCCGGTGCCGGTCCAGCAGCAGGCCCACGTAATCCAGCTTGGCCGGCGCGGCGAACGCGATCTCGCGCTGGCGGCGGTAGGCGGCCATGGCCCGGCGCCCGTCCTCGCCCCGCGCCGCGCGGATCACGAAGTCGGACCACCCCGACGGCGTGGACATGCGGATTCCGTTCCGCGCCAGGAAGTCGCGGTAGATCCCCCGCGCCTCTTCGTACGCCAGGCGGTCCTGTGTCCCCAGCTCGACGATCAGGCGCACCGTCTCGTAGGGTGCCAGGTAGTCGCCCGACAGATCGACGATGTCCTTGCGATAGACGATCGGCCCGCAGAGCTCGGTCAGATCCGCGTGGCGGCCGTCGGCGCGTTCGGGCGTGGCGGTCAGCCCCAGGCGGAAGGGGGCCACCGCGGACCGTGCCGCCAGCGCGTAGGCCGGCCCGGGCAGATGATGGCACTCGTCGAACACCAGGAGGCCGAACCGGTCGCCCAGGTGCTCCATGTGCAAGTAGGCCGAGTCGTACGTCGAGAACGTCAGCGACTCGATCGCGTACTCGCCCCCGCCAATGAGGCCCACCGGCACGCCGAAGCTGGCCCGCAGCACGTCGTACCACTGGCGGACCAGGTCCAGCGTGGGCGCCAGCACCAGCGTGCTGCGGCGGCGATCGTCGATGGCCAGGCAGGCGACGTGGGTCTTGCCCGCCCCGGTGGGCAGCACGACGACGCCGCGCCCCTGCGCGCCCCGCCAGGCGGCCAGCGCTTCGCCCTGGTAGGGTCGGGGCGTGAGCCGCACCCGGAGGCCGTCCGGCAGCTCCGCGTAGCGCCGCGCCCGGTCGTCGACCGCGTGCCCGTCGCGCGCCAGCGCCCGGCGCACGTTCGCGTAGCTGGCCGCCGGGGCGCGGAAGCAGGCGGTGCGCGGGTCCCACACGCACCCCGCGGGCACGGCGGCGCCGGCCGGCAGCCCGGCGAGCTCCAGCGTTCCGCCGCGAAACGCGAGCGTCAGCGGCGCGGCAGTCGGTGAGGCGTCCAGCGCGATGAGCATTCTTAGCTCCAGCGACGCCCGATCCGAAAGGGGCAACCTGCTACGCTCCAGGCATGACCGAGGAGCCGTCGCCCCCCAGCGAGGTCCCCGTGCGCACCACCGTCAACCCGACGCGCGCCGGTGACTGGGCGCTGGTGCTGGCGGCCGCGGGGATGGAGTACCGGCTGGCCGAACGCGAGGGCGCCTTCATGCTGCTGGTGGCCCCGGCGGACGCGCCCGCCGCCTTGGCGGCGCTCGACGCCTACGACGCCGAAGGGGCGCCGCGCCCCGTCCCGCCAGCGCCCGACACCGGGCCCAGCGCACTGGGCCTGCTGATCGGCATCGCGCTGGCCGGGACGTTCCTGTTCACGGGGGCGGTCGGGCCCGGGTCGCGCTGGTTCCAGGCGGGGGCCGCGGACGCCGCCGCGATCTTCCACGGCCAGGTGTGGCGCGCCGTGACCGCCCTGACCCTGCACGCCGACCTTCTGCACCTGGTCGGCAACGTGATCGCCGCCGCCATCTTCGGGTCGGCGGTCGGGCGCTGGCTGGGCGGCGGCGCGGGACTCTTCGCCATCGCCGCCTGCGCGGTCGCCGCGAACCTGCTCACGGCCGCTGCTCACCGGACCGACTTCGTGTCGATCGGGGCCTCCACGGCGACCTTCGCCGCGCTGGGCCTGATGGCCGGCCTGCAGGTCGTGCGCCGGTTGCGCGGAGAAACCCGACGCCTTTACGCCTGGGTGCCGCTGGGCGCGGGGCTCGGGCTCTACGCGATGCTCGGGGTCGGGGCCGGGGCCGATACCTACGCCCACCTCTTCGGTCTGGGCATGGGCGCCGCCGTCGGGACTGGCCTGGCCCTGCTGAACGTCCGGGCGCCGCGCGCGATCCCGCAGGCGCTGCTGGCGCTCGCCACGGTGGCGGGGATCGCGGTCAGCTGGCTGCTGGCGTTGAGAACGAGATAGGCGAAGCGGGGACCACCCTGGGGGCGATCCCCGCCAGCCTTACGCCCGCCGCGCTGACGGAGCCGGGCTTGCCCAGCAACGTCGTCGCGGGAGGTCCAAGGAACCCTCCCAGGGTCCCCGTCTCGCAGCTCTCAGCCGTCGGTTGCCTTCGCGACGGGCGAGGTCCGCAACGGATGCGAGACCTGACCGGCGCGTTCGACGGCCAGCTTGTCGACGTCCGCGCGCCGAAAGAGGCGACGTCCGCCGACCGTCCTCATGGCCGGCAAGCGGCCATTGTCGGACAGCACGCGGACGGAGTCCGCCGACAGTCCGAGGACGCGGGCTGCGTCGCTCGGGGTGAGCAAGTCATTGGGATCGAGCTGCATGAGTGACCTCCGGTTCCTGGAAGCAGCCGTTAGGCGCAAATA
>CAZPUH010000480.1:0-1365 GCA_964589215.1 uncultured Myxococcales bacterium | reverse complement strand
GGCGCTGGCCTCGCCGGACGCCATCGTGATGCACCCCGGGCCGATCAACCGCGGCATCGAGATCGACCCCACGGTGGCCGACGGGCCGCGCGCCGTGATCCTGGACCAGGTCTCCCGCGGGGTCGCGATCCGCATGGCGATCCTCTACCTCCTGGCCGGTGGCGAAGCGGGCGGAGCCGAGTAGCGGCCCGTTCGTCCTGCTGAAGGACGTCGCGCCGCGGCGGCCGCGCCTCCTGCTGGTCGGCATCAACCCGGGCCGGCGGTCGGGGACGGTGGGGCACCACTTCGCCGGGAACGGCAACCCGTTCTGGCGGCTGCTGCACGCCTCCGGCCTGACCCCGGAGCTGATCGCCTACGAAGAGGACCAGCGGCTGGGGGAGTTCGGGATCGCGCTCACGAACCTGTGCGCGCGCACGACCCGCACCGCCGCCGAGCTCTCGCGCGCCGAGATCGAGGCCGGCCGCGCCGTCCTGGCCAAGAAGATCGCCCGCTGGCAGCCGGCCGTGGTGGCGTTCGTGGGCGTGACGCTCTACGGCCTCTACTTCGGCAAGCAGGCCTCGACGCCAGGGGCAGGGGCCAAGCCCGAGACCATCGCCGGCGCGCGCGTCTTCGTGGTCCCCAACCCGAGCGGCCTCAACGCCAGCTTCCCCGGCTTCGCCCACAAGCTGGTCTGGTTCGAGCGCCTCCGCGATTTCGTGGACGGCCCGAAGTAGATCGCGTCGAGGGAGCGCGGGCTAAGCCCGCGCGAGCTCATCGCGGGGGGCGCGGGACCCTTTGAGGGTCCCGAACTAGATCGTGCGCGTGGAGGGAGCGCGGGCTAAGCCCGCGCGAGCTCATCGCGGGGGGCGCGGGACCCTTTGAGGGTCCCGAACTCGATCGTGCGCGTGGAGGGAGCGCGGGCTAGGCCCGCGCGAGCTCATCGCGGGGGGCGCGGGACCCTCCCAGGGTCCCGAACTAGATCGAAAGCGGTTGACTGCCCGGCCTCAACCACCTATCAAAGGGCCCCGGAGAATGAAGCTCGTTCTGCGCGGCGGCCGGGTGATCGATCCTCGGCGCGGATTGGACGCCGAGGCGGACGTGTTGCTGGTAGACGGCCTGGTCTCGCGCATCGGGCCGGGCCTGGCTGACGGCGCCGGCCGCGACGTGCAGGTGGTCGACGCGCGCGGCCGCTGGGTCGTGCCGGGGCTCATCGACCTGCACGCGCACCTGCGCGAGCCGGGGCAGGAGTACAAGGAAGACGTCGCGACCGGCACGCGGGCGGCGGCCTCGGGCGGCTTCACGGCCGTCTGCGCGATGCCGAACACGACGCCGCCCAACGACAACCGCGCCGTGACCGAGCTGATCGTCGATCGCGCCCGCAAGGTG
>CAZPUH010000479.1:0-11878 GCA_964589215.1 uncultured Myxococcales bacterium | reverse complement strand
CGGCGGCGGCGGCGGCGGCGGGGGAACGTCGGCGGGCGGCGGCGGCGCGGGCTCCGCGCTCGCGGGCGCTGCCGGCGTCTGACCGGCCGCGAGCCGGCCGATACAGCAGAGCGCGATGGACAGGGCGCTGATGCGCAAGGGGGCTGATCTCATGTGCAGTGTTCTCCTCGTTGTGTGATCCGCTGTAATCCGCGGGCGGACGGTAGCGGACAGGGTGTCCCCATCCCCTGACAACGACGTGAAGTTTCTGTGTCCATTCGGTGAACCGGCAACTCGCCGGTCACGCGATCAGGCGCGCGCGCGAGCGGCTCGTTCGCGCCTCGGTCCCAGCCGGACGGCCAGCAGGCGGGACAGGCTCGACACCAGCGCGTGGTTCACCGACGTGTAGCGATGCTTGCCCTCGATGCGCACGCTCAGCACACCGGCTTCCACGAGCACGTTCAGGTGATGCGAAACAGTGGGCTGCGATACGTCGAACAGCTCGGCGACTTGCCCGCACGAGAGCTCGCCCGCGGCTGCGATCTCCTGGACCATCCGGAACCGGGTCGGGTCCGCCAGCGCCTTCAACGCGCGGATCACCCCGCGATCGTCCAGGGTTTTGGCGTCGCCAGCACCCATCCCCGTCATCTTATAGGCCTTCCGCGGGCCCGGCCAGGGCGGGAAAAAACTGGCGGCGCGCCGCCCAGGGCTCGACCATGTTCGAACGGATGGTCGCCGAGGAGGAGCCCCGGAAACGGTCCAGGCACGACCTACTGTGGACGTCGACCACCTACTTCGGCGAAGGGCTCCCCTGGAGCTTCCTTCATCAGATGGGGACGGAGTTCCTGACCGCGATGAGGGTCTCGAACAGCCAGATCGCCGCCACGTCGTTGCTGCACCTGGCCGTCACCTTCAAGTTCGCCTGGAGCCCGGCCCTGGATCTGTTCGGGCGGCGCCGCACCTGGGTCTGGGTGCTGCAGCTGATCCTGGGCGGCGGCATGCTGGCCGTCGCCGCCATCGCGCCCAGCCGGAACCTGACCGCGTTCTGGTTCGCCGTCTCCGCGCTGGCAATCGTCCACGCGACGCACGACATCGCCTGCGACGGGTTCTACCTGCAGGCGCTGGACAGGCGGGGGCAGGCTCTCTACTCGGGGACCCGCCTCGGCGCGTACCGCCTGGCCATGATCGTGGGCGCGTCGGTGCTCGTGTACCTGGCCGGCAAGACCAGCTGGCTGATCGGGTTCGGCGCTGCCGGCGTCTTGATGATTTTGGTGGCGGTCCTGAACGCGGCGGTCATGCCTCACCCGCCCGAGCGCCATGCCGGCGAGGCGCCCCGACCCGGCGCGCCGGCCCGCAAGGGCACGGCATTTCTGGAAGCCTTCGTTTCCTTCATCGGCCAGCCGCAGGCGGCGTCGGTTCTGGCGTTCATGCTGACCTATCGGCTGGGCGACATCATGATGTTCGCGATGTCCAAGCCGCTGCTGCGCGACCTCGGCGTCGACACCGCGCACCGCGGCATCCTCAACGGGCTGGGCACGGCGGCGTCGATCCTGGGGGTCGTGCTGGGTGGCGCGTACGTCGCGCGGCGGGGCCTGGCGCGCGCGCTGGTTCCGCTGGTCTACGCGCAGAACTTCGCGATCCCGCTCTACATCGCGATGGCGGTCTTCAAGCCGCACATCGCCGGCATCACGGCCATCGTGCTCACCGAGCAGCTGGTCTCGGGGCTGGGGATCGCCGGCAGCACGGTTTTCCTGATGCAGCGTTGCCGCCCTGCGTTCTCGGCGTCGCATTTCGCGATGGCGACATCCGTGGTCTCCCTGGCCAGCACCTTCTCGGGGTGGGCGTCGGGCCCGCTCAACGAACATCTCGGACACCCGCTGTTCTTCACCGTCGCCTTCCTGGCCAGCATCCCGAGCCTCATTTTGGTGTGGCTCGTGCCCAAGACGCCCTTGGAGGGAGACGTCGCCGCCGCGTAGAATCGCGGCCTTCATGGCGACCATTAAACTTTCTTCTTCCTGTTTGTGGCTAGTTCGGGCGGCGGTGCTCGCCGCGTGTGCCCTGGGTTGCGCGTTCAGCCCGTCCAACCTGCACGGCGGCAGCACGGGCAGCGTCTCGCACCCGATCCCCGGCCTCACCTCCCTGGCGATCAGCCCGCCCGACGCGAAGCTCACGCTGGACGCCGGCGGTCCGCCGCAGACGCAGCAGTATCGGGTGACCGGCATCGTCAACGGCCACATGGAGGATCTCACCAGCCAGGTCGGCTGGTCGGCGTCGCCCAACTCGATCGTCGGCATCGACAGCAACGGCCTGGCGACCACGCTCGGCAACAACGGCGGCTCGGTGCGGATCACCGCTTCGGCGAACGGCGTCAGCGCCACCGCGACGCTGGTTGTCTTCTACTCGTTCACGGGCGCCGATCCCGGGCAGACCAACGTGCCGCCCGACGCCAGCACGCGTTTCGCGGGCAAGCCGAACGACCCGGGGCGCGCCCCAGGGCTGGTGTATCCGAACGACGGCGTTCTGTTCCCGCCCAACATCACGGGCATCGAGGTGCACTTCACGCCCGGCGGCAACAACACGCTGTTCCAGGTCAGCTTCGACGGACCGGGGTCGTCCATCAACACGTTCGTCCGGTGCACGGCGCCGAACGGGATCAACGGCTGCATCTACCAGCCGGATCCAGGGCTGTGGTCCGCCGTCGCGCGGTCGAACGCCGGCCTCGGCCGCGTGGCGCTGACCGTCAAGGGGACCGACGACAACGGCACGGCGGTCGGCAGCTCGTCGACGTTCCACATCCAGTTCGCGCGCGACGACATCCAGGGCGCGCTCTACTACTGGACCACCAGCGGCGCGACCGCGATCATGCGCTGGGACTTCGCGGGGGCGACGCAGAAGGCGATGCCCTACCTGACGCCGACCAACACCGACGGCAAGACGTGCGTCGGCTGTCACGCGCTGGCGCCCAACGGCGACAAGCTGGTCGCCAGCGCGGGCGGCCAGAACGACGGCCGCGACCTGCTGTGGAACATCCAGACCAACCAGGCGGTGCAGGCGTTTCCGCTTCAGCAGCGCAGCCAGTTCGAGTCGTGGAACAAGGACGGCACGCAGTACGTCGGCGTCTACGGCGACAGCAACCCGGGGATGAAGGGTCCGTCGAACCTGATGATCTTCGACGGATCGACCGGAGCGGTCCGGAGCACGATCGATCTGGGCGGGCTGCGCGCCGATCACCCCGACTGGTCCAAGAACGAGACCGGGCCGGAGACGATCGCATTCACCTCCGCCGATCCGACGGCGCCCACGACCGACCAGCGGCCGTCGATGGGCGGCATCGCGTACGTGCGCCGCAACGGCAACGACTGGGGCAAACCGCAGGTACTGGTCCCCGCGGTCGCGGGGAAGAACCGCTACTACCCGAACATCGCGCCCGACGGCAACCTGGTCGTCTACGACGAGTCGACCTGCCCGAACGGTGGGCAGATGGGGCAGGCGCCCGACAAGGCCTGCGACGCGGACACGGACGCGACCGCCACGATCACGCTGACCGCGCTGTCGGGAATGACCCCGATCGTGCTGGCCGCGGCGAACCGCCCGGGCGTCGCCGACAACGGCAAGACCGACCTGACGAACTCGTTCCCCAAGTGGGCGCCGTTCGTTCAGAACCTGGACGAGATGAACCACCTCATCTGGCTGACGTTCTCGTCGACGCGCCAGTACGGCCTGCGCTCGCCGCCCACGTCGAACCACGACGAATCCACCAGCGGCATGCTGCTCTGGATGGTCGGCGTCAACCCGGGCGTGGGCGGCAACGACCCCAGCTACACGGCCTTCTGCCTGCCGTTCCAGGACGTCACGACGTCCAACCACATCGCGCAGTGGACGAAATACTTCATCATGGGCCCCGGCTGACTCTCTCACCCGTCCCCGTCCTCGTCCTCGTCCTCGATCCGACCGGATCGCCTGCGCGCGCCTGCGTCGGCAGATCGAGGACGGCGACGAGGACGAGGACGAGGACGGGTTCAGGCTACGGCAAACCCGGGGTCGGCATCGGCACTTCGTACAGCGCGTGCAGCGTCGTCACGTACATGGTGCGGCGGTCGTTGCCACCGAAGGTGCAGTTCGAGGGAGAGACCGGGAAGGGGATGCGGCCCAGCTCGCGGCCGGCGGGGTCGAAGACGACGATCGCCTTGATCTCGTCGGCGTTGTTGGCGACGTAGAGGTTGCCGCTGTCGTCGACGCAGATGCCGTCGGGGACCTTGAAGCCTCCCGGCACGGCGGCGCCGTCGACGAACAGCGCGGGCGCACCAGTCGCGCCCGCAGCGTCGACGGGCAGCTTCCAGAGCTTGGCCTGGGTGTCGCTACCGATGTACAGGGTCGCGCCGTCGGGTGACAGCGCGATGCCGTTGGGCTTGGTCATCTCCAGCACCCGCTGGACGGGGCCGGTGGGCGGGATGCGGTAGACGGCGGTCGGCGCGTGGGTGCCGCCCGGGCGGACGCCCCAGTCGGTGTCGGTGAAGTAGACGTTGCCGTCGCGACGCACGACGAGATCGTTGGGCGCGTTCAGCGACGCGCCGCCCGGGCCCGGCGGCCACCGATCGGCCAGCACGCTGCGCTTTCCGTCGGCGCCGATGCGGACCAGCGCGCCGTTGACCCGCTCGCAGGCCAGCAGCGCGCCGGAGGCGTCGAGCCCCAGCCCGTTCGTGCTGGTCGGGGTCGCGGGCGCGCCGGGGTAGGGGACGCGCGCGAACGAACGCGCGGTCGGATCGAAGCGGTAGATGGCGGCGCCAGGCGCGTTGTTTTCGACGACGTCCGAGAACAGCACTGCGTGCTGGGCCGCGACCCACAACGGCCCCTCCAGCGACACGAACGCGATGGAGCTGGGAATGGCCGCCGGCGTCCCCGCACCGGGCAGAAGACCCGGTTGCGCGGCGGCGCTCGACGCCGGCGGCGCGGCGGCGCGCGAGCCGGTACAGGCCGGCGCCGCCAGCAGGAACGAGAGCAAGAGGCTCGACGAGACGATCGACGAAGCGCGCGACATGCGCGGCATCAAATCACGCACCTTGCGGCCACGCCAGCCGACGCGCGCGCTTGCCCGAACGGAGCGCCGACGCCGCGTTCGAGGCTGACCCTCGAGGTCTCGTTCGTCCCCGGACGCCGGCGCCCGCCGTTGCCTTTTCGTCGACGCCCTCCTACGATCGCCTCCGCCGGCGACGATGACGAGATTCTTGATGGTCTGTCTGGGGGGCGCGTGTGGAACGGGCGCGCGGTACCTGATGGGCTCGTGGGCGGTGCGCAGCTGGGGAGAGCGGTTCCCTTTTGGAACGCTGGCCATCAACGCGATCGGCTCGTTCCTGCTGGTCATGATCCTGATCCTGGGCACGCAGGGGCGCGTTCTGTCGCCCAACGCGCGCGTCGTGCTGGGCACGGGCGTGATGGGCGGGTTCACGACCTACTCGACGTTCAACTACGAGGCGCTCCGCTTCCTGCAACAGGGCGCCTACGGCGCGGCGGCCGCCTACGTCGCGGCCACGCTGTTCGGCTGCCTGGCGGCGGGCGGCCTGGCCGTGCTGTTGACCCGCCTCTTCGTCTAGGGCCCGCCGCCGCTCAGCTCTCGGGCAGCAGCACCGCGGCGCCCTTCACGCGCCCGTCGCGCAACGCGGCCAGCGCCAGGTTGGCGTGCGACAGCGGGTAGCAGTCGACCTCGGTGCGGATCGGGATCTCCGCCGCGAGGCGCAGCAGCGCGGTCGCGTCCTGGCGCGTGAAGTTCGCGACGCTGGCCAGCCGTCGCTCCCACCAGAGCTCCTCGTACGGGAGCTGCGGGATGCGATCCAGGTGAATGGCGTTGATGGCCACCGTGCCGCCGCGATCGACCGCCTGCAGCGCGGCGCGCACCACGTCGCCCGACGGAGCAAAGGTGATGGCCGCGTCCAGCGGCTCGGGGGGCCGCGCGCCCAGGCCGCCGGTCCACTCGGCGCCGAGGAGCCGCGCGCGCTCCTGTTCGGCCGGAGAGCGGGTCACGACGAAGACCCGGCAGCCCCAGTGGCGCGCAACCTGGATCGTGATCAGCGCCGACGCACCGAACCCGTAGAGCCCCAGCCGGCCGCCCGGCGCGATCCCCGAACGCGCGAGCGAGCGGTAGCCGATCACGCCGCCGCACAGGAGCGGCGCCGCGGCCACGTCGTCGAACCCGTCCGGAATCGGCAGCGCGAAGTCGGCCCGCGCCGTCAGGTGCGTCGCGTAACCGCCGTCGACGTCCCAGCCCGTGAAGGTCGCCTGCGCACACAGGTTTTCTCGCCCACTGCGGCACTTGTCGCAGACGCCGCAGGTCCCGGCGAGCCACGCCACGCCGGCGCGGTCGCCGAGCTTCCAGCCCTGGACCCCGTCGCCCACCGCGACGATCCGCCCCACGGCCTGATGCCCGGGGACGATCGGCAGATGGCGCGCCTTCAGATCGCCCTCGCACAGCTGGAGATCCGTGCGGCAAACGCCACAGGCCCCCAGCTGGATCGAAACTATGCCCGGGCCGGGCGCGGGCGGCTCGCGCGTTTCGCGGAGCAGCGGCCGCCCGGGAGCGTCGGGTGTCCCCGCCTCCGCGCTGGCGGTCGCCGGCTCCCGCAACACCATCGCCACCCCCATGCCGGCCCCTATCCCCGAGGCAGCGTCACGGTGAACGTGGTCCCGGCTTCCTCGTCGGAGCAGACCTCGATCGAGCCGCCGTGCGCGCAGACCAGCTCGCGCGTGATGAACAAACCCAGGCCCAGCCCCTGCCCGTTGTCGGACGCGCGGCCGCCGCCGGCCAGCGGCTCGAACAGCCTGGGGAGGCGCTCGGCCGGGATGGCGCCCATGTTGTGGACGGTGACGCGAATGGCGCGCTCGCCTCGCCCGTCGACGGTGACGCCGACGCCGTGCTCGGGCCGCCCGTGGCGCACGGCGTTCGCGACCAGGTTCGAGAACACCTGGGACAGCCGATCCGGATCCCACCGCCCGCTGGTGTCGCCGTGGCACGCGAGCCGCAAGGACCACTCCGGGTTCGCCTCGTCCAGCTCGTCCATCACCTGCCGCACCACGGCCGCGAGATCGACGTCCACCGGATCGACGGCGATGCCGCCGCCAAGCCGCACCCGCGTGAAGTCCAGCAGCTGATCGATCATGCGTGACATCCGGTTCCCGCTGCTGAGGATGCGCGCCAGCGGCTTGTGCAGCTTCTCGCTGCTGTCACGGTCCATCGCCAGCCGCGCCGACGTGACGATCGCCGCCAGCGGATTCCGCAGGTCGTGGCCCAGGATGGCCGTGAACGTCTCGTTGAAGTGAACCGTCTGCTGCAGCTCGGCGACGGCCTGAAAGCGCGCCACGGCGGCCGCGACGTGGTTGGCGATCGCCCGCGCCAGGTCCAGCTCCGTGGGCGACAGCGCGCGCGGCCGATCGTAATACACCATGAACTTGCCCAGCAGCCGGCCGCCCGAGACCAGCGGGATGAACCCCAGCGCGCCGATCCGTTCCTGCTGGAACAGCGGCACAAACCCGGCCAGGTCGCCGTCGGCGTGCACGTCGGGCACCAGGACCGGCTGCGGATCGCGCGCGTCGCGCGCCCAAGGGCTGTGCCCTTCGACCTGGCGCCGGTAGTCGTCGGACAGGCCACGCCAGGCGCGGAACCGCATCACCCCCTCGGCGTCGTAAACCAGCACGGCGGCGCGTTCGGTCTTCAGCGCCGGCAGGATGGCGTCCAGTGTCGCCGCGAAGATCTCCTCGACCTCGGCGGCGCCGATGACGGCCGCGGCCAGGCGATAGAGCAGCTCGGCGCGCGCACGGCTGTCTCGCTCTTCTTCCAGCAGCCGCAGCCGCTCCAGCGCCTGCCCGCTGTAGCGGCCGACCAGCAACAGGAAGTTGCGCTCGGCGTCGTCCAGCTGGTGCTGCTCCTCGAACGTCAGCGCCAGCGCGCCCAGGCGTCGCCCCGGGGTGGCCAGCGGCAGGCAGACGAGCGCGCACGCCGAGATGCCGGCCATCACGTGCGCCGCCTCGGGATATCGCGCTAGCAGCTCCGCACGCGTCGCGATCGAGAGCAGATCGCCGGTCTGGATCGCCTCGACGATCGGCACGGGGGCCGGATCGTGCATCGTCAGCGTGGCGACCGGCCCCAACTTGCCTTCGTCGTAGCCGTCCGAGCGGCAAAGCCGCGCGACGTTCTCCGCCTCGTGGAACAGCCACAGTCCGGCGGTCGTGGCGCCCAGCGCGGCGGAGGTCTGGTCGACGACGGCCCGATACACCTGCTCGGCCGTCACCGCCTCGGCGATCGCGGCCGTCACGCCGGTCAGGCGCTCGGTCCACTGGGTGCGTAGCACGCGGGCCGCGTCCGCCAGGTCCAGCTCGACCACGCGCTGCTGCAGCGTTTGCTCTTTGTGGCGCAGCTCGCGAAGCGTGTCGCGCAGCGCCCGCTCGGCGGGCGTTTGCGTCGCTGTCTCCTCGGGCGCCTGTTCACCCGGCTCCGGCGTCACCTCGATCTCCAAGAGCTTCCCTCGGCCGCGTCGCCAGTGACGCTGAACGCCTCAGTTTAAGCCAGCGGCGATGAACCGGCCGAAAAAACGAAGCCCACCCATGGGCACGGTCGAGCTTGGTCAGCTTGCGACATCGGCGGCAGTGGACACATTGCAGCTGAGTTTCGTCCGAGGCGAGACAAGGAGGCCACATGACACGCGTGAGAGGAATGTTGGCGATTGCGGCTTTCGGCCTGGCGGCCGCCGGCGCGGCTGAGGTCCGGGCGGAGCAGCTCTCGGGGAAGGGCGAGCTCAACCAGGCTTCCCAGATTCAGGCGCGCCTGCAGAAGGACGCCGACCTCAAGAACAACCGGATCGACGTCACCGTCGACAACGGCATCGCGACGTTGAAGGGGACGGTCGACACCGACGCCGAGAAGCAGCACGCGGCGCAGCTGGCCATGGTGAAGGGCGTCGTGGGCGTGCAGAACCAGCTGGACGTCGGCAGCAACGGCATCAAGCAGACGTTCTCGGACAGCGCCATCACCGCCAAGATCAAGGGGAAGCTGGCGGAGAATCAGATGTCGTCGTTCACCGACGTGTCGGTCACGACCAACAACGGCGTCGTCACGCTGACCGGGTCGGTCCCCAACGAGCAGGCGCGCCAGAAGGTGCTGGACGCCGCGCGGTCGGCCGACGGCGTGATGCGCGTCGAGAACGACCTCACGGTGGCGCCAAAGCACTGACGCCCGGATCGCGGCGGGCCGCAGCTGGCGCCAGCGCGTCGACCGCCGCCTGCAAGCGAACGGCGTCGTGAGGGGCGTGCCCCAGGGCGTCGTTGTCGAAGTAGACGTAGACGTCGCTGCCTGCCGAGGTCCAGGCCTCGATGCGTCGCGCCCAGGCGGCCACCTCGGCGTCGGTGTACCGGCTGGCGTACAGCGTCGCCGAACCGTGCAGGCGTACGTACGCGAAGTCCGCCGTGCGCTCGTACGACAGCGGGTATTTGCCGGCGGTGTCCGCCGCGACCAGCGCGACGTCCAGCGCGCGCAGCGTTTCGAGCGCGCGGTCCGTGAGCCACGATGGATGCCGGATCTCGACGGCGTGGCGGATCGGCCCCGTCGCGCCGCCCGCGGCTCGCAACGCCGCGCGGCCGGTCGTGCGCGCGTCATGGCGGCGCGCCCAGCGCTCGGCGGCAGCCAGGTCTCGCGGCACCGCGCCGAAGAAGGCGCGCGCGCGCTCCTCGTCGAACGGCAGCTGCGGCGGCAGCTGCCACAGGATCGGCCCCAGCGCGCCGCCCAGCCGCAGCAGACCGGACGCGAAGAAGTTGGCCAGCGGAGTCTCGTACTTGCGCAGCTTCAGCATGTGCGTGATGAAGCGGCTCCCCTTGATGGCGAACACGAAGTCGTCGGGCACGGCCGCGCGCCACGCGGCGCACGCGCTGGGCCGGGTCAGCCCGTAAAAGGTGCCGTTCACCTCGACGGTGGGCAAGCGCTGCGCCATGTAGGCCAGCTCCAGGCGATGAACCAATCCCTTCGGGTAGAAGTCGCCCCGCCAGCGCGGGTAGTTCCAGCCGCTGGTCCCGATTCGCGCCCGCCCCGCGCGCCGCACATCTCAGATTTAACGTCGGGCCTGCGGCAAGCAAGCAGCGCGCCTGGACCGGCTCGACCCGCGCCTTAAGTTTGTGTCATGGCGGCGCGCGCATTGTGGAGCGGGGTGATGTCGTTCGGGCTGGTGAACATTCCGGTCAAGCTGCAGAGCGCGTCGCGCGACGAGCGCCCGCACTTCCACATGCTGCACGCCAAGGACGATTCGCCGATCCGTTATGAACGCATCTGCGAGCGCGAGAAGAAGCCCGTCCCCTGGTCCGAGATCGTGAAGGGCTACGAGGTCAAGAAGGGCGAGATGGCCGTCTTGACGCCCGACGACTTCAAGCAGGCGGCGTTGAACCGGTCCGAGACGATCGACATCCTGGCCTTCGTCGAAGCCGGCGAGATCGACGCCCGCTACTTCGAGACTCCCTACTACCTGGTGCCGGCCAAGGGGGGCGAGCGCGCCTACGCGCTGCTGCGCGAGACGATGCGCAAGTCGGGCAAGGTGGCGGTGGCGCAGGTGGTGCTGCGGCAGTCGCAGCACCTGGCGGCCGTGTCGCCCATCGACGACGCGCTGGTGTTCACGACCTTGCGTTTCGCGCACGAGGTCGTCGCCACGCGCGAGCTGGATCTGCCGGCGGCCAAGTCGCTGAACGCCCACGAGATGGAGCTGGCCGCCAAGCTGGTCGAGGGGTTCGCCGACACCTGGAAGCCGGAGCGCTATCACGACAAGTACACCGAGAACCTGCTGGCGATCATCAAGACCAAGACCCGCAAGGGGGCTGTGCCTCGGCTGGGCGAGCTGGCGCCCGCGACGCCGACGGGCGAGATCACCGACCTCATGGAGCGCCTGCGGGCCAGCCTGGCTCAGGGGCGGCGTGGCGCTCAGCCAGCTGGCAGCAAGGCCGCCACGACGCACAAGGCTGCGCCGGCGCGCAAGCGCGGCAAGGCCCGCGGCCACCGCCACGCCGCGTGAACTCGGCAGCAGACGCGGCTGGGTAGCTACCCAAGCAGAAAACCAGGCCTAATTTTGGGTCATGGCTGTCATCCAGGCGCTTCTGGCCGCAATCAGCAAGTCGGCCGGCAAGATCTTGAACGCAATCTTCGGCTGGGCGGTGCGCGCGCTGTTCGGCCAGACCAGCGCCAAGGAACAGACGTTCCTGTCGATCATCGTGGGCGGCGCGGTCGCGTGGCCGATCCTGCTGGTGGGGATCATCATCCCCAAGATCGCGGCGCTGATGCTGGCGTTCGTGCCGCTGCCGCACTGGGTGCCGTCCTGGATCGTGCGGCTGGTGTGGACCGGGCTGGCCGTCATCGTCCCCGTGGCCGTCGGGCTGGCCGTGGCGGCCAAGGCGCCGCCGCCCGCCAAGCACGAATCCGTCGCCAAGCGGATCTTGCGCGGGTTCCCGATCACCATCGGGCTCGCCGCCGCGTTCCTGATCATGTTCGTCTCGGTGCCGCTCATGCGCCTGGCGGCCATCGTGCGCGGGCACAAGACGGCGAACGTTCCGCTGATCACCGAGGCCGCCGGCTACCACGACGTCGCTCGCAAGATCTGCGAGGTGCTGAACCGCCACGGCTTCGATTTCCAGCGCGGCACGCCGGGGTGGTGGGTGGCGGCGCCGACGCGCATCCTGCTCTGGTTCGGCGGCGACGCCTTCCGCGGGTACGTCCCCGCCAAGCTCGAGTACTTCGTCACGCCGGAGCTCGAGATGTCGATGTACCCCAGCGGGGTCATGCTGCGCGGCAAGCCGCGCCAGCTCACCTGGGCCCACGGCCTCATCGCCGAGACCGTCGTGCACACCGACGGCATCCAGACCAGCGCGCCCCAGGCGCAGG
>CAZPUH010000478.1:0-1022 GCA_964589215.1 uncultured Myxococcales bacterium | reverse complement strand
GCTGGGCGACATGCGCAGCTACAACTTCGTGTTCGTGCTGACGCCCGACTTCGAGGGGTGGCAGGTGCGCATCCGCGCGATGGACTTCGACCAGCAGTCGTTCAACGGGCGGCGCACGTTCTACCTGCCGCAGTTCTTCCGCGAGAACCTCCCGCTGGTGCAGTTCACGACGAACCTTCTGGATCTGAAGACCGCCTACCAGTACCAGCGCGAAGAGCGGACGCTGCTGCTGCAGCGGGCCTCGGTCTCGCAACAGCGCATGGACATCCTGCTGGACGCGATGCACGTCGACGTCATCGCGCCGCCCGAGAACGTGGTGCGACTACGTCAGGAGCTGGCGGAACACTTCGGTGCCGACGTGTTCCTGAGGTGCGAGTCGATGGCCGCGCTGATCCGCGAGAACATCCGGCAGATCCGGATGGAAGAGGCGCATGGGCGCAGCCGCGTCCCCGGCGGCTGACGCCAGCGTCAGTCCTGCGGTCAGTACTGCGACAAAAAGGTCCAGACCTCTTTCGGCATCCAGGTCATGCTCTGCCCCGCGTCCTTGGGGGACGGCGTGTGGCCGCCGTCGAAGGGGCACCAGCGGACGGGATGCCCGTCCGAGCAGCCCGGGTACATCGAGCAGACGTGGCTGCCCGTGGAAGGCTTCGGCAAGGTCATGATCGTGCACCCGTTCGTCTTCGCGAAGGTGTCCGCGGTCGACGTCTGTCCCCCGGCCTCCTGAGACCCCAGCGAGGCGAAGTACGGGATCGGCTGGCAGGTCGTGGCCAGAGGCTGTCCCCCGGCGGAGTGCGCCGCCACGGCGCGGAAGACGCCCGGACGCGCGCACGCCAGCGTGTTGACCATGGCGCCGCCCATGCTGAAGCCCTCCGCCTCGACCCGCGACGTGTCGATGCACAGGTCGGCCTCGACCTGCTTCAGGATCTCGTCGGTGAACGCCACGTCCGCGCCGTTGGCGTTGTACCAGTAGTTGCTGTTGGTGGAACCCGAGTTCGCCGCCTGGCCGCTGGTGCCGTCGGGCG
>CAZPUH010000477.1:0-4128 GCA_964589215.1 uncultured Myxococcales bacterium | reverse complement strand
CGCGCGGCAGCGCATACAGGCCGAGCGACACGTTCGTGTTCCCGACGTCGACGGCCAGAAGGAGCTCGGCCTCGTTCGGAGGCATCCCTCTAGGGTAACATGCGCCTCCATGCCGCCCCAGGCCGGTCCGGTCAGCGGTGCTGCCGCCGGCGCCCAGCGGCGGGCCACGGCGCGGCCGCGGCACCGGTCGCTGGCGATCCTGGGCGGGCTGACCCTGTTCGCGGTCGCGCTGTTCGCCGCGTTCTGGCTGATCGACTACTTCCTGATCGACGCGGGGGCCGCGCACCGCAAGGACGGCCCCGTCGGCCAGCTCTTCGACTACGACGCGCAGACGATGCAGAACGCGCTCGGCAGTCTGTCCCAGGTGATCGCGTCCGTGCTGGGCATCGCCATCACCGTCGTGTCGATCGTCGTGCAGCTGGCCGCGACCCGCTACACGCCGCGCGTGGCGGATCTGTTCTTCCGCGACCGCATCAACATCGGCGTGATGGGCTTCTTCGTCGTCGCGTGCGTCGAGTCCGTGTGGGTCAGCTTCGTCGTGCGCGCGGACTACGTCCCGCAGGCGACCGTCACGCTGACCGTCGTCATGTCGTCGACGAGCCTGCTGCTGCTGGTCCCCTATTTCGCCTACGTGTTCGACTTCCTGGACCCCGAGAAGGTGATCGCGCGCATCGGCCAGCAGACGCTGGACCGGGCCACCGCGGCCGACGCCGGCGCGCGGCGGCGCAGCTTCACCGAACGGCAGGCACAAGCCGTCAGCGGGCTCGCCCACCTGGCCGACATCGCGGTGAACGCGATGGGGCAGAAGGACAAGGTGATCGCCTCGGACGCGTCGGCCGCGCTGCGCCGCCTGCTGGTCGACTACCAGACCCGCAAGGAGACGCTGGACGCCCGGTGGTTCGAGATCGGCGCGGCTTTGCGGGCGGACCCGGATTTCGTCGCGCTGGCCGCCGACTCGTTGCAAGAGCTGGCGCGCAACCGCACCTGGATGGAGTGGAAGGGTTTGCGGCAGGTGCGGGAGGTCTTCGGCGCGGCTCTGTCCAGCGTCCCCGAGATGGCGCACGTGGTCACCATCGACACGCGCTACGTGGGCGAGGCGGCGCTGGCGGCGGGCAACCGCGACGTGTTCGCGATGGTGGTGAAGTTCATGAACACGTACCTGCGCGCCGCCCTGAACGCGCGCGACGTGCGCACCGCCTACAACGTCCTCAATCAGTACCGGCAGCTGGCCGAGACGCTGCTGGCCGCGCCCCGGGACCACGACCGCTGGTCCAGCACGACCCTGGTCGAGGTTGCCGCTCACTTCAAGTACTACGACCGACTGGCCCACGGTAACGGCCTGGGCTTCGTGACCGAGACCGCCGCCTACGATCTCTGCGCGCTGTGCGAGGCCGCCAGCGTGCACCAGGCCGACTGCCAGGATCGTCTGCTGGAGATCTTCCTGCAGATCGACGACGCCCCCGAGACGCCCGACGAAGAGCGGGCGCTGCGCGGCGTGCGCAAGGCGCAAGCCAAGCTGGCGTCGTACTACCTGTCGGCGGGCGAATCCGCGCGCGCGCAGGCGATCTTCGACGACATGGCGGCCGAATCGCCTGAGCGGCTGCGCTCGATTCGCGACGAGATGCTGGCCGTCACCGCCAAGGACTTCTGGGAGGTCGTCGACCGCGGCGCGAACTTCGACTACCTCCCCGAACCCCGCAAAGACCACCTCCGCAACTTCTTCTCCCTCTTCCCCTCCCTCTGACCCGTCCTCGTCCTCGTCCTCGTCCCCGTCACCGCGGATTGGGCGCCGCCGCCGCCCCCAGCGCCGCGACCTCCTCCGCCCCCAGCGCCCGGTTGTAAATGGCGACGTCGTCCAGCGCCCCCAGGAACGGAAACGCCGCACCCGGCTGCATCAGCGCCGAGCGACCGATGTTCAGCGTCGTGCTCCCGGTCAGGATGCCCGTCGTGACCGGCATCGCGACCGGCGGCTCCGCGCCCACGTACAGCTGCAACGTGTCCGCTTCGCCGTCCACCACCGCGGCCACGTGCGTCCAGACGTCGGGGACCAGGCAGGCGCAGAACGCGTTCCAGAAGACCTGCGGCCCGTTGACGGCGTAGCGAAACGCGTACATCGGCGGCCCTCCGTTGCCCGCCACCGTGTACAGAGCCCACCCCCCGCCGCTCACCTCCGTGCTGAGCAGGTTCGCGACGGGGGCCCCCAGCTCGCTGGAGGCGATGAACACCCAGGCGCTGACCGTGTAGCTGGAGGTGGCGGCCGGGAATCCCGGCACCGCCACCACGTCCGCGCCCGACAGGTGAATCGAGGAGCCGAAACGGCCGGGCGCCGTCCAGGACCAGGCGGGCCCCTGCAGCGCGCCGTTGTGACCGTTGCCCGACCCGTCGGAGGCGACCGCGCCGGTCCCCTCGTCGAACGCCCAGTGGGCGACCAGCCCGTTCGTCAGCGCGCTCTGCCCCAGCGTCGCGACCTCGATCGGTGCTGCCGAGCAACCGACCGCGGTCGAAAACAGCGCCATCGCCACGCGCCGGCGGATCACAGCCCCCCCAGAAGCGTCATGGTGGCCAGCAGCGTGGGACGTCCGACGCGCGCGATCTCGTGCCCGAAATACTGGGCCGTCGGAAACGGCTGGGCGAAGACGGCGTGCGCTTCGGCCCCCAGCTCGAACCGGCGCCCGTCCAGTGGGATGCGAACGCCGACGCCCATGTCGCCCGCCGCCCCCCAGCGCGCGCCGCCCGCCGCCTGATACGGCTCGCCGGGATGGGCGTCGACGTCCAGTCGCAGCGCGCCGGCGCCGGCCGAGATCAGCGGCTCCAGCCGGTGCCCGCGCCGGAACCGCAGCAGCGTCTCGGCAACGAAGACGGTCTGCGACAGGTCGGCGGACCCGTTCGGCGTGGACACGCGGCTCGCCGTTCCGAGCCCCGCGAATCCGACGCGGATGCACGCGCGGCGGCCGAGCGCGCGTTCGACCCGCGCGACGGGCAGGAAGGCGTTCCAGGGGCCGCTCACGGCCAGCGCGGTCGCGCCGCCGGCCTCGATCGCCCACGTCCAGTCACGCGCGTCCAGCGGGGCGGTGGCCCAGCGTTCGACGGCTGGCGGCGCCGGGGGTCCAGGGGCCGCCGCCTCCGAGGCGGGCGTGATGGCCAGCTCGAGGAAGCTCGCCCGCAGCAGCTCGACGGCGCGCACGGCCAGGATCTCCGCGACGCGCGCCGGATCGCTCGCCGCGGCGTTCACGCGGCGGACCACGGTCTTGCCGGTCACGCGGTCGATGACCCACAGCTCCGCGCTGCCCGGGTCGGCGCTGGCGACGACCGCCACCAGCGCCGTCGCGGATTTTCCACTCGCCGGGCCGGCGTTCGCAGAGCTCGCGCTCGCGGCAGGCGGCGCGAACTTCTCCAGCGACGCGCGCACGTCGGCGCCCAGCGGGAGGTCCAGGACGTCGGCGTCGAAGCCGGCGCCGATCAGCTCGCCGCGCAAGCGCACCAGCGCCTCGGACACCGAGGCGGGCGCCGCCGCGGGACGGACGAGGACGACGCGCGGCAACGGCGCGGGGACCGCCGCGGAGGCGGTCCCGGAGGTTGCCAGCAGGGCGGCCGCGACCGCCGCGAGGCGACCCATCTTCACGGGGCTGCGGCGGGTGTGTCGCCCAGCAGCGCGTGGGCGGCGCCGGCATAGCTGCCGCGCGGAAAGCGGCGCACGTAGAGCTCGGCCACGGGCCGCGCGGACGCGCTTCCGTACAGCTCGCGCAGCGCGATCATCCGGCGCCCCAGCGCCTCGGCGGCGTAGGAGCCGGTGGGCGCCTCTTCCAGGTAGCGATCGTACCAGCGCAGCGCGCGGATCAGGCCGCCACCCCCGTTCTCGTCGAGCCGGCCCAGGAAGAACGCGGCGTCGACCGCGCGCGGCGACCGGGGAAAGCGCTGGCGTTGCGCCGTCAGCGCCCGGCGCGCCAGATCGTCCCGGCGCTGGTACCGGGCGGCGTCCGCCAGCGCGGCCAGCTCGTCGGACCGGGCCGTCCGCAGGACGCCGTCCAGATCGCGGCTGGCCTCCTGCACGATCGTCGCGAAGTCGCCGGCGGCCAGCGCCGCGGGCCAGGCGCGCGAGCCCTGGGCGTCCCGCGCGGCGCGGGCCTC
>CAZPUH010000476.1:0-13843 GCA_964589215.1 uncultured Myxococcales bacterium | reverse complement strand
CGGCGGCGGCGCGACGGGCGCCGTCCCCAGCGCCGGCTGCGGCAAGACGCCCACGCTGAAGAACAGCCCGACGTCAGCCGCGAACCAGAACACGCTCACAATCTCCGGGACCAGCCGGCAGTTCCTGATCCGCTGGCCCAGCAACTACGACAACACGAAGCCGTACCGCCTCATCCTCGATTTCCACGGCGCCGGCGGCAAGGACACCGATCTCGCGCCGTCGTACTTTGGCCTCTTCGATCTGTCGGGCAACACGACGATCTTCATCGCCCCCTCGGCCAACGGCGGGATCTGGGACGCGACCACCGACCTCATGTTCGTCGACGAGATCCTCAAGACGGTCGAGGCCGACCTGTGCATCGACACGTCGCGCGTCGAGCTCGAGGGCTTCAGCCAGGGCGGCGCCATGATCGCCACGCTCGCCTGCGGGCGCCCCGGCGTGTTCCGCGCCGCGGTCGGGCACTCGCGCGGCGGCCTGGCGGCGCCCTCCACCTGCCAGCCGATCCCGTATCTCGGCTCGCTGGGCCTGCACGACGTCAGCGGCAATTCCCAGGCCACGCAGACCGACGCGTTCGCGAAGTGGGACGGGTGCACGATCGACACGCTGCCGACCGCGCAGACCGGCTCGCACGTGTGCACGCCCTACAAGGGCTGCCCTGCCGCCGACCCGGTCATCTGGTGCTCGTTCGACGGCCCGCACACCGCCTCGCCCACCGACTCGGGCAAGTCGGCATCCTGGATGCCCGCCGAAGTCTGGCCGTTCCTCTCACAGTTCTAGCGGTTCACGGAAGCGCCCGCGGCTCGCTCACGACGGGCTCGCTACGGGCTGGACGGCGTAGCGAAGGTGGACGACGCCGTGGGCGAGGGTCTCGCTCGACGTCAGGCGCAGCGTGACCTTGCCCTTGAGCCCGGTCGGCGCCGGCACCTCGAAGACACCCGTGACGCCGAGGGCCCCGTCCAGCGCCGGCGCGACGAGCAAGCTGAGCTCGTCGACCACGCCCGCCGCCATCATCGAGCCGTTGACGTTGCCGCCGCCCTCGACCAGCAGGCGCTTGATTCCCAGCTCGCGCCCCAGCAGCTCGAACAGCGGGCGCGGCGCCATCGCCTCGTCGGGCGCGACCACGTAGGACACGCCGTCCGCTGCCAGCTCGGCGAGGTGCGCGTCCGACACGCCGGGGCCCAGCAGGACGACCACGTGATCGCCGCCGACGTCGGGCTTGTTGAAGTGAAGCTTGCCCGTCCTGTCGAACGCGATCGCGTACGTGCCCGCGTCGCGCCGCGCGAAGTGGTGGGGCCGCTGCACGCGGCCGGGGCTGGCCGGCGGATGCGGCGTCGCCTTGCTCATCTCGGCCATCGTCACCCGGCCCACGAGCCACGCGTCGCCGGCCAGCTTGCCGTGCACGTCCTCGTACAGGGTCGTCCAGTCTTTGCGGTCACCCTCGGGGCCCTCCGTCCAGCGGCTGGGATGGATGCGGCCGTCCAGCGAGACCATCATGTGGCAGATGACGTGCGGCTTCATGTCGGGCCGAGATTCTGAACCGTGGCCGCCGGACGTCAACCTCCGGGCCCGGTCCGGGCGCCGGAGCGCGGACATCAGCCTTTGCTGCAAACTGGGCGGCCGCCCAATCAGTCCGTGCCCGACCTCCGCGGCGATCCCATGCTCCTCCCGCGGCCGAAGCCCGGCCGCAGGGAGGGCACGATGGCGACCGACAAGCCTGCAGCGGCCAGCATTTCGGAGAACGACGCGAACGACGTCAACCGCGCGAACGAGACCGGCCGAACGCCGGTGGTGTTCATTCACGGCCTGTGGCTGCTGCCCACCAGCTGGGATCCCTGGGCACGCCTGTTCGAGGAGGCCGGCTTCACGGCCTTGACACCGGGCTGGCCCGACGACCCGGAGACCGTCGCCGAGGCGAACGCGCATCCGGAGGTGATGGCCCACAAGACCATCGGACAGGTGGCGGATCACTACGCCGCGATCGTGGGCAAGCTGGCCCGGCGGCCGGTGATCCTGGGGCATTCGTTCGGCGGTCTGCTGGCCCAGATCCTGGCGGGCCGGGGCCTCTCGACGGCGACGGTGGCCATCGATCCCGCCCCCTTCCGCGGCGTGCTGCCGCTGCCGCTGTCGGCGTTGAAGTCCGCCTGGCCCGTGCTGGGGAACCCCGCGAACCGGAAGCGCGCCATCCCGCTGACCTACGATCAGTTTCGTTACGCTTTCGCCAACGCCCTGCCGGAGGACGAGGCCGAGGAGCTCTACAAGACGTTCGCCGTGCCCGCTTCCGGCGCGCCGCTGTTCCAGGCGGCCGCCGCCAACCTCAATCCCTGGACCGAGGCCAAGGTCGACACCGACAACCCGGAGCGAGGGCCGCTGCTCATCATCTCGGGGCAGAAGGACCACACGGTGCCCTGGTCGATCGCCAACGCGTCGTTCAAGCAGCAGAAGGCGAACCCGGGCGTGACCGAGATCGTCGAGATCCCCGGTCGCGGGCACTCGCTGACGATCGACAGCGGCTGGCGCGCGGTCGCCGAGACGGCGCTGGCCTTCGTGCGCCGCTTCGTCACGCCCTGAACGGACTCGCTGCGCGCGGACGACGTCGCCGTCGTCGAGATTCTTGCCGGCCGACCGTCGCGCTTGACCCGCGCGCGGGCATGGGGCCAGTCTGGCGGGGATGGCCTTCGCCGCCCGTGGGGCCCTTGGGGAGCGCGTGGTTTGCCCGCAGTGCGAGAGCCCGCTGGACGGCGCGTTCGCTTGCACGTCGTGCGGACAGGCGTACCCGCAGCTGGCCAGCGCCCGCGTCCTGCTGCCGAACCCGGGCGCCCACGTCGACCACTGGCGAAAGCAGCTGGGCCTCATCGTTCACCAGGGGCGCGAGACGACCCGCGCCCTCGAGGGGCAAGCGGCCGAGGCGAGCACCGGCGGCGCGACCGCCACGCGCCTGCGGGCGCTGGCCCGGTCCGTCGCCGATCAGGTCGCCGACATCGCGGAGATCCTGGGGCCGGCGCTGGGCGGACCGCTGCCGCCCGACGAGAACGTGGGCCTGCCGCGCGGCGCGACCGACTACATCACCTGCCTCTTCCGCGACTGGGCCTGGGCGGACGGCGCGGATCCGGAGAACGAGCGCTCGCTGGCCGCCATCCAGAAGGTCAGTGGCGGGCGGGCGCTGGGCCGCACGCTGGTGCTGGGCGCGGGCGGCTGTCGACTGGCCTACGACCTTCACACGCGCGCCGGCGGCACGGAGACCGCCGCCGTCGACATCGACCCCTACCTGCTGGTCGTGGCGGAGGCGGTCGTCCGCGGCGCGCGGGTCAGCCTCACCGAATCCAGCGTGAACGCGCCCGAGATCGATCCCGTCGGGCGGCGCTGGACGTTGGCGGCGCCGGCCGGGCCGCTGGCGCCCGACGCCTTCCACCTGTTCCTGGCGAACGGGACGGAGCCGCCGTTCGCCCCCGAAGCGTTCGACACCGTCGTCACGCCGTGGTTCATCGACCAGGTCCCCACCGATCTGCCGGCGCTGGTCCGGCGCATCCACCGACTGCTGGTCCCGGGCGGCCGCTGGATCAACCACGGCCCGCTCATCTACCGGCCCGACATGCTCCCCATCGCGCGCTGGTACGCGCGCCAGGAGATCTTCGACCTGGCGGGCGACCTCGGCTTCGCCATCGAGGGCTGGGAGACGTCCGCCCAGCCGCACTTCGTTTCGCCGCTCACGGGGCGCGGCTTGATCGAGAGCGTCCTGACCTTCGCGGCCCGGCGCCCCTGACCGCGGTCAGCTCTTGATGCCGATGCCGGTCAGCGGCGACGTGACCGCGCCGGCGCCCGACCCGAAGCTGGTCTGCGTCGACCCCATGATCTGCGCGGTGGTCAGCAAAGCCTTGCTGAGGTTGCCGCCCGGAAAGTTGTAGTGCCCGTCGCCCTGCAGCTTGCCGCCCGCCTTGCCCGCCAGCAGCACCGGCCACTCCGTGTTCGTGTGGATCTTGCCCCAGGCCGTGTCCGAGGTGACCAGCACCAGCGACTGGTCGAGCAGGTTCGACGCCCCGTGCGACGTGGCCTGCATCTTGGTGAGGAACTCGTTCAGGCAGGTCATCACGTAGTGGACGCCGGTGTCGACGCGCGGCTGGTTCGACTGATCGCCTGGATCGCCGTGGCAGATCGTGTCGTGGAAATCGGCGTTCATGTTCGTGCCGAGGTGGCGGTAATAGACGTGCGCCGCCGGCAGCGAAAACACGAACGACAGGACGCGCGTCCGGTCGCACGCCAGCGCCAGCATCGACAGGTCGCACATGGCGCTGTTCGTGGCGGGCGGCGCCTCGCTGTTGGTGTCCTTGCCGCCGGTCGGCGCCGTCGGGCTGGCGCAGATGGTCGGCGGCGGGTTCACGGTGCCGCTGCCGCCGCCCATCCCGCCCGCGCCCGTCGTCGAGGTGCTGGTCATGAGGCGCATCTCGATGGCGCGGATCGAGTCCAGGTGCTGCTGCAGCCGCTGCTTGTCGGCGCTCCCCAGCCTCTTCTGCAGGTTGGCGCCGTCGTTCAAGATCGCGTCGAGGACGCTCTTGCGCACGTTGGCCAGCTTCGTGGCCTGGCTGACGCCGCTGCCACCGCCCATGCCGCCGGCGCCGCTGCCGCCGCCCGTGCCGGTGCCACCGCTCGTCCCCATGAAGAGACGCGTGAAGACCGACTTCGGATCGTAGTCGGGCACGTTCTTGGCGTTCGGCCCCTTGTGCGACACCGTGGCCAGCGAGTCCTGCGGGCCGTTCGGCGTGGCCGGCGTGACGCCGACCTCGATCGACTTGAACGGCGCGCCGGCGCCGATCAGGTTGGCGACGACCTGATCGATCGACGCGGCAGTGACCGCGTTGCCGTTCAGCGGCGCGCCCGTGGTGGCGCCGGCCGAACCGGAGGGGTGCTCGTTGCCGCCGACGACCAGCTGGTTCGTCAGCCCGCTGATGACGGTCAGGTACGACTTCACGGCCGACAGGGGCTGCAGCTGCGAGCTGAGCTCCCAGTTCGATCCCGTCCCCGTGTTCGTCGGCTTCCAGACGCCCGGCAGCGACCCGTTGCCGAAGAACCACAGCACGAACAGCGGCGGGACGGGCGTGGCCGTCTGGGCGTACGCCGTCCCGTTCGAGTTCAGCATGATCTCCATCAGCGGCAACGGGATGCTCACCGTGGCGCCTGTCGCCAGCACGCCTTTGAGAACCGTTCGTCGATCCAAAGTCTTTTTGACCATTGGGTGTACCGTTCGATCTGGGGTGAAGCAGGGGTTGCGGGCTAGGGTTGCGGCGTGACGGTGGAGAACGCGTCGTTGGTGACGACGGCCAGGATCAAATCGCGCATCTTGAATCCCGACGCCTTGAACGCCGTGGCGACCGTGTTGAGCACGCTGCCGTCGACGTCGCGCTCGGCGTGGCCGACCGCATACTGGTAGTACTTGCGCACCAGGCACTGCGCGACGGTCGCGCTCTGGCTGACGACGGTGCCCAGGCCGCGCGAGTCGGCGACGGCCTGTCCGTCGAACGAGCCGCTGGGGTCGACCGGCAAGCCGTTGTCGGTCGTCCGGTACTTCCCGATCGCGTCGAAGCTCTCCAGCGGCAGCCCCAGCGGATCCATCAGCGAGTGGCATCCCGCGCACGACGGGTCCTTGCGGTGCTGCTCCAGCCGCTGCCGCCGGGTCATCGGCGTGTCGGTCGGCTGGTCGACGGCGCCCTGGTTCACGCCCTTCGGCGGCGGCGGGACCGTGAGGCACATCAGCGACTCGCGCATGAACTTGCCGCGCAGGGTGGGCGACCCGAACTGCTGGTTGGCGAACTCGGACAGCAGGCCGGCCTTGCTCAGCAGTCCGGAGCGCGGCCCGTCCGCCGGCAACGACTTGGTCTGGAACGTCGTCGACGTGAGCCCCGTGGTGTCCATGCCGTAGAGCTTGGCGAGATCCGAGTTCACGACGACCTTGGTCGTCGTGAAGACGTCCATCACGCTGGATTGATCGTCGAACACCACCGAGGCGAACGTGTCGCGGATGTCCCGCACCATCGCCGTCTGAAGGCTGGGCGTGTACGCGTCGGCAAACGACGGGTCCTTGGGCTGGGTCGCGATGCGATCCAGGCGCAGGTACTCCTCGGCGAAGTTGCCCACCGATTCACGCCCGGCGGCCGTTCCCAGCATGCGCGTCGCCT
The DNA here is from genome assembly GCA_964589215.1 of uncultured Myxococcales bacterium. GTDB lineage: Bacteria > Myxococcota_A > Polyangia > Fen-1088 > Fen-1088 > JADGRB01. The sequence continues at coordinate 7,675 of CAZPUH010000476.1, read as the reverse complement.
CGGCGCGAATCCCGTCGGCGGTCGCCAGCATCCCGCTGGCGGCGTCGTCCATCAGCGTCTGGTCGGGCAGGCTGTTCCAGATGAGGAACGACAGCCGGCCGGCCATCTCGTAGCCGGTGAAGCGCATCGCCCCGTTGGCCGCCGGGGCGCCCAGCTCCGGGCGATAGAGGAAGTTCGGGGACTCGAACAGCGCGACGGTCGCCCAGCGCGCGCCCTCGACCGCACTGCCCAGCGTCGTCGTCGCGCTGGCGGACAGCGTTCCGAACTGGTCGAGCTCGGCGCTGGTCAGGGGACGGCGCCAGGCGCGGAGCCCCAGCTTCTGGATGTAGCCGCGCAAGCAGGCGTCGGTGCTCTGGCCCGTCGGCGTGCAGCCCATGAACTGGGCCCGCTTCGTCGAATCCGAGAACACGGTGTTCACGGCGTTCTCGACCGCCGTGTTGTATTGCTCGGCGCCCTGGTCCGAGGTGACGACGACCGCGGCGCCGACGGTGGCCATGTTCGCGTCCCAGCTGTCGGTGTCCAGCGTGTTGATGTCGACCGTGTAACCGAAGACGTCCTTCAGCGCGTTGCGGAACTGCGTGCGGGTCAGCCGCCGCAGCATGGCCGGCGCCGGGTTGAACGGCGGCGGATTGACGACGATCGTCCCGACGTCCACGGGCTTCGCGGGCGACCCGCCCGTGCCCGGGTCGGTCGATCCGCTGCCGCCGGAGCCGGACGGATCCCCGGTGGCGTTCCGCGCGCCCGGGGGCGACGTCCCAATTTTCCCGACGCACCCGACCGCCAGTGCCAGCGCACAGGCCGCCACGAGCTTCCTTCTCGCGGGAGGTGCGGCGGGGTGAGGGAGAGACGGCTTGTTCATCGTGGTTCTCCGAGATCTGGAGTCGGGGCGGCAACGACGGCGTTTCGGAGCTGGTCTGAAAGGGCGCGCCACTGATGCGACCTTCTGACTCTCTGGGCCAAGGCCCACCTCGCCGTCGATCCTGAACTCTCGGGAGCGGGCACTTATTGTGAAGGAATTTTTCAAAATGCGCACCGCCGGCGCGCAGGTGCGCGATGTGGGGGAAACGCGCACTCCGGGTCGAGCGCCCACGCCCGACGCCGGTCGGACCGGGGGTTGTTGAGGTCGGCGGCGCGCGGCGCGCGTAGGATGTCGCGCATGTGGCGACGCCGCGCCGCCTGCCTCCTGGTCGCCGCGCTCGGCTGCGCGCGCAGCCGTCCGGCGCCGGCCGGCCCGCCCGACCTGACGATCGTCTACATGGGGGACCTGCGCGGGGCGGTGGCGTCGCCGGCCCACGCCGCCGGTGGGCTCGCCCGGCGGGCCACCGCCGTGGATCGCTTGCGCCTCTCGGCGCCCGCGCTGGTGCAGGTCGATGCGGGCGACCTCGCGCCCGCCGCCGAGGACGACCCCGGTCTGGTCGACGGGGCCGCCCGGGAAGCGCGGGCACGGCTCGCGTTGCGGGCCTACCGGCGCATGGGCGTCGACGCGATCACCGTCGGCGAGCGCGATCTGGCCCTGGGCGCGGCGAAGTGGCGCGCGCTGTGCGAGGAGGCGAAGGTCCCTATCGTCGCGGCGAACATCGTGGGCCCCGACGGTCAGCCGGTCTTCCCGGCGTCTCGGCTCGTGCGCGCCGGCGAGATCGCCGTGGGGCTGCTGGGTTTGCTCGAGCCGCCGCCCCAGGGGTGGGCGGCGCCGCCCGGCGTGGCCGTCACCGACGCCGTCGTGGCCGCGCGCGCCGCCGTTCAGTCCCTGCGCGGGCAGGGCGCGCGCGTGATCGTCGGGCTGTTCCACGTCGCCGGCGGATCGGACCGGGCCCGGGAGATCGCGGCCGCTGCGGGCGTGGACCTCGTCGTGCTCGGCCACGGCGGAGAGCCGGCCCCGCCGCGCATCGTCCGGGCGAGCCCGCGCGGGGTGGACCTGGGGCGCGTCGACGTTCGCGCCGGCGGGGGCGGCCCACCGCAGCTGGAGAATCATCTTCTACCCGTCGGCGCGGACGTCCCGGAGCAGCGGGGCGTTTACATGCTGGTGCGGGTCGCCAGCGGGCCGATCGCCGCGACCTTCCGCGAAAGCGTCGCCGCGATGAAGGCGGCCGGGATCTCGACCTACGGCGAGAACTGGACGTTCGGTTCGACCGCCCTGTGCAGCGGCTGCCACGCGCCCGAGGCCGCCCAGTGGCAGACGACCGATCACGCGCACGCCTTCTCGACGCTGGAAAAGGCCGGCAAGAGCCGAGATCCGGCCTGTATGGGCTGCCACTTCACCGGGTTTCTTCTGCCGGGTGGGGCGCAAAACTTCGAATCGGCCGCCCAGTTCCAGAACGTCGGTTGCGAGGACTGCCACGGACCGTCGGTCGCGCACGTCGCGTCGGCCGACAAGCGCGCCGGAACGTCCCGCGCCGTCGCTCCAACCGTTTGCCTCGGGTGCCATACCCCTGACCAGAACGTGGGCCCGTTCGTGGTGGCTGCCGCGATGAGGGAGATCGTCGGCCCAGGGCACGGCCTTCCGGCGCACTGAGCCACACACCGACCGACCTGTAACAAAACGTAACAAAACACAGGCGGTCTTCGCAAATCATGTAGGGCCCGTCAGCAATTGTCGGATATCCAACCCTTAACCTCTCGTTCTGCCCCCCCCTTTCCCGGAGAAGGTCCAATGAAGGAGACTCGCCTCATCGTTTCGCTTGCGCTGCTGGCTGGCGCGGCAGCCCTGTCCTGCACGTCGTTCTCTTCCGGGGGCAGCGGTGGCACCGGCGGAAGTGGCCAGACGACCGGCTCTGGCGGTTCGACGGGCACCGGCGGGAGCACCACCGGCACGGGCGGCGCGGAAACGACGGGCACGGGCGGGAGCACCACCGGCACCGGCGGCACGGGCACGACGGGCACCGGCGGCGTCACGCCGACGGGCACCGGCGGGGTCGCGCCGACGGGCACGGGCGGCGTGGGGAACACGGGCACGGGCGGCATGGGCACGACGGGCACGGGCGGCCGAGGCACGGCCGGTTCGGGCCCCGGCACGGGCGGCGCGGCGGGCTCCAGCGCGACGGGCGCGGGCGGCTCGGTGGCCACGGGGGCCACGCCCTGCAGCATTCTGGCGGCCGCCGGGAACGCCTGCGTGGCGGCCCACAGCACCGTTCGCGTCATCTACCCGAACTACACCGGGCCTCTCTACCAGGTCTGCAAGGGGGCCTCTGCTCCCGGGCCGAACTCGTGCCCGGGCGGCAACGTCAAGGACATCGGCAGCGTCGGCGGTTACGCGGACGCCGCCACTCAGGACACGTTCTGCGCCGGCGGAAACTGCACCATCTCGATCGTCTACGACCAGTCGCCGATGAAGAACGATCTCAAGCCCGCCCCGGCCGGGGGCGCGAAGAACAGCCCCGACAACCCGGTCGTCGCGACCGATCTCCCGACCAAGCTGAACGGCCACTCGGTCTACGGCATGTACTTCAAGCACGGCTCGACGATGGGGTATCGCGCCGGCTGCACCGGGTGTGGCGTCGTGACGCCCAAGGGAACCGCCACCGGTGACCAGCCCGAGACCGAGTACATGGTCACCAGCCAAAAGGGTCTGTACAACGGTTGCTGCTTCGACTACGGCAACGGGGAGACCGACTCACACGACGACGGCAACGGAACGATGGAAGCTGTCTATTTCGGCGCCGGCGTCGTTTGGGGCACCGGCACCCCCGGCGGGCGTACCGGCCCGTGGGTCATGGCCGACCTTGAAAACGGCCTGTACGCCGGTTGGGCGAACAATTCCGACCAGAATATTCCGGGCAACGTCGCTCTGAAGTACGACTACGTAACCGCCTTTGTGGTTGGTGACACCAGAGAGAAGAACAACGGGAACGGCCGATTCGCGCTGTACGGTGGCGACGCGACCACCACCAACCTGCAAACCCTCTACGACGGACCGCGCCCGTATCCGCCCGGGCGAACCGGCTACATTCCCATGAAGAAGCAGGGGTCGATCATTCTGGGGATCGGCGGCGACAACAGCGACGACAATGGCGGACAGTTCTTCGAAGGCGTCATGGCCAGCGGCGCGGCTTCGCTGGCCACGCTGCAGGCCGTCCACGCCAACATTGCAGCCGCCGGCTACGGCAAATAAGCTCGGCCCCGCTCACGTAGCTCACGACAAAGGAACCGATACCGATGGTGCGAGGACTGTCGAGGTCGCTGGCGTTTGGGTTGTGCCTGCTCTCCGTTTCAGCCGCGGCGCAAGAAGAGGCGCCCGCCGCGGCTGGCGAATCCGCTGAATCTCCGACCGAACGTCAGGCGGCGGAGCCGCCCCGCGCGCAGCCGCTGCCCGAGACGGTGACGCCACCTCCGTTCGTTCCGCCGGAGGAGAAGCACCAGCCCGAACCGGAAGGGTGGCACACGGAGGTTCACGGCTACTTCCGTGCGCCGGTGTCGTTGGGGATCAGCTCGCGTCCGAGCCCGGACGATCCGAACGGTCCGTCGAAGACCCAGGTGGCCTATGCGCCCAACCGGGTCTTCGACTGGAACTACTACAGCTTCGCCTACACGCGCCTGCAAGAGCAGGACTGGGCCGAGCTCTTCGTGCACGAGAAGAAGAAGCACGTCGACGCGGCGCTCGCCTGGATGGGGTACTGGTACCAGGGCGTCGGCTTCCGGAACCCCGACGCGGCATGGGCGCCCGGCATGGCGTACCTGACGCTCGACACCGACTTCAAGATGACCGACACCATCTCGCCGAACATCGCGGTGACGATGGGCGCCTGGTGGCCGAGATTCGGCTATTTCGAGAAGTACGACACGTACACGCTGGGCCGCTACCGCCAGATCGGCGAGCAAGCGAAGCTCACCGTTCCACTGTCGCCGGACCTGACCGTCGCTCTCGTGGAAGGTTTCGGGACCTCCCGCGACGGCGCGTACAACTTCAGCATCCAGGGCAACCCTCTCTATGCCGGTCAGACGAACATCGACCTCATGACCTGGGAGAATCTGGAGGTCATCTACAAGACGTTCGTCGACGCCGACCTGCACTTCAGCACGCAGTGGACCGCTGATCCGAGCCTCATCCCAGACACCGTCATGGGCCCGAAGAGCTACACCCCGGCGTCAGAGGCGCACATCTCGGTCCTGGGCGGCGAGATTCACGTGAACGTGCCGTTCGCCGGTCATTTCTGGCTGTCGCCGTCGTTCATCTCCGTCCGGAACGGGTGGGCGCTCGCTTCCGGTACCGAGGTCATGCACGGGCTGGGCGGTCTCGGGGTCGCCCAAAACTACCTGGCCTGGACCGGGAACACGGACGCTTCGTCCGGCAGCGGCTCGTTGTTCAACTTCGGCTTCCTGTACGAAAACTCGCTCTCCGGCGTGCTCGGCAAAACGCGCGGCAGCATGCTGCCCGACCTGTCGGTGAGCATTTTCGGCCTCTACGTGGACGCCAGCCTCGACTTGCCGGCCAGCGCGTCGGCACAGGGTGCGGTCGCGCCGCAAAGCACGATCAAGCAATTCAAGTACGGCGCGGACGCCAACCTGCAGCTCGCGGAGTGGGTCGGCTTCATGCTCCGCGGGGACATCGTCAACTACAACGTCGGCGAGGGGGGTTACACGTTCGCGGCCGTCACGGCGCGCCTGCAGTTCGCGTCGCATTTCCTGTCCAGCGAGCGGATGTACCTGCAGTACTCCCGCTACATCTACGGCGACAAGATCGTGCTGAACGCGTACTGGCCGTGGGGCGGGTCGCTGGTCCAGGGCAGCAGCGTTCTTCAGCAGCAGCCGGCCTACTCGGGCAAGCAGCCCGACGAAAACGTCATCAAGCTCCAGTCCGAAATCGCGTTCTGATCTCGGCCGAAGGGCGCCTCGGCGAGACCAACCGCGGCACCGCGCCCGACCTGCCGGACGACGCGCGTGACGATCCGTCGGTCCACGTGCCCGACGTGCTGGGCGGGTCGGTCCGGTCACGCTGTCTCGCGTCACTCCGTCCGGCCGCACCAAAAAGGTGATGTACGGAGCCGCCGAAGGACTCCCTTACCTGATGGCGGCAACGGTCGCCTCGCCCACAGGAGGATCGATGTTCCACGGTGCCCGCTCGCTGGTTCTGAAGGCCCTGCCGGCCGTTGTGCTGCTCGGCGGGTGTGGGACGCCGTCTAGCACCCCGGAGGCCACGGGCGGCAGTCCGGGCACGGGCTCGGGAGGCACCGCCTCGGGCGGCGCCACCGCGACCGGTGGGGCCACCTCCGGCGCGGCGGGCGGCGCCACCGGCGGGACGATCGGCTCGGGCGGCGCCGCCGGAACGCCGGCGGGGACGGGCGGGGGACGGGCCGGTGCGGGCGGACGGCAGACCGGCGTGGCGGGCGCGGGCGGCATGTCCAGCGGCGGCGCGTCCGGTGCGACCGGCGGCATCTCCGGCGGCGGCGGTCTCGACTGCCCCGGCGCCAGCTACGACGCCGCTGCGCCGCCGAAGGTGCTGGCGCTGTCCGGAAACCTGGGCGCGCACGATCCGGCCGCCTACGTCGTGGGAAAGACGGTCTACCTGGCCGCGACCGGGATCGCGACGAAGTCGTCCACCAACCTGACGACCTGGGGCAGCTGGCCCGCGGCCGGCAACCCCCACGCGGGCGCCTGGGCGCCGGATATCTCGAACTTCGGCGGCGTGTTTCACCTCTATTACGCGGTGTCGTCGTTCGGCAGCAACAAGTCCTGCATCGGCCAGGAGACGCGCTCCGCGCTGGACACGGGCGCCTGGGCCGAGCAGGGCAACGTCATTTGCTCGAACATGGGAACAAACGACAACTGGAACGCCATCGACCCGAACATCGTTCTCGACGACGCGGGCGTTCCCTGGCTGGACTTCGGCAGCTTCTGGGGCGGGATCAAGATGGTCAAGCTGAAGACCGACGGCACGCGGGCGGACACGATGCTGTATGACCTGGCCAGCGGACCGGCGGGCGGCGCCGTCGAAGGGCCGTTCATCTTCAAGCGTTGCGGCTACTACTACCTGTTCGTGTCGTTCGGCTCCTGCTGCTCGGCCCCGTACAACTACACGATCCGCGTGGGACGATCGCAGACCGTCACCGGCCCCTACGTCGACAAGGACGGCACCTCGATGATGAAGGGCGGCGGCACGCTGCTGGTGCAGGGCAACGGCAGCTGGAGCGCGCCCGGCCACAACGCCGTCATCACCTACGACGACAAGACCTACAACGTCTTCCACGCGCTGGCCGCCCCCTCCGGGGAGAACGGAACGGCCACGCTGCGCATCGCCGAGATCGCCTGGGACGCCGGCGGCTGGCCGGTCTCCGGCGGCCCGTAGCAGGCCCGGAATTTTCCGGGCCACCAACGTTGGAGGGCATGGTGCGCATGCCCATTTGCCCGCGACGGCCCTCCAGTCCCTGTGTGGCGCTCTGGATCTGGGGCGCTGCCTTCCTTTTCGGCGGATGCGGCAACATCGCGTCCGTGCAGCAGCCATCCGCCGGCGGCGGCGGTGACTCGCCCGCCGGCGGTGACGCAGGCGGCGCCGGTGGGCATGGGATCAACGTCGGCGGAGGCGGCACGAGCGGAGGTACAGGCGCAGGTACAGGTGCAGGCGCAGGTACAGGCGGAGGTACGGGCGGCGGTGCGGGCGGTGCCTCCGGCGGCCGCGGCGGCGCGGGCGCAGGCGGCCGCGTTGGCAGCGGCGGGACCGGTGGTGGCGAAGCGCGGGGCGGCG
>CAZPUH010000475.1:0-1666 GCA_964589215.1 uncultured Myxococcales bacterium | reverse complement strand
CAGCTTGAGGGCGTTGGCGCGGTCGTCGGTGACCAGCGCCGTCAGGCTGCGCGGCCGTGGCAGGGCGACCTCGATGACCGCCCGCACCTGCATCGGGGCATGGGTCATCACCAGCAGCCGGTCGGCCAGGAAGATCGCCTCGTCGACGTCCGTGGTGACGAAGAAGTTCGTGCGTCGCTGCTCCCGCGCCAGACCCGCGTAGTACTCCAGCATCAGCTGCTTGGTCAGGGCGTCCAGGCCGCGGAACGGCTCGTCGAGGATCATCACCCCGGGATCGTTCACCATCGCGCGCCCCAGCTCGGCGCGGCGCTGCATGCCGCCCGACAGATGGCGCGGGTACCGGTCGCGAAAGCTGCGGAGCCCGACGCGGTCCAGAAGGTCATCGGCGCGACGGCGGATCGCGGGTCCCATCTCACCGCGCGCCTTGGGGCCGTAGAGCAGGTTCTCGCCGGCCGTCATCCACGGGAACAGCGCCGTCTCCTGGAACACGACCTGGCGGTCGCGCCCCGGCCCCGTGACGCGGCGGCCGTCCGCCAGGATCTCGCCGCTGGTGGGACGCTCGAAGCCGCCGATCAGGCGAATCAGCGTGCTCTTGCCAGCGCCCGAGGGGCCGATCATGACGGTGAACTGCCCCTCCTCGACGTCGAACGAGCAGTCGCGCACCACCTCGCGGCGCGTGGGACCGAGGCCGTACGTCTTGCCCACGCCCCGCAGCGACAGGCGGCTCACGTGTCGGCCCTCAACCAGGGCGTCAGCCGGGCCGACAGGCGGTGCAGCGCGAAGCTGGACAGGTACCCGGCGATGCCGATCGAGATCATGCCGACCACGATCTGCGGGTAAGAGCCGCCGACGTACGAGCTCCAGATGAAGAACCCTAGGCCGCCCCCCGACGCCGCCGAGCCGGCGGCGCCGCCACCGGAGATCATCTCGGCGGCCACGACCACCTCCCAGGTGATGCCGATGCTGACGTCCATGCCGACCAGCACCGACGGCAGCACGCCGCGCAGGATCAGCCGTCGAAAGACGTTCCAGCGCGAGGCGCCCATCGAGCGGGCGGCCTGGATGAGGCGGATGTCGATGGCGTCGACGCCGCCCAGCACGTTGATGACGATCGTGTAGAACGCACCCAGGAAGATCACGAAGTCGATCGAGAGCTCCTGCGTGGGCCAGAAGATGATGGCGGCGGGGACCCAGGCCAGCGGCGGGATGGGGCGCAGCAGCTCGAACACCGGGAACACCAGCCCGCGCACCGTCCGGCTGAGCGCCATCACCAGCCCGAACGGGATGCCGACCGCCACGGCGGCGAGGAAGCCGATCGCCACGCGCTGGAAGCTGAGCAACCAGCTGCACCAGTACCCGGCGTCCCGCACCAGGTGGGCCCAGGCGGCCAGCACCGCGGTCGGCGCCGGCAGGTTCCCGAGCCAGGGAACGGGGTGTCCCAGCCAGCGGCCGCTGGTCGCGCCCAGCTGCCAGACGGCGGTCACCACGGTGTACGAGATCAGCGCCCGCCGGCGGGCGCGGGGCCGGGCGGCGTTCACCAGCTGCGCCCACGTGAGGCGCCGGACCCGCCAGCGGCGGCCGCTGGGAACCGGCGCCGTGATCGCGTCAGCCGTCACGGTCGACCTCCGTGGAGCTCCAGGTCCTGGCGGCCTTCGCGCTCGCCCAG
>CAZPUH010000474.1:0-1173 GCA_964589215.1 uncultured Myxococcales bacterium | reverse complement strand
GACGCGCGCGCCCAGCTTGGTCAGCGCCCAGATGTCGGAGCGGGCCACGCGGCTGTGGCGGATGTCGCCGCAGATGACGACGTTCAGCCCCTGGATCTTCCCCTTGTGGGCGCGGATCGTGGAGCAGTCCAGCAGCGCCTGCGTCGGGTGCTCGTGCGCGCCGTCGCCGGCGTTCACGACCGCGGCCTTGATGCGCGATGCCAGCATCTCGGCGGCGCCGGCCTGCGCGTGACGAACCACGACGACGTCGGGCGCCATCGCGTCCAGGTTGCGGGCCGTGTCGAGCAGCGTCTCGCCCTTCACCGTCGAGGAGGCCGACCCCGAGATGTTGACGGCGTCGGCGGACAGCCGCTTGGCGGCGATCTCGAACGACGTGCGCGTGCGCGTCGAGGGCTCGAGGAACAGGTTGATCACGGTCTTGCCGCGCAGCGTGGGGACCTTCTTGATCGGGCGCTCGGCGATCTCCAGGAAGCGCTCGCCCAGGTCCAGGATCGTCGTCAGCTCGTCCGGCGTGAGCGGCTCGATGCCCAGCAGGTGGCGGTGCACGTACCCGCTCACGGCCGCCGCTCCCGCAGGACGACGCGGTCGACCTCGCCGCGCTCGGCCAGGTGGACGCGCACGGACTCGGCCGGCGTCGTGTCGACGCGGATCCCCACGATGTCCGGCTGGATGGGCAGCTCGCGCCGGCCGCGATCGACCAGCGCGACCAGCTTGACCGCGCGCGGGCGGCCGTAGTCGGCCAGCACGTCCATCGCGGCGCGGACCGTGCGGCCCGTGTAGAGGACGTCGTCGACCAGCACGACGGTGCGCCCCTCGATGGGCGCCGGCAGGTCGGTGGGGCCGATCTCCGGCTTCGGCAGGCCGTGAAACACGTCGTCGCGATACAGCGAGATGTCGACCGCGCCCAGCAGCGGCCGCGGCTCGCCGGCCTGGACCATCAGGTCGCACAGGCGGTGGGCCAGGTAGGCGCCGCCCGTGCGGACGCCGACCAGGTATAACGGCCGCTCGTCCTCGGGCATCATCTCGACGATCTCCAGCGCCATGCGCCGCAGCGTGCGCATCAGGGCGGCGGCGTCCAGGAGCTCGCGGCGCTCGATGAGGTCGCGTTCGGGCGGGGGCTGGCGCGGCATCAGCGAATCCGTTCTTTCACAAGTAGTAGCGCAGGGAAAGCGA
>CAZPUH010000473.1:0-7380 GCA_964589215.1 uncultured Myxococcales bacterium | reverse complement strand
GCCGAGGCCGTGAAGGACTACCTGGTCTCCGCCGGCATCGACGAGAAGCGCATCGGGACGGTCGGCTACGGCCCGGACAAGCCCATCGCCGACAACAACACGCACGACGGCCAGGAGAAGAACCGCCGCATCGAGTTCCGGTTGCTCTCGCCCAAGGAGACCATCCAGAACCAGGCGGAGCCCGAGGACATCAACCCCACGCCCGAGCGGAAGCACCCGAAGGCGAAGGCGGGCGACACGAGCAAGCCGGCCGCCGCGAAGCCGGCCGGCAAGAAGCCGGCGGGCAAGAAGAAGGGCGCGTCCGACGACGAGCCCATGCCGAAGTAACGCCGCCGGCTCACCGCCAGCGCACCACCGCGGGCCTCTGGCCTCGGCGCTCACCCCGGGACTTCGGGGTCGAGCCCGAAGTCGGAGGCCCTTTCAGATCAGGGTCAGCGGAACGTCGGTCTCGACGGGCGCCGCGTAGTCGACGCCCGGGACCTCGAAGCCGAACAGACGCCGGAAGTCGGTGCGGAAGCTGGCGTAGTCCGAGAGCGTCCCGAGATTTTCCGTCGTGACCTGCTCCCACAGCGCGGAGACGCGCGCCTGGACGGCCGGGTCCAGCTCGCGGTCGTCGATGCGGATGCGGCCAGCCTCGTCGGTCGCCGGCTGGCGCCCCGGGGCCAGGTGATCCCGAAAGAGGCGCACGATCTGCTCGGCGGTCCCCTCGTGGGTCCCCGCCTCCTTCATGACCTTGTAGAGGATGCTGACGTAGAGGGGGACCACCGGAATGGCCGCGGCGGCCTGGGTCACCAGCCCCTTGTTGACGCTGACCCACGCGGCGCCGCCGACGCGGCTCTGCATCCAGGTGGACAGGTCGCGCGTCTTCGCCTCCAGGTCCTCCTTGGCCTTGCCGATCGTGCCGGACCGGTAGATGGGGAACGTCAGCGCGGGACCAACGTAGCTGTAGGCGACGGCGCGGCAGCCGCGCGCCAGCAGGTCGGCGTCGCCCAGCGCGCGCACCCAGTCGGCGAAGTCCTCGCCGCCCATCACCTTGCGGGTGGCCTCGATCTCGGCGTCGCTGGCGGGCGCGATCTCCACCGACACGACCTGGTCGTTGCCCAGGTTGATGCTCTTGCTGCGGTACGGAGCGCCCAGCGGCTTCAGCACCGAGTTGTACGTGGTGCCGGTCGCGGGGTCGGTGCGACGGGGCGCCGCGACGCTGTAGACGACGAGATCCAGCCGCGCGCCGATCTTCTTCAGGTGCGCGAGCGTCTGCTCCTTCACTTCGCGGCTGAAGGCGTCGCCGTTGACGACCGCCAGGTCGCGGCCGGCCGCGCGCGCCCGCTGCTGCAGGGCCGCCAGGTTGTACCAGCCGGCGGAGGCCGTCTTGTCCCCCTGCGGCGGCCGCTCGAGACAGACGGCGGTCGCGCGCGCGCCGTACCCGAAGACCGCGCTGGCGACGCTGGAGAGCCCGTAGCCGGTGCTGGCGCCGACCACCAGCGCGTCGCCGAGCCCGCGGCCGGGCGCTCCGGCCGTCGCGGCGGCGATCTCCGCGTCGACGTTGGCGGCGCACCCGGCGGGGTGCGCGTTCAGCGAGATGAAGCCACGGATCCGGGAGGCTATGACCTGGCTGGGCATCGCGCCTTCCTGCCAGAGCCACGGCGGCGGCGTCAAGTCGCGTGCCGGGGCGCGGGTACAACCCGGATGCCCGAGTGGCTGAACTCCATTCCGTGCGTAAGATCGACGCCATGAACCTGGCCAGCCTGAAGCGCATCCTGGTGCCGACCGACTTCACCGATCCGTCCAACGAGGCGCTGGAGACGGCGATCGAGCTGGCGCGCGGGTCGGGCGCGACGCTGGACCTGGTGCACGTGGCGGTCGAGGCCGCCTACCCGCTGCCGCCGCCCATCGACGTGGCGACGCTGCCCCTCGACATGGACCGCGTGCTGGATCGGTCCGACCAGGGGCTGGCCGCCGAGGAGAAGCGGGTGCGCGCGGCCGGTCTGAGCTGCGAGACGACGACGCTGGTCGGCCGCGCCGACACGGAGATCGTCAACCGCGCCCGCGACACCCACGCCGACCTGATCGTCATGGGCACCCTCGGGCGCAGCGGCCTGGCTCACGCGCTGTTCGGCAGCAACGTCGATCGGGTCGTCCAGCACGCCCCCTGCCCCGTCCTCATCGTCCCGAAGCGCGCGTAGGCGTCAGTTGCAGCCGGGCTGGGTCGAGCCGGCGGGGCAGATGCTGCAATCGACCGAGCGCTGGATGGTGTCGGCGGCCTGGTTGGCGTCCGATTCGTCGACCGTCAGCACCTGACCGGTGCAGGCGCTGTCCGCCGCCGGCGCGTCCAGCTTCCAGCAGGGGGGCTGGTTGCCGGTCTCGTCGCAGCTCATGAGAGCCTCCTCGGTCCACTTGCCGTCGCGCGCGCTGAAGAGCTTGTCGATGACCGCGCAGTCTGGCGTGCCGGCGGAGGTCCGGGCGATGCGTCCGGTCAGGCAGGGCGGCGCGAACTTCTGGTTGATGCGGTTCGCGATGGCGGTCAGCGAGTTCGCGTAGCTGGGCGCGCAGATCGACGCGGAGACGCTGTCGTTGAACCCGTTCAGGAACTGGCTGATCCGCACGCCCGGGTCGCCGAAGCTGCCGTCGGAGACCAGGTCCGTCGCCTGCGGGTTCACGTCGTCACCGGCGGCGGCGCCGCACGAGTGCATCACCTGCGGCCACTGCTCCGACACGCCGCTGCTCTTCGGCGACGGCGCCCAGGTCACGGCGTACGGGGTCGGCGGCGCCATGATCGCGGCGACCAGGATCTGGTTGTCGGGATCGGGCTTGAGAGCCCGGATGTCCGTGATGAACTTGCTCACCGGCGTCAGCATCCCGCTGTCGGTGTCGTTGGATTCGCAGTGGGTCAGGTCCAGGATCGGCGGGTTGCCCGTCGCGTCGCCGGGCGGCGTGAGCGGCGGCATGACGCCCGTCGCGCCCGTCTTGGGATCGGTGCAGAGGTGCCCGTACCGGTTGCAACGGAAGCCGCCGGTGACCGGCCCCAGCGGGTTCGCCAAACTCTCGGGGCTGCCGTTGTCGGAGTAGACCCTCGTGTTGGAGGGTGCCGAGCAGTCGTCCTCGTTGGTCAACAAAACGATCGCCAGGATGGCGTCGTCGCGCAGGAAGCCGGCGTTCTGGGTGGGCGGCGGCCCCTGACCGTCGGCGCCCAGCGCCCGGTCGATCGACGCGAGCTGGTTCTCGAAGCCGCATCCGCCGGCGCCCAGCAGCGCGATGCACTGGAAGACGTCGCTGATCGAGCCGGTGAAGTTGTTGCCGCCGCGGCTGGCCGACAGGAACGTGGCGCCGGGCGCCAGCATCGTGCCCAGGCACGCGCCCTCCGGGGCCGCGCGGAACATGCCCTGATCGCCGTACCGCGTGCAGCTCTGGATGTTCACGTCGCTGGGTACGCCCATGTCCGACGACACCACCGCGATGTGAATGTCCGGCAATCCGCCGGGCGCGCTCTGCAGAACCTGCATGAACAGCGGCAACTGTTCCTTCAGCTTGGTCTGCATCTTGTCCATCGACGACGAGTCGTCGATCATGAACAGCAAGTCGAGCTTGTCGTTCTGGTGGTAGGTCTGCACGTTGCGGACGGTGACGGCGGGCCGGATGGCGGGCGCCTCGAAGGTGCGTGACGTGCAGCCTGCGGCGAAAGCGATCGTGAAAGCGAAGGTGGCGCGACGGTGGCTCATGCCCCCCGCAAGAGCAACGGCCGCGCCACCTCCCGATCTCGATTTTCAGCCGACTTCCAGGCGGGCCGGCCGCTCCGCCGACCAACCTGGTTGGCGTCGTGGCCAACCGGCCGCCGCCAACGAGCTACGCGTTGGCGACCGCGGCGCCGGGCCGACACGCCAGGGCCGTGTCAATCGTCCAGAGCAGCTCGTCGAGGTTGATTGGCTTGGTCAAGCAAGCCACCGCCCCGTACGCCTCGGATCCGGTGCAGAGATCGTGCGTCTCGGCGCCCGTCGTCAGGATCACCGGCACGTCCCCCAGGCCGCGGATGCGTTGCGCCAGGTCGACGCCCGTCAACCCCGGCATCCGCAGATCGGTCAGAACCAGGTCTGGCCGGACTGCGGACAGCTTGTCGATTGCGTCGAACCCGTCGCTGGCCACCTCGACCTGGTAGCCCGCCTCGGCCAGCACCGAAGCGATGAGCTCGCGCGCATCCCCGTCGTCGTCGACGATCAAGATGCGGTCCCTTGGCTTCCCCGCCCATTTCCCCGTTGTGTCGGTTCGCATGACGACCGCTGAAGTGAGCAAATACGAAGCCACCCGTCAGAAAGCCGCAAAGCCGCGCCGCAGCGGCGCCCGAGTAGTCCCTCGGGTTACACCCGAGTAACCAACCCTCGCGGCACCGGTTACCGCGCCTACCGTGTAGATTAACGCGCCACCTCGGCCACCCTGCGCTTGCGATGCCGCCTGAACCGTTGATCGACGTCCGCGACCTGTCCAAGAGCTACCGGGTTCACAAGCGGCCGCCGGGGATCGGCGCCGCCCTGCGGTCGGTCTTCCGCCGCAGGTACGAGCTGGTCCACGCGGTCGAGGGCCTGTCGTTCCAGATCGCGCAGGGCGAGCGGGTCGGGTTCCTGGGGCCGAACGGCGCCGGCAAGACCACGACCCTGAAGATCCTGGCCGGGCTCCTCTACCCGACCGCCGGCAGCGTGCGGGTCGGCGGGTACCTGCCCCAGACGCGCGACCCCCGGTTCCTGCAGCTCATCACGCTGGTCATGGGGCAAAAGCAGCAGCTCTTGTGGGACCTGCCGCCGGCCGAGACGTACGCGATGAACCGCGCCATCTATGATGTCCCGCGGGCCCAGGCGGACGCGACGGTGGCCGCCCTGGTCGAGCTGCTGGAGATCGGCGACCTCATCCACAAGCCGACCCGGCAGCTCTCCCTCGGGGAACGGATGAAGTGCGAGCTGGTGGCCGCCCTGCTGCACCGCCCCCGCGTGCTGTTCCTGGACGAGCCGACCATCGGGCTCGACGTGTCGATGCAGGCCAAGATGCGCGACTTCATCCGTGACTACAACGAGCGCTACGGCGCCTCGGTGCTGTTGACCAGCCACTACATGGACGACGTGGTCGCGCTGTGTCCGCGCGTCGTCGTCATCGATCGCGGCCATCTGGTCTACGACGGCGACCTGCGCGAGCTGGCGCGCCGGGTGCGCCCGGACAAGCGCCTCACCGTGCGGCTGGCCCACCCGGTCGACCGGGCCCAGCTGGAGCGGCTGGGGACGGTCGTCTCGGCCGAGCCCGCGCAGGCGGTCCTGTCGGTGCCGCACGCCCGCATGCAGGCGGTCGTGCGCGACGCGCTGGAGGCGCTGCCCATCGTCGACCTGACGATCGAGGAGGCGCCGCTGGAAGAGGTGATGCGCGAGCTGTTCGGCGCGCGCGTTCGCGAGGCGCCGCCGGCGCCGCGCGCGGGCGAGGCATGACGACGGCCGCCGTTCCCCGCCCCCCCGGATTCGCGGCCCAGGCAGCGCGCGCGCTGAAGGCGCTGCCGACGCTGTTGCGGGTCGGAATCTCCGAGGTGGTCGCCTATCGCGCCGAGTTCGTCGTCTGGATCCTGACGACCAACATGCCCCTGGTGATGCTGGCCCTCTGGCACGCGGTCGCCGCCGACGGTCCCGTGGGGCGCTTCGACCAGAAGGGCTTCACCGCCTACTACCTAGGCGTCCTGGCGGTGCGCCTGCTGACCACCAGCTGGGTCGTCTGGCAGCTGTCGATGGAGGTTCGCGACGGCACGCTGGCCGCCAAGCTGCTGCGCCCGATCCACCCCATCGTGTCGCTGGCGGCGGACCACGTCTCGGCGGTGCCGATGCGGGCGCTGGTGATCTCGCCGGTGGTGGCCATCCTGGTGGCGGTCGCGCACGATCGGCTGCTGCGCCACGACCCGGTGCTGGTGGCCGTGTTCGGCGCGTCGCTGGCGGGCGCCTGGCTGCTGATCTTCTTCACGATGGTGCTCATGGGGTCGCTGGCGTTCTTCGTCGACAGCGCGCTGGGCATCTTCGAGCTGTGGCTGGGCGTGCACGCCATCCTGTCCGGATACCTGGTGCCGCTGGAGGTGCTGCCCGGCTGGCTGCGGCGCGCGGCCGACGTGCTGCCGTTCCGCTTCATGCTGGCTTTCCCCGTCGACAACCTGGTCGGGCTCATGTCGCGGCGGCAGGCCCTGCTGGCCCTGGGCGCGCAGTGGGGCTACGTGCTGCTCTTCGCGGCGCTGGCGCTGCGGGTCTGGCGCGCCGGGCTGCGCCGGTTCGCGGCGTTCGGGGGATGACGTGAGGCTGCTGCGCCGCTACGCCGTCCTGCTGCGCGTCCAGCTGGCCATGTCCGCTCTGACGGCCATGCAATACCGCGCGGACTTCCTGGTGCGCGGCCTCATCGCCACGCTGTGGATGGGCGTGACGCTGGTGCCGATCTTGATCGTCTTCGGCGCGCGCCAGACCGTCGCGGGGTGGAGCTTTCCGGAGTCGCTGGTCGTCGTGGGGTGGTTCACCCTGCTGCACGCCGTCCTCGAGGGGGCGGTGAGCCCCAGCCTGACCGCGGTCGTCGAGCACGTCCGCCGCGGAACTCTGGACTTCGTGCTGCTGAAGCCGGCCGACGCGCAGTTCCTGGTCTCGACCGCCAAGCTGGAACCGTGGCACGTCGTGGACGTGGCCGGGGCGCTGGTGATCTTCGCGGTCGCCTTCGCGAAGCTCGGCCGCTGGCCCAGCCTACCGGCCGTCGGTGCCGGCCTGGCGCTGCTGCTGCTGGCGATCGTGATCCTGTACTCGATCTGGATCCTGGTCATCAGCGCGTCCTTCTGGGTCGTGAAGGTCGACAACCTCTCCTACCTCTTCGGGTCCCTGTTCGACGCCGCCCGCTGGCCCATCTCCGTGTTCCGCGGCGCGCTGCGGATCGTGTTCACATTCGTGTTCCCGATCGCGCTGCTGACGACCTACCCGGCGCTGGCGCTGCTGGGGCGGCTGGACGTGCGGACCGCGGCCGCGGCCTTCGGTGGCGGGCTCGCCTTCGCGTTTGTGGCCCGCTGGGTGTGGCACCGGGCTCTGGGCCTCTACACCTCCGCCAGCTCGTGATAAAGCGGGCGGCGAGATGAAATTCATTCAACGAATCCGCCTGGCCGCGCTGCTGGTGGGGGTCCTGGCGCCCAGCGCCGCTTCCGCCGTCCAGAGCGCCGAGCTTTATCGCAGCCAGGCCTATCTCTACGGGCGCTTCGAGGCGCGCCTCCGGTTCGCGCCCGGGGAGGGGGTCGTCAGCTCCTTCTTCCTGTGGAAGGACGGCTCGTCGTCGACGACCTCCTGGAACGAGCTCGACTACGAGAAGATCAACGCCACCTGCCGCCTGCAGACCAACATCTAT
>CAZPUH010000472.1:0-12456 GCA_964589215.1 uncultured Myxococcales bacterium | reverse complement strand
ACCGGTGCCGTCGACGGCGCCGAAGCGATCGTAGTGCGCCCGCTTGTCCTCGTCGGACAGCACGGCGTACGCGATGGAGAGCTCCTTGAACTTCTCCTCGGCGGCCGGGTCGTCGGGGTTGCGATCCGGGTGCCAGCGCAGCGCCAGCTTGCGGTAGGCCGCCTTGATCTCGACTTCCGTCGCGTCCCGGTCGACCCCCAGCCTCTGGTAGTAATCGGTCGCCAGCCTAGCCCTCGGACGGTTTGGAGTGCGCCGGGCCGGTCGACACCGACACCATCGCCGGACGCAGCAGCCGCTCGCCGATCTTGTAGCCCTTCTGCAGCTCGACGGCGACGTTGCCGGCGGGGACGCTGGGGCTCTCGACGCGCGAGATCGCCTCGTGCACGCGCGGGTCGAACACCTGGCCGGCCGACTCGAACGGCTTGACGTCGTAGCGCTCCAGCTTTTGCTGGAACTGACGCAGCACCAGGTTCACGCCCTTCAGCACTGCGGCCCCGTCGACCGAGCCGTTGCTGGCCGCCGCCTGCGTGGTCGCGCGCTCGAGGTTGTCGGCGACCTCCAACAGATCGCGCAGCACCGCCTCGCGGGCCTGACCGACGGCGTCCGTCTGCTCCTTGCGCGAGCGCTTCTTGTAGTTCTCGAAGTCGGCCGCGATGCGGAGCATGCGGTCCTTGAGCTCGTCGCGTTCGGCGGTCAGCGAAGCCACCCGCTCGTCCGCGGTCTCGGGCGGCAGCTGCGGCGCCGTGCCGTCCTCTGCCCCGCCACCGTTCTGATTCGTGTTGGTCTCGTCCATGTCGGTTCCGGCTCCCTACTCGTCTCTTTAACTCTTTCCCAGCGCTTCGCCGATCATCTCGGCCGTGAAATCGACCAGCGGGATGACGCGAGAGTAATTCATACGGGAAGGCCCGATGACGCCCACGGTTCCCAGGGCCCGTCCGTCGGCGACGTAGGGGGCGGCCACGACGGACACGTCGGTCAGGTCTGCCAGGTTCGCCTCGGCGCCGATGAAGACGCAGATGCCCGGCGCGCTGAGCGTCCGTTCCAGCAGCCGCACCACCAGGTCCTTCTCCTCCAGCGTGCGCAGCAGCAGCTTGGCGCGCTCGAGATCCGCTTTGCCGGCCAGCAGGTTCGACTGCCCGTCCACCAGCACTTCAGGCGTGGGGTCGGCGGGCACGGCCGCGCTGGCGAGCCGCAGCGCACGGGCCACCAGCTGGTCGTGCGTGGTGCGCTCCTTGACGATCTCCTCCAGCAGCTTGGCCCGCACCTGTTCAAGGGTCAGGCCGCTGACCAGGCCGTTGAGGAAGTTGTTGATGCGCTCGAGGTCGCCCGGCGAGAGGGCGGCGTCCGCGGGGATGAGCTTGTTCTGGATCTGCCCGCTGGCCGCCGCGATGACCGCCAGCAGCTGCCCGTCGCGCATCTGGACGAACTCGAGGTGCTGGACCACGTCGCTGTCCGGACGCGGCGCCTGGACCACGACCGTCAGGTGGCTGAGCTCGCGCAGCATGCGGGTCGTCCGCTGCATCACCTCGGGCACGTCGCCGGTGGCCGGGGCCAGGCGTTCCCGGATGTCGTCCTTCTCGCCCGCGGTCAGGCTGCGGACGCGCAGCAGCATGTCCACGTAGTAGCGGAGACCGCGTTCGGTCGGCAGGCGGCCGCCCGACGTGTGGGCGTGCCGCAGGAGGCCGACCTCCTCCAGCTCACCCATGACGGTGCGGACGGTGGCCGCCGAAACGTCCAGCCCGTACCGCCGTGTGACCGTCTGCGAACCGACGGCTTCGCCGGTCGCCAGATATTCGGACACGACGGCATGCAAGATCTTCTTGGCCCGTGCGCCAATATCCACGCTCTTGATTTACCTCAATAAAGCAGCCCGGGCCAAGGCCGCGGGCCGAGGTTGCAGACAATACGCCGTATATAGTTCGCCGGTGATCTATCTGGACAACGCCGCTTCGACGCGCCCCGCCGCAGAGGTCGTCGCGGCCCTGGCGCAGGCGGCGCGCGACCTTTTCGGCAACCCGGCGGCTGCCCACGCGGCCGGCGCGGCGGCCGCCCGGGCGCTGGAGGCGGCCCGGGCCGAGGTGGCGCAGGCGCTGGACGCTCAGCCCGAGGAGGTGGTCTTCACCAGTGGCGGCACCGAGGCGGACGCGATGGGCATGCTGGGGGCGGCGCGGGCCGCCCGCGGGCGCCACCTGGTGGTCACCGCCTTCGAGCACCCGGCCGTCATGCGCGCCGTCGAGGCGCTGGTGGCCGAGGGGTTCACGGTGGACCGGGTCGCCCCCGGCGCCGACGGCGTGGTGTCCCCGGACGCCGTCCTGGCCGCGGTGCGGCCTGACACGGCGGTCGTGGCGGTCATGCTGGTACAAAATGAGCTGGGAACGGTCCAGCCGGTGGCGGAGATCGCGCGCCGGCTGGGTCCCGGCCGGCGGCGCCCCCACCTGCATGTCGACGCCGTGCAGGGCTTCGGCCTGATGCGGCTGCGTCCGGCGGCGCTGGGCGCGGACACCGTGGCGCTGTCCGCCCACAAGCTGCACGGGCCGCGCGGGGCGGGCGCGCTCTGGATCCGGCCGGGCGCGCGGCTGCAACCGCTGTGGGTCGGCGGCGGGCAAGAGCGCGGCCGGCGCGGGGGCACCGAGAACCTGCCCGCGGTCGTGGGCTTCGGTACGGCCGCCTCGCTGGCGCGCGCGGCGCTGGAGACCGGCGCAGCCCGGAAGGTCGCCGCGCTGCGCGATCGCCTCGAGAGCGAAGCCCTGGCCGCGGTGCCGGGCGCGCGGCCCACGGTCGCCGGCGCAGAGCGGGCGCCGCACATCGCCTCGATCGCGTTTCCCGGCCTGCCGGCGGAGCCTCTTTTGCACGCGCTGGAGGCGCGCGGCGTGCTGGCGTCGGCGGGGTCGGCTTGCGCCTCGCGGGTGGCGGGCCCCAGCGCGGCCTTGAAGTCGATCGGCCTCGACGATCGCACGGGCGTGCTGCGCTTTTCGCTGTCGCGCGAGACGACCGCCGCCGAGGTCGACGCCGCCGTGGCGGCGCTGGCCGACGCCGCGCGCGAGCTCCGCCCGTCGGACGCGGCGCGCGACCTCCGCCGGGCGGCCGGAGACGGGCCGGCTTTCCCCCTCGCCAATCGGGGCCGCCGCGGGTAAAAGACGCCCGCGCAATGGAAGACGCGGGCGTTTTGCTGTGCCGCTACGGCGAGCTGTTCCTGAAGAGCGGGAACCGCCAGCGCTTCGAGCGCGTGCTGGGCGACAACATCCGCGCCGCCGTCAGCGACCTCCGCGGGGCCAGCGTCAGCAACACCCACGGGCGGACCCTGGTCCGCGTGAGCGCCGCCGACGTCGACGACGCGGCCACGCGGCTGGAACGCGTGTTCGGACTGGTGTCGTTCTCGGTCGCGCGGAAGGTGGCGGCCGCTCCGGATCTGGAGGCCATCGCGGCGGCCGCCGTCGACGAGGCCCGGCGCGCGATCGCGCGCGACCAGCCGGCCAGCTTCAAGGTCGAATCGCGCCGGTCCGACAAGCGCTTCCCGGTGCCGTCGCCGGAGATCTCGCGGCGGATCGGCGCCAGCGTGTGGCAGGCGACCGGGCTGAAGGTCGACGTCCACGAGCCGGGTGTCACCATCGGCGTCGAGGTCGGCTCGGGGCACGCGTTCGTCTACGCGGGGACGCGCGCCGCGCCCGGCGGGCTGCCGGTCGGCGCGTCGGGGCGCGCGCTGCTGCTGCTCTCGGGCGGCATCGATTCGCCGGTAGCGGGCTGGCTGGCCGCCAAGCGCGGACTGGCGATGGACGCCGTCTATTTCCACTCGCCGCCGTACGTCGGTGAGAAGTCGCGGGACAAGGTCCTGTCGCTGGCGCGCAAGCTGGCGCGCTGGCAGGCGCTGCGCTCGGTGACCATCGTGAACTTCACCGACGTGCAGAAGCGGCTGCGGGCCGCCGGCCCCGGCGAGCTGGCCGTGATCCTGTACCGCCGCATGATGATGCGGATCGCCGACGCCGTCGCGGACGGGCTGGGGGCCGACGCGCTGGTGACGGGCGAGAACCTGGGCCAGGTCGCCAGCCAGACGATCCACAACCTCAGCACGATCGAGGAGGCCGCCCGCCGCGTCGTGCTGCGCCCGCTGCTGACGTACGACAAGCTGGAGACCACGGCGCTGGCGCAGCGGATCGGCACCTACGACACGTCGATCCTGCCGTTCGACGACTGCTGCTCGCTGTTCGTGCCGGCGCACCCGGCCACGCGCTCGCGGGTCCAGGACGTCGCGCCGGCGGAGGCCAAGCTGGACATGGCGGCAGAGGTCGCGGCGGCCGTCGCCGCCAGCGAACGGGTCGCGATCGCCTGATTCGTGGCTATCATTGGTGCCCGGTTGCCCTTGGGTGCCCGGTTGCCAGGAACGTCGATGCACATGGAAGCAGCTCCCCAGACCCACCCCACCCCTTCGCTGGCCGACAAGCACGCGCGCCTGCGCGAAGTGCTGGGCGGGTACACGTCGGCGCTGGTCTGCTTCTCGGGCGGCGTGGACTCGACGCTGCTGCTGCGGGTCGCCCACGACGTGCTGGGCGACCGCTGCGTCGGCCTGACGACGGTCTCCGTCACGATGGCGGCCAGTGAGCGCCGGGCCGCCAGCGAGCTGGCCGCGCAGATGGGCGCGCGGCTGGAGATCGTCGACTCGCACGAGCTGGAGCGGGAGGGGTTCGCGCAGAACCCGACCGACCGCTGCTACCACTGCAAGGCGGAGCTGCTGGAGATCGCCCGCCCGCGCGCCGACGCGCTGGGGCTGGCCGAGGTGCTGCTGGGGACGAACCTGGACGACCTCGGCGACCACCGCCCCGGCCTGCGTGCCGCCGACGAGCGCGGGGCGCGCCACCCGCTGGTCGACGCCGGCTTCACGAAGGGCGACGTGCGCGCGCTCTCGCGCCAGCTGGGGCTGCCGACGTGGGACAAGCCGCAGCTCGCCTGCCTGTCGTCGCGGTTCCCGTACGGCACCGAGATCACCCCCGAGCGCCTGCGCCGCGTCGACGCGTTCGAGGACGGCCTGCGCGCGCTGGGGTTCCGCCAGCTGCGCGTCCGCTATCACGGCGAGGTCGCGCGGCTGGAGATCGACGCCCCGGACCTGCCGCGCGCCGTCGAGCCCGGCATGCGCGAGTCGATCGTCGAGCTGGGGCGCGCCCAGGGCTTCACGTTCATCGCGCTGGATCTGGCCGGCTTCTCGTCGGGCTCCCTCAACAAGCTGATCGCCCTGCGCCCCACGCGCCGGTGACCGTCACGCGCGCTCGACGTACTCAGAGACGAGGCCGAGCTGAGCGAGGCGCGTGAAATCCTGATCCAGCGACCAGACAGAACACGCGTGTTCAGACGCGATGGCGGCGATCAGAAGGTCGCCAAGTCCAAACCTGTGGCCGACGGCCGCACCGGTCGCGACCCAGTCCTCGATTGTCGTCCAGGTGTCGTCCGACGGAGCCAGCAACGGGAGCGCGCTCAGCACGCGCCGGAGACGGGCGCGCTCAGCGCGGCGAGCGCCGCTGAGGAGTTCGATGCGTACGGGGACCGCCAGCGCGACGTCATCGCGATCCAGCGCGCCAGCCAGGCGACTGGCGATGGGCTCTCGACCTCGAAGTCCGTCAACCCACACGGAGGTGTCGACGACGATCACGGCGGGGACCGTCGTGTCTGTCTCCTGCCGCGCCGCTCTGGCTTGGGCCGACGCCGCGATCGATCGATGTCGAGATCGAGATCGACATGGCCGAGCAGGCCTTTCAATTCTTCGATTCGCCGCTTCCGAACCAGCTCCGTCAGAGACAGGATCACGGTGTCAGTCTTCGACTTGAAGCCCAAGATGCGCTGCGCCTCGTTCATGAGGTCGTCGGGCAAGTCGAGAGTCGTGCGCATACGTTTGAGCATAAATTATGCACATGAGGATGTCCAAACGCTCCCATTTCATATGCCGATTCTGGTCGCGACCGGCCGAGGGATGACATGCCGATTCTGCTGACGGCGCAGGAGCTCAGCGCCTCGTTCGGGGCGCGGCCGCTGTTCGAGGGGGTGAGCTTCACGGTTTCGGACGGGCAGCGCATCGGGCTCATCGGGCCGAACGGCGCGGGGAAGTCGACGCTGTTGCGGATCCTGGCCGGCCTGCACTCGGCGGATCGCGGCGCGGTCGCGCGGCAGCGCGGGCTGCGGGTGGCGCTGCTGGAACAGGTGCCGCGGTTCGCCGCGGGCGCGACGGTGCGCGCGGCCGTCGAGGAAGCGGCGGCGGAGGGCGCGGCCGACGACGTGCTCGCGCGGCTGTCGCTGACCGGACGGGGCGACGGCGGCGTGTCGCCCGAGACGCCGGTCGCGTCGCTGTCGGGCGGCTGGAAAAAGCGGGTCGCGCTGGGTCGTGAGCTGGCGCGGCGCCCCGACCTGCTGCTGCTGGACGAGCCGACCAACCACCTGGACGTCGAGAGCATCGAGTGGCTGGAGTCGCTGCTGGGGCGCCCCGACGGGCCGGCGACCATCACGGTGACGCACGACCGGCTGTTCCTGCAGCGGATCGCGACGCGCATCCTGGAGCTGGACCCGCGCAACGCGGGCGGGCTGCTGTCCGTCGACGGCGACTACGCGACGTACACGCGCGTGAAGGCCGAGGCCATGCACGCGCAGGAGCGGCGCGAGGTGGTCCTGCGAAACACGCTGCGCCGCGAGACCGAGTGGTTGCGCCGGGGCGCGGCCGCGCGCACGACCAAGCAGCAGGCCCGCATCGCGCGCGCGGGCGACATCGCGAAGGAGGTCGACGAGCTGACGACCCGAAACCAGTCGCGGTCGGTCGGGCTCGAGTTCCAGTCGGCCGAGCGCCGCCCGCGCCGCCTGATCGAGGCGCGCGGCGTCGCCAAGTCCTACGACGGCCGCGCGATCTTCACGGGCGTCGATCTGTTCGTCGGCCCGGGAACGCGCATCGGGCTGCTGGGACCGAACGGCTGCGGCAAGTCGACGTTGCTGCGCGTGCTGCTGGGCGAAGAGCCGCCGTCGGAGGGGACGGTGCTGCGCGCCGACGGGCTGCAGGTCGCGTACTTCCAGCAGAACCGCGAGCTGCTGGATCCGGAGGCCACGGTGGCGGACACGCTGTCGCCCGACGGAGATCACGTGACGTTCCGCGGCGCGCGCGTGCACGTGCGCGGCTACCTGGAGCGGTTTCTGTTCCGCGCCGAGCAGGCCGAGATGCCGGTGCGGCAGCTGTCCGGGGGCGAGCAGAGCCGCCTGCTGCTGGCCAAGCTGATGCTACGCGACGCGCAGATCCTGGTGCTCGACGAGCCGACGAACGACCTGGATCTGGCGACGCTGGCCATCCTCGAGGAGTCGCTAACCAGCTTCGACGGCGCCGTCCTGCTGGTCACGCACGACCGCTACTTCCTGGACCAGGTCGCGACGACGATCCTGGCGTTCAACACCTTCGTCCCCGACGGGGCCATCATCCCGTTCGCCAGCGTCGCGCAGTGGGAAGCCTGGCGCGCCGAGACCACGGCCGCCCAGCGCACGAAGGACACCGCGGCGAACGAGCGCAAGTCGCCCGCGCCCCGCAAGAAGCTCTCCTACATGGAGCAGCGCGAGTACGACGGCATCGAACAGGCCATCGCCGCCGCCGACGCGGCCCTCGCGCAGGCGAAAGCCGAAGCTGAAGATCCTGCGCATGCCGCGAACGCGGGCCGCCTCATGGAGCTCTTCGCCGCCGTCGAAGCCCGCCAGGCCGACGTCGACCGCCTCTACGCCCGCTGGTCCGAGCTCGAATCCAAGCTGACCTGACTGTCTTTTTGCCTCGACGCCAGAGCGCGCATCGCGCGCGAGTCCCAGCACCCGGGAGTCGCGGCTCCGCCGCGGCGGCCCGCCTCAGCAAAAGGGGTGGGCCGGCGGGAGGGGTCCCCCCTCCCGCCCCTAACTTCCGCGCCAGTAGCGGATGGGGCCGGTGTCGCTGTGGACGAACTGCGAGTGGGGGTAGAAGCCCACGCCGCCGAGGCGCAGAGACTTCACGTAGTGCAGGACCTGCTGGGTGGCGACGCCCCGGATGCGGAAGTCGACCGCGTGCCCTTCCATGTGCTGGCTGTGGCGCGCGACCTGATGCCCCTTCTTGCGCAGCATCAGGTTGTACTTGGGCGAGCGATAGCCGGAGACGACCTCGATGCGCCGCGCGGAGAACTTGCCGGCCACGCGGCGGAGCACGTCGATGAGCCGCGTGTCCATGTGCGTCGCCTGGTTGGTGAAGTGATCGCGCAGGAAGCGCTTGAAGCGCCCGTCGATCTCGTGGCCGTCGCCCGGCAGGATCGGCAGCGCCTCGTGCGTCCAGACGTTGTAGAGCGTCGTCACCGGCTCGAGCCGTTCGCCCGGCCAGACCTCGGCGTCGAGCTCGGGAGCCCGCCCGTGCGCCATCTTCTTGCGCTCGTGCACGGCGCGGCTGGGCGTGGTCCAGCGGGAGAGGTCGGCGTCGGACAGGTGCACGTCCGGGCGCAGCGCCTTGTCCTGGAACCACTCCTCCTTCTTGGACATCTCGCGCGGCTCGCCCGGTCCCATGTGCTCCGCCCGCGCGGCGACGGGGTCGAAGACGTCGGTCGCCGGCGGCGGCACCACCGCGGAGTCGACGTGCAGAGCGAGACAGGCGAGCGCAGCAATCACGGCTTCAATTGTAAGCTATCGGAAAAAGCCGCCAAAAAATGAGGCGTTTCGGAGGCAATCCGCTTACGGCTCGCAATCGAGCGCCGCCGAGCCGATGGCGTGGCACTTGAGGCAAGACCGCTGGTTGCGCGACGACAGGAACCGGCAGCGGGCCGTCCCGGCGAAGTTGGGCCCGTGCGGCGAGAAGCTGGGCCCGCGCGTCGGGTCCGTCGAGTGGCAAGCCAGGCAGCTCTCTTCGCGGTGGCACGACACGCAGGTCCGGATGTTCCGCTTGGCGGCCGTGGAATGGCTGTTCGGCCGGGGAACGGCGATGACGACCCCGGCCGCGTCGCGCGCCCAGCCGGGCGGGTGGAACTGCTTGACGCCGGTGCCGGTTCCAAAGGGGTTGTTCGGCTTGACGCCCGGCTGCCCGCCCGACGGGTCGGCCGACACGCCGGTTCGCTGGTGGCAGCCGACGCAGAACGTCTGCAACCGGTGGCAGGACGAGCAGTCGGGCACGTTGCGGCGCGCGTCGACCACATGCAACGACACGTAGTCCGCTGGATGGATGTCGGGCGGCTTGACGACCCCGCCGTGGCAGTCGATGCAGTCGTTGCGGCGGTGGCAGGTCAGGCAGTAGCGCTCGTCGCGCCCCGCCTGGGCGTGGTCGCGGCGGAAGGTCGGCCCGTGGGCGTCGAAGCCGCGCAGCGACCCCGACGGCTCGAGCAGGCCGGTCCCGCCCGCGGCGATTGTGGCGGCCGTCGCCAGCTGCACGCGCAGGCGGCCGTCGGGCTCGGTCAGGTGGCAGGCGGCGCAGCGGGCAGTCGCCTGCTTGCCGTCGTGACACGCGAGGCAGCTGGCCATCATCGGCAGGTCGGCTCGGGTCACCATCGCCTGCCCCGCCGCGGCCGTGTGGCACAGCGCGCAGCCCAGCCCGCGGCTGGCGTGCAGGCGGTGGTTGAACTTCAGGTTCGGCCGCGGCATCACGACGCGCGGCGGTTCGGCCGGCATGTCGCCGTTCGACGACGCGCCCGGCATCCAGCCGTGCCCGGCCGAATCGACGTGGCAGGCGTCGCAGCGGGCCGCCCCCTGCCCCGCCGGAACGGTCTTCGTCGGGTTCGCGCGATCGATCTTGTGGCAGCCACGGCAGGCGGCCTCGCCCGGGATCAAGCTGTCTGCCGCCACGGTGGATCCGGCCGCTGCCGTGTGGCACCCCTCGCAGGTCGCGCCCAGCTGCGCGTGGCGCGCGTGGTCGAAACGGATCGGCAGCGACTCGCCCGGGTAGATGAGCGGCGACGGCCCGGGCGGCGCGACGGGAGCGACGGGCGCCGCTTCCGTCGTCGCCGGCGACGCGGACGCCAGCCCCGCCGCGGCCCCGGCCGCCGCCGCGAAGGCGATGGTCGCGGCCACGGCCGCGCGCGAGAGCCAGCGCTGCTGCCTCATAGTCCCGCGTCCAGCTCGACCACCGCCAGGCCGCGAAACTGGCTGGTGTAAAAGGTGCCGACGTTGTCCTCCAGCAGCAGGTGCAGGCGGACGCCGGGGCCCAGCAGCACGCGCCCGCCGCCCTGCAGGCCGAAGACGACCCCTTCGCTCGTCGTCCCGGTCGTCTGCAGGTCGTCGCGCCAGGTGTAGCCGGTCGCGCGCGCCTCGAGCTCCAGCGGTGCCCGCACCTTGACCCGCGCGGTCGCGTCGCCGCCCAGCTTCCGCCCGCCGTAGCCGTCGTCCCAGTACGCGTCGGCGCGGGCCATGCCGCGCGCCGATCGCCAGGCGGCGCCCAGACTGGCGCCTTGCGCGCGCCGCCCCCCCGCGCCAACGTCCTGCCCGGCGTAGGGGCCGACGGTGGCGATCTCGTCGGGCGTGGCCTCGAAGTACCGGACGAAGCCGCGCGCGTAGGCCTTCACGCCGCGCGGCAGCGCCACCTCGTAGCTGGCCCGCAGGTCCCGGTAGGCGCCCGTCGCGAACACGTTCCAGATCGAATCGCCGTCGAAGGTGGGGGCCAGGAAGTCGTGCTCCAGCGTGATCCACTGGCGGGCCGTCAGCTTCACGCGCAGCGCCAGCTGCTCGTCGTCGAGCTCGTCGAACAGGATGTTCCACCGGATGCCGCCGGAGACGGTGATGCGGTCCCGCCAGTGCGCCGCGGCCGTCAGCGACAGCGCCTCGAAGTCCACGCCGCTGGCCGGCTCCCCGGGCTGGCGATCGGCGGTCGCCGACCAGACCTCGCGAAACGCCAGCCGCGCGGTGGCCGCGCCGCTGGGCGGGCCCACCGCGATCGCCGCGCCGGCCATCGGCGCCAGCACCGAATTCTGATCCGGGCGCGTGGCCGGATCGCGCGAGCCGGCGCTGGTGCCGTCCAGCTCGTAGATGGGCGACGAGAGCGGCAGCTCGCCGCGCACCTCGGTGCCGGCCAGCGCCTCGACGGTGAAGAGGCGCGACACGTGCAGCTGCAGGTCGGCGCCGTCGAACGCGTAGAAGTCGACCAGGTCGAAGTGGATCTGGCGGCCCAGCTGGAAGTCCAGGTGGCCGCCGACGTTCCGCCCGCCGAAGTAGGCGTAGAGGATGTCGAGCTGGCTCTGTTTCACCTCGGGGATCGCGGCCGCGCCCGTGGGCGCGCCCAGCAGGTAGCCGCCGAAGTCGGCGTCCAGGCGCATCGAGGCGTCGAAGAAGAACAGGTTCCGGCCTCCGTCGTCGCCGTGCCACGCGGACGGCCCGATGTCGGAGACGGCCAGGTCCAGATACTGCGTGAGGCGCCGGCGCGACAGCAGCTCGTTGCGACCGTCGGGCGCGAAGCCGCGCACCTGATACCCCTGTCCGATCGTGCGGAGGTCGACGGCGAAGTCGTACGCAAGGGCCCGCGGCACCGCCGCGCAGATCACCACCCCGACGAGGATCGCCTGTCGCACGAGGCGCCGGCCGCGGTTACCCCGGCTCGACTTCCAGGTCGAGGCGGTCCGGCGGCGCCGCCGGCGCCCCCTTGTGACCGCGCGCGCGTCCGGCGGGCTTGTCGGCTTCACCGGCGATGACGATGTCGCCCGGCGACAGCCCTGCCTCTTGCAGCGCCGACATCACGCGCGCCGCGCGCACGGCGCGGACCTCGCCGGTCGTCTTGAACAGCTTGCGCAGATCCTTCGGCGGGGGCGCGGCCGACGTGCGCGCGAAGATGCGCACCTTCGCGTTCTCCTTCTTCGCGGTGCCCGCGACCAGCTTCAGGACCGTCTTGCCCGACTCGGAGACGTCGATGCCGTTCTTGTCGATCACCTTGGCGGCGGGGAAAGCGATCCGCACGTTGTCACCGGCGACGCTGACGGTGCCGCCCAGCTCCTCGAGCCCACCCTTGAGGCCGGTGGAAAGCGCTTCCGTGGCTTCCTTCTTCTTGGCCTCGACGGACGACTTGTCCTTGTCGGCGCTGACGTACGTGTCGAGCCTTTCTTTCAGCTTGTCGCGCTCGGCCGTCGCTTCCTCGGCCGCGGCGCGCTGCGTGGCCAGCTCGGCCTGCCGCACCGCGACCGCGTGCTGCATCTTCTGGTACGGGACCAGGTAGACGTAACCAGCGAATCCCAGGCCGCAAAACGCGACCGCGAAGAAGAAAAGCGCCTTCATGACGCCCGGTCCATTCGTCGACGCTGGAACCTCGTGCTCGCGAAGGATCTGTGACGCGACATCGGCGACGCACCATACCGCTTTTCACGCCGCTTGACACGGCTCCGGCCGGCTCTGTAGCTTGTAGGTGTACGTACGCGTGCCTGATACCGCGTGGTGTGCGTCCCCTCATCTCGGTGGGGCGCCTCCATCAGCACCCGGAGGAGGTTCACGCCGTGGCAACCGAATTCACGATTGGTGACAAGGCCGTCT
>CAZPUH010000471.1:0-3326 GCA_964589215.1 uncultured Myxococcales bacterium | reverse complement strand
GATGCCCGTCGGGATGTGCGTGATGCGCACGGCCGACTCGGTCTTGTTGACGTGCTGGCCGCCGGCGCCGCCCGACCGCATGACGTCGATGCGCAGGTCCTTCTCGTCGATCTCGACCTTGATGGTCTCGTCGATGTCCGGATAGATGAAGACGCTGGCGAACGACGTGTGGCGCCGCGCCTGCGCGTCGAACGGCGAGATGCGGACCAGGCGGTGCACGCCGGCCTCGGCGCGCAGCCAGCCGTAGGCCCACTCGCCCTCGACGCCGATGGTGGCGCTCTTGATGCCGGCCTCGTCGCCGGCCTGCCGGTCCAGCTCCTCGACCTTGTAGCCTTTCCGCTCGGCCCAGCGGATGTACATGCGGAGCAGCATCTCCGCCCAGTCCTGCGACTCGGTGCCGCCCGCGCCGGCGGTGATGCTGACCAGCGCGCCGTTCCGGTCGTAGGGGCCGGAGAGCATGCGCGCGAACTCCAACTTCGTGATGGCGTCCTCCGCCGCGCGCAACGTGGCGTCGGCTTCCATCGCCGTCGCCTCGTCCTTGGCTTCGTCGGCCAGCTCGATGAGGACGTTGGCGTCCTCGATCGCCCGCACCTGCGCCTCCCACCCCTCGACCGTCGACTTGAGGCGCGCCTGCTCGCGCAGGGCGGCCTGGGCCTTGTCGGCGACGCTCCAGAAGTCCGCCTCGCCCGACTGGTGCTCCAGCTCGGCTATCCGTGTCTTTTTGCCGGCGATGTCAAAGATGCCCCCGGAGAACCTCGAGCCGGCTCTGCAGCTTCGACGAGCGCTCTCGCAGGGGACCGATTTCCATGGCCGCGGAGTCTACACGATCGCCAAGCGGAACGGCGGGGATGAGACGAGAAGAGCGGAAAAAGCCGAGGGCGAGGGCGAGCCCGAGTTCGAGTTCGTGTCCGAGGGGGGCTGGCGTGGTCGTGGGCGTGTTCGCGTTCGGGCGCGTGGGCGTGTTCGTGGGCGGCCAGCGTGCTCGTGGCGGGGCGGCACAGAACCCCCACGAAGTGTCACCTATGTACCCGTACTGTTTTGTCACCTATGTACCCGGTCTGTACCCTTCCGCGAAGTGTCACCTATGTACCCGTACTCTCCCCACACGCGGACCTCACCACGAACACGCTGGCCCCCCTCGAACACGCCCACGACCACGCGCCCGAACACGCGAGTCCCCCTCGAACTCGAACTCGAACTCGGACTCGCCCTCGTTCCGCTCTGCCTCTGCCCTGCGTCTGCGTCTGCTCATCCGCTCCGCAACGAGTCGCGGAGGTAGTTTTCTTTGAGGCGTACGTACTTGGCGGCGTGCGCGCGGTGGAAGGCTTCGTCGTCGGGGGTCAGTGTTCGGACCACCTTGGCGGGGACGCCGAGGACCAGGCTGCGCGGGGGAATGATGGTGCGCTGGGTGACGACGGCGCCGGCACCCACCACCGAGCCCGCGCCGATGACGGCGTCGTCGAGGACCGTTGCCTGCATGCCGATCAGGCAGGCGTCCTCGACGCGGCAGGCGTGCAGCATCGCGCGGTGTCCGACGACGACGTCGGCGCCGATGACGCAGGGGCCGTCGTCGGCGACGTGAAGGACGCTGCCGTCTTGCACGTTCGTCCGCGCGCCCACGGTGACGGGCGCCAAGTCGGCGCGCAGCACGCAGCCGTACCAGACGGACACGTCCTCGGCCAGCCGCACGTCCCCGACCACCGCGGCGCCCGGGGCGACCATCACGCGCGGGCCGATGGCGGGCAGCGACGCGAGGTACCGGTCCACGACGGCGCGCGGGAACCGCGCCCGGAGCTCCGCGAGCTTGGCGTCCAGCTCCGCCGCCGCGGCGGGCGGCCCGTCGATGACGGTCACCGACGTCGCGATCGTCGCCATCCGGGACCGCCGGCTAGCCGGTGATGAGGCGCAGCTGCCGCAAGCGCGCCGGCGGCTGCTGCGCGATCGGGTAGGCGTTCGAGAAGCAGGCGTCGCAGAACCCGCCCCGCTTCTCGTCGTTGCCGCCGTTGACCGAGGCGTAGAGGCCGTCCAGAGAGAGGTACCCCAGCGAATCGGCCCCCACGTAGTCGCGGATCTGGTCCGGCGTGTGCGCCGACGCGATCAGCTCTTCGGTTGTCGGCGTATCGATGCCGTAGCGGCACGGGCCGACGGTCGGCGGCGAGCTGATGCGCATGTGCACCTCTTTCGCCCCCGCGCCCCGGATCATGCCGACGATCTTGCGCGAGGTCGTGCCGCGCACGATCGAGTCGTCGACGACGACGACCCGCTTGCCGGCCAGCACCTCGCGCACCGGTGACAGCTTCAGCTTCACGCCGAAGTGGCGAATGTGCTGCGAGGGCTCGATGAACGTGCGCCCCATGTAGTGGGACCGCATCAGCCCCTGGTCGTAGGGGATGCCGCTTTCGCGCGCGTAGCCGATGGCGGCGGCGACGCCCGAGTCGGGCACGGGGATGACGACGTCGGCCGGGACGGCGTGCTCGACCGCCAGCCGCCGCCCCATCCGCTCGCGCGCGCGATAGACCGACTTGCCGTCGATCGTCGAGTCCGGGCGCGCGAAGTAGACCCACTCGAACACGCAGCGGTGCGAGGCCTGCTCGCCGAACGGGCGCTCGCTGCGCACGCCGTTGCTGTCGATGATGACCATCTCGCCCGGCTCGATGTCGCGCACGAACTCGGCCTCGAGCAGCTCGAACGCGCAGGTCTCTGACGAGACGACCCAGGTGTCCTTGGACTTGCCCAGCGCCAGCGGCCGGAACCCCATCGGGTCACGCACGGCGATGACCTGGTCCTCCGTCAAAAACACCAGCGAGTAGGCCCCCCGCACCTGGCGAAGGGCGTCGGCCACGCGCGCCGGCAGCGTCTGCTCGCGCGAGCGCGCGATCAGATGAACGATGGCCTCCGTGTCGGCCGTGGTCTGGAAGATGGCGCCGTCGGCCTCCAGTCGCTCGCGCAGCTCGGCCGCGTTGACCAGGTTCCCGTTGTGCCCGACGGCGACCGAGCCGCCGAAGTAGTCGACCGCGATGGGCTGCGCGTTGCGCTTGGACGAGTCGCCCGCGGTCGAGTACCGGACGTGGCCGATGGCGGCGTACCCGCGCAGCTCGCGCAGGCGGTCGACCGTGAAGATGTCGTTGACGTGCCCCATCTCCTTGACGGAGCGCAGCCGCTCACCGTCGGTGGCGACGATGCCTGCCGATTCCTGGCCGCGGTGCTGGAGGGCGTAGAGGCCCAGGTACGCCAGGTTCGCCGCTTCCGGGTGTCCATAGACGCCGATCACCCCGCACATGCGCGTGCAAGGTAGCACACTCGGGTGCGCCTCGCGGTCCATTCGG
>CAZPUH010000470.1:0-3057 GCA_964589215.1 uncultured Myxococcales bacterium | reverse complement strand
TTTCGCCTGGCCCACATCTTCTACGGACCGAAGATCATCGAGACCTCGACGTTCCGCGCGAATCCGCGCGAGATCGAGGACGAAGACGGCGAAGGTCCCGAGACGGAGAGCGGCGACCTTCTGATCCGCCGCGACAACGTGTTCGGCACGCCCGAGCAGGACGCGCGGCGCCGCGACTTCACGATCAACGGCCTCTTTTACGACATCGAGACCCGCCAGGTCATCGACCACGTGAACGGCTTGCCCGACCTGGAGGCACGCGTCGTTCGGACCATCGGCGACCCGGACATCCGCTTCCGCGAGGACCCGATCCGCATCCTGCGCGCCGTGAAGTTCGCGGCGCGCTGCGACCTGACCATCGAGCCGGAGACCTACCGGCGCATGATGGAGCACCGGGGTGAGATCGCGAAGTGCGCGCAGGCCCGCGTCTCGGAGGAGTTCTACCGGCTGCTGCGCGCCGGCGCGGCCAAGAAGTCGCTGGAGCTGCTGGTCGAGACCGATCTGTTGGAGCTGATGGTCCCCGACCTCGCCAAGAGCCTGAAGGGCGAGCCGGCCGACGAGCAGGCGGCGCTGCGGCGGGCGCGCCTGTGGCGATACCTCGAAGCGCTCGATCAATCGGCGCTGAAGCGGCCGGTCGCGCCGTCGAACGCGCTGCTGCTGGCGACGCTGATGCTGCCGCCGCTGCGCGACGCGCTGGATCCCGACAGCAACGGGGTGCGCGACATCGGCCAGCTGGTCACGCAGTCGCTGATGACGGCCTTCGAGCGGCTGCGGCCCTCGCGGCGCGACAGCGAGACGGCGCGGCAGATCCTGATCGTGCAGCGCTACCTGCTGCCGTCACGCCGCGGCCGCCGACACCGTCGCGATCTCGAGGGGCGCGAGTATTACGCCGAGGCCGTGCGCCTGGCCGACATCGTCGCCGAGGCCGAGGCCGCCGACCCGTCGCTGGTCTCCCGCCCCATCCTGGCCCCGGGGACCACGCTGTCGGACGCGCCGGCCGAACCCGCCGCCGACGAGCTGGATCCGGTGGCGATGGAGCTGCTGGAGGGCGACCGCCGCTACGGGCGCGATCGCGGCCGGGACCGCGACCGCCGCCCGCACGGCGCGCCGACGCCGCGGCCGCCGATGGCGCCCGCCGTTTCGCCGTCGCTGCCGCCGATGGACCTCGGGAGCCTGGCCTCCGCGGCGCGCGCGCTGCTGACGCCCGACCTGCGGCCGGCCTTCCTGGGCTCGGGCGGCTTCGGCGGCCCCTGGGCGGCCCGCGGCGACTGATTGCTTCAGGCGCCGGCGTAGCGGGTCGGATCGGGGACGCCGGCCGACTCGAAGCCGCGTCGGCGCAGCTGGCAGGCGTCGCAGGCGCCGCACGCGGCGCCGTCGGGCGCGGGGTCGTAACAGGAGTGGGTCAGCCCGTAGTCGATCCCCAGCTTGACGCCGGCGCGGATGATCTCGGCCTTCGACATCTTGATCAGCGGGGCGCGGATCGTGACCGGGCGGCGCTCGGCGCCGGCCTTCGTCCCCAGCCGCGCGACCTCCTGCATCGCCGCCAGCCACTCGGGGCGGCAGTCCGGATAGCCCGACGAATCGAGGACGTTCACCCCCACCACGATGTCGGTCGCGCCGCGCACCTCGGCCAGCGCGATCGCGTACGACAGAAAGATCGTGTTGCGCGCCGGAACGTAGGTGACGGGGATGCCGGCGCCGATCTGCGCCTCGTCGCGCCCCTTCGGGACCTCGATGTCGGCGGTCAGCGCCGAGCCGCCGATGGCGCGCAGGTCCAGCGCGATGACGTCGTGGCGGACGGCGCCCAGCGCCTGGGCGACGCGCCGGGCTGCGTCCAGCTCGACGGTGTGGCGCTGGCCGTAGCGGAACGACAGCGCGTGGCAGCGCAGGCCGGCGGCGCGGGTCATGGCGAGGGCGGTCGCTGAATCGATGCCGCCCGAGAGAAGAACGATGGCGTCCATCAAGCGGCCAAACCTCGCGCGGCCGGCGCGCCCGAGTCAAGACCTCGGTTAAGGTGCCCGGCGTGAAGTCTCCGTTCGACGACGCGGTCCTGTACGACTGGGAGTACCGGCGGCGGCGGCACGACGTCGCGTTCTACAGGCTGCTCGCCGACGAGCGCGGCGGGCCGATCCTGGACGCCGGGTGCGGCACGGGGCGTCTGCTGGTTCCGCTGGCGCGCGACGGCCACCAGGTCGTGGGGATCGACCGCGCGCCGGCGATGCTGGCGCGGGCCGCCTGGCGACTCGGGCGTGCCGGCAGGCCGGCGCGCAGCCGCGCCCTGCTCGCGCGCGGGGACCTGGGCGCCCTGCCGGTCGCCGGCTGCCGCTTCGCGCTGGTCGTGGCCGCGTTCCACACCATTCAGCACTGCGAATCCGACGCCGCGCTGGCCGCGTTCCTGGACGGCGCGGCGGCCGCGCTGATCCCCGGCGGGTGGCTGGCGTTCGACGTCTTCGCGCCGTCGGCGCGTTTCCTCGACCGGCGCGGCCCGTCGGGCGCGACCCGCTTTCGCCACCCGCGGACCGGCCGCGTGACCGCCTATCGAGAGAGCCACACCCTGAGGGCTGGTCCCGACGGTGCCGCCAAGCCGATCCTGTCGATGCGGTTCCGGTACAGCGACGTGCGCGGCGGTCGAGCCCAGGTGCTTTCGCTCCGCCATCGACTGTGGACGCCGGCCGAGATCGAGGCGGCGCTGGCGCGCGCCGGGTTGACGACGATCGGACGCTGGTCGGGGTTCGACGGCGCGCCTCTGGAGCACCCCGCGGACAGCGAACAGCACGTCTACCTGGCGCGCCTGGGCGACCCGCCCGGCCGGCCGCGCCCCCCGCGAGGCCGGCCAAAAAACGCAAAAACGGCTTGATTTGCCGGCTGGCGGCCCCCCCTTGACAGGATCGTGCCCCCCGATACGATGCCTTTTGGTTTTTTCGCAAACCTTCTGACGGAGGGCTGCCGAGATGGCGGAGAAAGTCGCAAAGCTGGGTGTCGAGCGCGAGAAGGACTTCATGTACTTCGTGAAGGACGGGGAAGTTTGGAAGGTGCAGCGAAAACAACCGGGAATGC
>CAZPUH010000469.1:0-1257 GCA_964589215.1 uncultured Myxococcales bacterium | reverse complement strand
CCCGACCGGCTGCCCGATCGGCTTGAAGAAGGCCACCCGGATCCCGCGGTTATCGAGGGCCCGCACCAGCCCCAGCGCCAGCGAGGTGAGGCCGACCCCTTCGCCGCTCGGGACCAGATAGAACGTGTGCGGCATCAGCTGCTTTCCAGCAGGTGGGCGGTCTCGCGGGCGATCACCAACTCTGCCTCGGTCTCGGCGCCGTCGCCGCCGACGGCGTGCGTCCGGAGGCGCGCCTGGTCGGTCCCCACTCGCTCGGCCAACCCTTGCAGCGCGACCCGGCCCGATCGCGACTCGACCAGCGCGAGCTTCAGCGACGAGCTGCCCGAGTTGATGACCAGTGTCTGCCAGGATTCGATGGCATCACCAAACTACGCGGCGATTTTCCGCAATTGCAGCGTGTCGATGATTCGGTCGTGCGCGAGCGCGTTCGTGATCACCACCAGCCAGGTGCTCTCCGTGCACCACTCCTTGCGCTTCAGATACGCCAGGGCGTTCTCGATCGTCTCCTCGGGATCGTCGCTGAATTCCATCAGGAAAGGCTCGACGCCCCAGGGCAGCAACAGCCGGCGGAACAGCACCTCGTCATCCGTGAACGCGTAGATGGGCACGCCCACGGCCCGCAGCGCGGCCAACGTGTAGGCCAGGAACCCGCTGCGGGTGAAGACCACGATGCCGGAGTCACCCAGCTCCTGCGCCAGCACCGCGGCGGCCCGCAGCATCTTGGCCTTTGGTTCCGCCAGCTGCAGGCCTTCGTTCAACCGCCGCCGCTCCGCGGGTTCGACGCTGTTCACGATGTTCGTCATGACCTCGACGCATTCGAGGGGGTAAAGACCGGTCGTGGTCTCACCCGAAAGCATGACGGCGTCGGCGCGCTCGCGCACCGCGGTCGACACGTCCGAAATCTCCGCGCGCGTGGGCATGGGCGCGCCGATCATCGACTCGAGGAGGTGGGTGGCGATGATCACCGGCTTGCCCTCTGCCAGGCACGTGTCGACGATGCGCGTCTGCACGAGCGGCAGCGTGTGATAGGCGATCTCGATCCCCAGGTCGCCGCGCGCCACCATCACGCCGTCCGCCGCCTTGACGATGCTGGACAGATTCCGCACGCCGCTCTGGTCTTCGATCTTCGCGATGATGCCCGCGCGCGAGCCCAGCCCCTCGAGCAGGCTCCGCAAAAGCAGCACGTCCTCTGCCCTCCGCGCGAACGACAGCGCCACGAAGTCCAGCCCCGCGGCGACGCCCGCCCGCACGTCGCGC
>CAZPUH010000468.1:0-1847 GCA_964589215.1 uncultured Myxococcales bacterium | reverse complement strand
TCGCGGGCGTGAAGGCCGCGCTGCCGTTCCTGCGCCAGTCGATCTCGCCGGCGATCGACGTGGCGGTTGCCGTCGATCGCGCCACCACCATCCGGGCCTCCGTGCAGGACGTCGAGCGAACGCTGCTGCTCAGCGTGCTGCTGGTGATCGCGGTCGTCTACGTGTTCCTGCGCAGCGCGCGCGCCACGGCCATCCCCAGCATCGCCGTGCCGCTGTCGCTGGTCGGCACGTTCGGGGTCATGTACCTGCTGGGGTACAGCCTCGACAACCTGTCGTTGATGGCGCTGACGATCTCGACGGGGTTCGTGGTCGACGACGCCATCGTCGTGACCGAGAACATCGCCCGCCTCATCGAGGACGGGATGAAACCGCTGGACGCCGCGCTGGAGGGGGCGCGCCAGATCGGCTTCACGATCGTGTCGATCACGATCTCGCTGATCGCCGTCTTCATCCCGATCCTGCTCATGGGCGGGATCATCGGGCGCCTGTTCCGCGAGTTCGCGGTCACCCTCAGCGTGGCGGTCGCGCTGTCGGCCGTCGTGTCGCTGACGGTGACGCCCGCGATGGCCGGGCGGCTGCTGCGGGCGGCGGGAGACCAGAAGCCGGGGCGGTTCGGGCGCCTCGCCGAGCGGTTTCTCGACGGCCTGGTGCGCGGTTACGACCGCGGCGTGCGCTGGGTGCTGCGGCACTCGTTCCTGATGCTGCTGGTGACCATCGGCACCGTGGGGCTGACGGTGTTCCTGGCCGTCAAGATCCCCAAGGGCCTCTTCCCGCAGCAGGACACCGGGATGCTGTCCGGGTTCTCGGAGGCGTCGCAGGACATCTCGTCGACGGCCATGCGCGCCGCGCAGGAGAAGCTGAACAAGATCGTCCAACAGGACCCGGACGTCGACCACGTCATCGCCTTCGTGGGCGGCCCCAGCGGCGCCGGCAACACCGGCACGATGTTCATCAGCCTCAAGCCCTACGACAAGCGCAAGAGCACGGCGGACCAGGTCGTCGCGCGGCTGCGGCCCAAGCTGGCTCACATCCCCGGGGTCTCGCTGTTCTTGCAGTCGGTGCAGGACCTGCGCGTCGGCGGCCGCATGTCACGCACGCAGTACCAGTACGCGCTGGAGGACGCCGACCTCGCCGAGCTGCAGGCCTGGAGCCCGCGCGTGCTCGCCAAGCTGAAGTCCTTGCCGCAGCTGAAGGACGTCACGACCGACCAGCAGACGGCGGGGCTGGAGCTGGCCGTGGACGTCGACCGCGACACGGCCAGCCGCCTTGGCATCACGTCGCAGGCGATCGACGACACGCTGTACGACGCCTACGGACAGCGGCAGGTGGCCACCTCCTTCACGGCGCTCAACTACTACCGCGTCGTGATGGAGGCGACGCCCGCCCAGCAGGCCAGCCCCGATCAGCTGGTCCACATCTACGTGCGCACGCCGGGGGGGCAGCTGGTCCCGCTGCCCAGCCTCGCCAAGATCCACCCCACGGCGACGCCGCTGTCGGTGACGCACCAGGGGCAGTTCCCCGCGACCACGCTCTCCTTCAACCTGGCGCCCGGCGCCGCGCTGGGCGACGCCGTCAAGCTGGTCGACGGGGCCATGCGCCAGATCGGCCTGCCCTCCGGCGTGCACGGCAGCTTCCAGGGGACGGCCCAGGCCTTCGGCGCCTCGCTGAGCAGCGAGCCGTGGCTGATCGGCGCCGCGCTGTTCGCCGTCTACGTCGTGCTGGGGATGTTGTACGAAAGCCTCATCCACCCGATCACGATCCTGTCGACGCTGCCGTCGGCGGCGGTCGGGGCGCTGATCGCGCTGATGCTGCTGCACTTCGACTTCAGCATCATCGCGCTCATCGGC
>CAZPUH010000467.1:0-8348 GCA_964589215.1 uncultured Myxococcales bacterium | reverse complement strand
CGTGAGCACCGGCGGCTCGGTCGTCGCCGGCGCCAGCGGGGGAGGCCGGACCGGTAGCGGCGGGACCGCGGGACGCGGCGGCCTGGGCGGACGCTCGGGGGCGGCCGGCAGCACCGCCGCCACCGGCGGCTACACGGGCGGCGGTGGTGCCCCGCAGGCGCCCAAGAAGTTCTGCGGCAACATCACGCAGCGCGGGCAGATCCCGGCGAACTACAACAAGTACTGGGACCAGATCACGCCCGAGAACGAGGGCAAGTGGGGCTCGGTCGAGGGGACCCAGGGCAAGTACAACTGGACGGCTCTCGACAAGATCCATGACTACGCCAAGCAGAACAACATCGCCTTCAAGCAGCACAACTTCGTCTGGGGCTCGCAGCAGCCGGGCTGGATCAGCGGCCTGTCGCAGGCCAACCAGAAGGCCGCGGTCGAGGACTGGATCAAGCAGTTCTGCACGCGCTACCCGGACACGCAGATGATCGACGTGCTCAACGAGCCGCCGCCCCACACGACGCCGCCGTACATGGCGGCGCTCGGCGGCGCGGGCGCCAGCGGCTACGACTGGGTCGTCACCATCTTCAAGTGGGCGCGCCAGTACTGCCCCAACTCGGTCTTGATCGTGAACGACTACAACATCATCGAGCTGTCGGGCGACAACAACCACATGATCGATCTGGTCACGAAGGCACGCGCCGCCGGCGCCCCGATCGACGCGATCGGCGCGCAGGCGCACGGGCTGACCAACGCGTCCGCCAGCACGACGAAGATGTACATCGACAAGCTGACCAGCTCGACCGGTCTTCCGGTCTACATCAGCGAGTTCGACCTCAACATCGCCGACGACAACCAGCAGAAGAACCAGTTCCAGAGCCTGTTCACGATGTTCTGGGACGACCCGAACGTGCATGGCGTGACGGTCTGGGGCTACATCGAAGGGCAGACCTGGGAGACCAACAGCGGTCTCATGAGCAGCAGCGGAACCATGCGACCCGCGATGACTTGGTTGATGAGTTTCCTCGGCCGCTAGCACGAACTCAGCGCCATCGAACTGACCGGCGCGCGCGGTGAACGCCGTGCGCGCCGGCATTTCAAAGAGGAATTCATCGATGAAGCGCTGGATCTGTCTGCGGAGTTACCCTTTCTGGCTAGTCGCGGCGCTGGCCGCTGCCGCTGGAGGCTGCACCTTCAAACCGGGAAACCAGAGCAGCACCGGCCAGCCCGGGACCGTGACCTCGCCAGGCATTCCGGGCCTGACGTCGCTGCAGATCAGCCCGGCGATGGCCACCATGACGGTGACCTCGGGCGGCCCGACCGTCACCCAGCAGTACGACGTGACCGGCGTGGTCAACGGCCAGACCCAGAACCTGACGAGCATGGTCGCCTTTTCCGCGACCCCGGTCGGCATCGTCACGATCGACAAGAACGGGGTGGCCACCGCGACCGGAAAGGCCGGCGGCCGCGTCACCATCATCGCCAGCTCGGGGACGGCGTTCGCGCAGGCGACCCTGGTCGTGAACTTCTCGTACACGGGCCCCGACCCGGGCGCCGCGGGCAGCGGCGTCCCGGGGAACGCCGCCTCGATCGTGTCCAACGCGCCCAACGACGACGCGCGCGCGCCGCAGCTGGTTTACCCGAACGACGGGACGCTGTTTCCCCCCAACATCACCGGGATCGAGATTCATTTCACCCCCGGCAGCAACAACACGCTCTTCCAGGTCGCGCTGGCCGGCAAGGTCTCGACGATCACGACGTTCGTGCGCTGCACGACGCCGGCCGGCGTGAAGGGGTGCATCTACTTGCCGGACCCGGCGCTCTGGTCGTCGGTGGCCGGCGCCAACGCGGGGCAGGGGCCCGTCAAGTTGACCGTGACCGGCACGGACGACACGGGCACGGCCAAGGGGACCAGCGCGTCGTTCACGCTGCTGTTCTCGAAGGACACCGTCGACGGGGCGCTCTACTACTGGACCACCAGCGGCAAGAGCGCGATCATGCGCTGGGACTTCGCGGGCAGCACGTCCTCCGCGATGCCGTATCTGACGCCGACGAACACCGACGGCCGGACCTGCGTCGGCTGCCACGCGCTGGCACCCAACGGCGACAAGCTGATCGCCAGCGCCGGCGGCCAGAACGACGGACGGTTGCTGCTGTGGAACGTGGCCGCCAACACGGCCGCGCAGCCGTTCCCGCTGACCCAGAAGAGCCAGTTCGAGTCCTGGAACTCCGACGGAACCAAGTTCGTCGGGGTCTACGGCGACAGCCTGCCCGGCCACCGGGGGGCGTCGAACCTGATGATCTTCGACGGCACGAACGGGCGCATGACCTCGACGATCGATCTGGGCGGCCTTCGCGCCGACCACCCCGACTGGTCGAAGAACCCGGAGGGGCCCGACACGATCGTGTTCTCGTCGATCGACCCCACCGCCCCCACGACCGACCAGAAGCCGGCCATGGGAGGCATCGACCTGGTCCAGATGTCGAACGGCGCCTGGGGCCCACCGCGCGAGCTGGTGCCGCCCGTGCTGGGCAAGAACCGCTACTACCCGGCCATCGCGCCGGACGGGAACCTGATCGCCTACGACGAGTCGACGTGCAGCGGGACGCCCCGGGCCGGCGCGGCGCCCGACCCGTCGTGCAACGCCGACACGGACGCGACGGCCACCATGTACGTGACGTCGGTGGGCGGCATGCCGCCCGTCGCGCTGGACAGCGCGAACCGCCCCGGGATCGCGGACGGCAACACGACCGCGCTCACCAACTCGTACCCCAAGTGGGCGCCGTTCATCGAGCACCTCGACGAAGACCACAAGCTGGTCTGGCTGACGTTCTCGTCGACGCGCCAGTACGGCTTGCGCAGCCCGCCCCCCTCGACGGCCGACACCACCGAGACCCGCAGC
Source organism: uncultured Myxococcales bacterium (assembly GCA_964589215.1). GTDB lineage: Bacteria > Myxococcota_A > Polyangia > Fen-1088 > Fen-1088 > JADGRB01. The sequence continues at coordinate 5,457 of CAZPUH010000467.1, read as the reverse complement.
GGCACGCTGATCTGGATGGTGGGCATCAACCCGGAGGGCGGCAGCGCCGACCCCAGCTACCCCGCCTTCTGCCTGCCGTTTCAGGACACGAAGACGTCCAACCACGCCGCGCAGTGGGCGAAGTACTTCATCATGGGCCCGGGCTGAACTGGCGCCGGCCTCGACCGTGGCCACATTTCGTGAGGAATGTCGGCCACCGGGGGGCAGGGGCATGAAACACCCGCGGTCGCGTGCCGGGCGCTCGCCACCGCGCTGGCCACCCGCACCGACGAGATCATCGGGCGCTGGGAGGCGATCGTGGGGCAGCGGCCCGTGGCGCAGCCGCTGCCCGAGCCGGCGCTGCGCGACAACCTGCCGAAGATTCTGGGGCGCCTCAGCGACGTGGTGGCCACCGGCGACCTGGCGTCGGCGCTGGCCAACGACGGCTCCCAGCTTCACGCCCTCGATCGCCTGAGCCGCGGGTTTTTGCTCGGCGACCTGGTCTCGGAGTACGCGGTGCTCCGCCAGTGCGTGATGGACGTCGTGGCCGATACGCCCGGCTGCGACGTGTCCCACGTGCGGCTCGTCGACCGCGTCCTGGACCACGCGATCGAGACCGCCGTTTCGACCTATGCCGAGGCGAACCAGCGGGTGCTGAGCGCGGTCGACCGCCTCTCGCGCGAGGCGCTGGGGAGCTGGTCGCTCGACGAGCTGCTGTCGCGGCTGCTGACGGTGATCATGGAGAGCACGGCGGCGACCGACACGGCCACGATCCTGCTGCGCGAGGGCGACCGCTTGCGCGTCCGGGCCGCCGTGGGGCTGGTCGCCGAGCGCGACGCGGGCTTCTCGGTGGCCATCGGCGAGGGGTTCGCCGGCACGATCGCGGCGACGCGCGAGCCGATGATGCTGCGCGACGCCTCCACCGATCCGCTGGTGAAGAGCGAGTTCATCCGAACGCGGCAGGTCCGGGCTCTCTACGGCGTGCCGCTCAGCGACGGCGAAGAGCTGATCGGCGTCGCCCACATGGGGTCGCTGACGGCGTACGGGTTCGCCCAGGCCGACACGCTGCTGTTCCGGGCCATCGCGCAGCGCGCGGCGGCGTTGATCACGGAGATGCGGCTGCGCCAGCGCCTGGACGAGGAGTCGCGCCTGTTGAACGCGGTCGTGCAGCAGGTGCCCGCCGGGGTGCTGGTGGCGGGGAGCGACGGCCGCATCCGCACCAGCAACCGCGCGGTGGCCACGATCTGGCGCGGCCCGTTCACGCCCGGCACGGTCGAGGACTACCGCATCGGCCAGGTGTTCGATCTGGACGGGCGCGTCGTCCCCACCAGCGAGTACCCGCTGACGGTGGCCTTGCGCGAACGCCGCGAGACCACGCGCGAGCTGCGCATCACGCGCGGCGACGGCACGCAGGGCTTCCTGCTCAGCAGCGCGGCGCCCGTGCTGGACGAACGCGGGCAACTCCTGGCCGCCGTGGTCGCGTTCGTGGAGATCACCGAGCTCAAGGAGACGCAGCACCGGCTGGAGCGCGAGGCGGAGTTCCGCGAGCGCTTCCTGGGCGTGCTGGGCCACGACCTGCGCAACCCGCTGGCCGCCATCCTTCTCGCCGCGCGCCGGCTGGAGGCCCGCGCCGAGCTGCCGGCCGGCGTCACCTCGACCGTGTCGCGCATCGCCTCCAGCGCGTCGCGGATGCGGCGGATGATCGACGAGCTGCTGGACTTCGTGCGCGCCCGCGCCGGGGGCCAGCTCCCCCTCAACCCGGCCCCCACCGACCTGCGCCAGGTGCTGGAGCAGGTCGTCGCCGAGGCGGAGCTGGGCGGGGCCAGCGGCCGCGTCACGGTGGCCACCAGCGGCGACGTCACGGGCGTGTGGGATCCCGACCGGCTGGTCCAGATGGTGGACAACCTGGTCAGGAACGCGCTTCGCTACGGCGCCCCCGATCGCCCCGTGCGGATCGAGGCGGCGGGAGACGGCGACACCGTGACCGTGGCCGTGGTCAACGAGGGCGCCGGCATCCCGCCCGAGCGGATGGAGGGGCTGTTCGAGCCGTTCGCGCGCGGCCAGGACCAGAACGGCGAAGGGCTGGGGCTGGGGCTGTTCATCGTCCGCGCGGTGGCGGCCTCGCACGGCGGCATGGTCGACGTCGCCTCGTCCGGCGGGGAGACCCGCTTCGTGGTCAGCCTTCCCCGGCATCCGACTACGGGGTGAACCGGGCCCCTTCGCAGCTGGGCTTCGATGGTTATGAGTTCGCCATGAGCGACCCGGGCGTCTGGAAGAAGCTGGCCACCCAACTGCGCGCCGACAGCATCCGATCGACCACGGCTGCGGGCTCGGGGCACCCGACATCGTCGATGTCGGCGGCCGACCTGATGGCCGTGCTGCTGGCCTCGCACTGGCGCACCGACCTCGCCAAGCCGCGCGACCCGGCCAACGACCGGCTCATCTTCTCGAAGGGGCACGCGGCGCCGCTGCTCTACGCGGTGTTGAAGGCGGCCGGCGCGATCTCGGACGCCGAGCTGCTGACCCTGCGCAAGCGCGGCAGCAAGATCCAGGGGCACCCGGCGCCCGCGCTCCCGTACGTCGAGGTGGCGACCGGGTCGCTGGGACAGGGGTTGCCGACCGCCATCGGGATGGCGCTGGCGGGGAAACGGCTGGGCGCGACCGCGGCCCGCTTCTGGGTGCTGCTGGGTGACAGCGAGATGGCCGAGGGGAGCGTCTACGAGGGGTTCGAGGCGGCGTCGTTCTACGGCCTCTCCAGCATCACGGCGATCCTGGACATGAACCGCCTGGGGCAGCGCGGCCCCACGATGCTGGGCTGGGACGGCGAGACTTACGCCGGGCGAGCCCGCGCATTCGGCTGGGACGCCGTGGTGATCGACGGGCACGACGTGTCGGCCATCGACGGCGCCTACACCGCCGCCGCGCGGAGCGGCAAGCCGACGCTGATCGTGGCGCGCACCCAGAAGGGGGCCGGCGTCTCCTTCCTGGCCGATCACGAGGGGTGGCATGGCAAGGCGCTCTCGCCAGACGAAGAGAAGCGCGCGCTGGCGGAGCTGGGCGTGGGCAGCGACGTTCCGGCCCTGGTGGTGAAGCCGCAGAAGCCGGAGGCGTTCAAGCCGCGCGCGACCGACGCCGCGGACAAGCTGGAGCTGCCGACCTACCAGCCGGGGACCCAGGTCGCGACGCGCGCCGCGTTCGGCGACGCGCTGGCGGCCGTGGGCGCGGCCAACCCGCGCGTCGTCGCGCTGGACGGCGAGGTCTCGAACTCGACGTACACCGAGCGGTTCGGCAAGGCCCACCCCGACCGGTTCTTCGAGCTCTACATCGCCGAGCAGCAGATGGTGTCGGCGGCGGTGGGCCTCCACGTGCTCGGCTGGACGCCCTTCGCCGCGACGTTCGCGGCGTTCTTCACGCGCGCCTTCGACCAGATCCGAATGGCGGCCATCTCGGAGGCCACCTTGAACCTGGTCGGCTCGCACGCCGGGGTCTCGATCGGTGAGGACGGCCCGTCGCAGATGGGGGTCGAGGACCTGGCCATGATGCGGACGATCCACGGCAGCGTCGTGCTGTACCCGGCCTGCGCGAACGCCACCGCCAAGCTGACGGCCGAGATGGCCGGCCGGCGCGGGATCCAGTACCTGCGGACGACGCGCGAGAAGACGCCGGTCCTCTACCCGCCGGGGGAGCCTTTTCCCATCGGCGGCTCCAAGGTGCTGCGGCGGTCGGCCGGCGATCAGGTGGCGATCGTGGCCGCGGGCATCACCGTTGCCGAGGCGCTGAAGGCGCACGACCAGCTGCGCGCGGCCGGGATCGCGGCGCGGGTGATCGATCTCTACTCGGTGAAGCCGGTCGACCAGGCGACGCTGCGGGAGGCGGCGCGCGACTGCCGGGGCGGGCTGATCGTCGTCGAGGACCATCACCCCGAAGGCGGGCTGGCCGACGCCGTCGCCGAGGCGTTCGACGGGGAGCCGGCGCCGGCGATCCGCCGGCTGGCCGTCGCCGTCATGCCGGGCTCCGCGACCCCGGAGCAAGAGCTGGCCGACGCGGGCATCGACGCGCGCGCCATCGTCGAGGCCGCGCGCGCCGCCGCCAAGAACGCGCCGGCGGCCGGATCCGCCGGCCGCTGATTTGCGGCGACGCGCGGCAAAACGCTAGCGCCTCAGCCGCGGCTCCGTCATGCTTCGCGGCGCATAGGAGGTGGCTGCGTGCAGGACGATTCGGAACCAACCTGTGAGCATCTGGCGAAGATCGATCGCCACGTGCACCCTCACAGCAAAGGCTGCGAGGAGTGCTTGAAGATGGGGGACTCCTGGGTCCACCTGCGTCTGTGCATGACGTGCGGGCACGTCGGGTGCTGCGACGACTCCAAGAACAAGCACGCCACCAAGCACTTCCGCGCCATCAAGCACCCGATCGTCAAATCGATCGAGCCGGGCGAGCGGTGGGGCTGGTGCTACGTGGACGAAGTCGGCTTCGACCCCCTTTGACATGGACCGCACGGCGCAGACGTTCCCGACGCTGACGGCGGGGCAGATCGAGCGGATCGCGGCGGTCGGGCACCGGCTCAGCGTGCCGGCCGGCCACGTGCTGGTCGAGCTCGGGCAGCAGAACACCAGCTTCTACGTCGTGCTGTCGGGCAGCGTCGACGTCCTGCAGCCGACCGTGACCGGCGAGAAGGTGATCGTCCGCCACGGCCCGGGGCAGTTCACCGGCGAGCTGAACATGCTGTCGGCGCGCCGCAGCCTGGTGCGGTCCCGCGCGTCCGAGCCCACCGAGGTCATCGCCGTCGATCGCGATGCGTTGCGCCGCCTGGTCCAGACCGACCCGGACCTGAGCGAGATCCTCATGCGGGCCTTCATCTTGCGGCGCGTGGCGCTGCTGGAGGGGGGGACCGACGCGCTGGTGCTCATCGGGTCGCGGCACTCGGGCGACACGCTCCGCATCAAGGAGTTCCTGAGCCGCAACGGGCAGCCGTTCCGGTACGAGGACGTCGAGACCGACCCCTCGGTCGAGGCGTTGCTCGATCGGTTCCACGTCGGCGTGAACGACGTCCCGATCGTCGTCTGCCAGGAGGGACACGTCCTCAAGAACCCGACGACGGGCGCGCTGGCGACGGCGCTGGGGCTGGACCCCGAGCTGGATCCGGCCGCCGTGCGCGACCTCGTGATCGTCGGCGCCGGGCCCGCGGGCCTCGCCGCGGCGGTTTACGCCGCCTCCGAGGGGCTGGACGTGCTGGTCATCGAAGGGACGGCGCCGGGCGGGCAGGCGGGAACCAGCTCGCGCATCGAGAACTACCTGGGCTTCCCCACCGGCATCTCGGGTGAGGCGCTGGCCGGGCGGGCGCTGTCGCAGGCCGAGAAGTTCGGAGCCGAGGTCGCCATCGGTCGGACCGCGGTGCGCCTGAACTGCGACGCGCGCCCGTATCGGCTGAAGCTGTCGGACGGCAGCGAGGTGCTCACGCGGTCGATCGTCATCGCC
>CAZPUH010000466.1:0-5103 GCA_964589215.1 uncultured Myxococcales bacterium | reverse complement strand
TCTCGCCGGCGAGCACGGCGTCTTCGTCTGGGCCGCGCGCGTGGGCTATCAACTGCGCTCGAGCGCCGCGCTCGCCCCCGGCGACGAAGTGACGGGCGGGCTGGCGGTGGGATGGCGCGTCTGGCCGACGGTGCTGCTGGGCCCGGAGCTGACCGCCAGCAGCAGGCGCTCCGGTTTCGGCAAGGCCATCACGACACCGGCTGAGCTTCTCTTCGGCGGTCACGTCGCCGTCGCGCCCGACTGGCAGGTCGGCGTGGGCGTGGGCCCGGGACTCACCGACGGCGCCGGCTCTCCCACCGTGCGCGTGCTCGCCTCGGTCGCGTACTGGCCGGCCATCGTCGAGCGAGCGCCGGTGCGGCCGATGCCCATCCCGCGCGCGCCGGAACGCCCGCGGGCGGCGCCGGCCGCGAAGCGACCTGTCGCACCGCCGCCGCCACCTCCGCCTCCGCCCGACACCGATCGCGACGGCATCCTGGATTCCGAGGACGCGTGCCCCAGCGAGGCGGGCGTCGCATCCGAAGATCCGCAGAAGAACGGCTGCCCGGCGCCGAAGGATCGCGACGGTGACGGAATCGTTGACGCGGAAGACGCGTGTCCAGACGCCGCAGGCCCGACAAACACCGACGCTGCACGCAACGGTTGCCCGGTCGTTCGGATCGAAGGCGGACAGATCCGGATCCGCGAGCAGATTCAGTTCAAAACAGCGAGCGCGTCAATTCGCAAACAGAGCAATTACATCCTCGAGGCGGTCGTCAAGGTTCTGCGAGAACATGACGACATAACGAAGGTACGGATCGAGGGACACACGGACACGCGCGGCAAGCCCGCGGCGAACAAGTCCCTGAGTAAGCGGAGAGCCGCTGCTGTGGTCAAATGGCTGGTCAAGCACGGTATCAAGAAAGGTCGCCTCACCAGCGAGGGTTACGGGCAGGAGCGCCCGATCGCGACCAACCTGACCGACGATGGACGCCAGCAGAACCGGCGCGTGGAGTTCCACATCGTCGAAGGTCCGGGCGCGGAACCCTAGCCGCCGCTGCCGCGCTGGCGGCGGCGCTGGCGGCCGGCCGCGCCGACGCGGCGACGCTGCGCTACCAGGTCAACCAGAACGGCGACTTCACGCTGATCGGCAACACGCTGGGCTATGACTGCGGCCCCGGGGTTCCGGCGCCGGTCGTCGGCACCATCAGCGGCAGTTGCGGCTCGAACACCAGCGACACCGCCCCCGACGTCTTCTGGCAGGCGCAGGACCCGGGCGTGGCCATCGCCAAGACGGCGTGGACCGCCGCCGACGCGCGGAGCACCGCGATGCTGGTGTTGCCGGCCGGCGCCGTCATCACCTACGCGCGCCTCTACTGGAGCGCGGCGCTCGCGGGCTCCCCGGACACGACCGTGACGCTGGACCGGGTCGGCACCGATGCGTTCTCGCAAGCGATCACCGCCGACGCGTCGTTCAGCGCAACCTCGACGACGCCGCAGACCTACTACCAGTCGACGGCCGACGTGACGGCGCTGGTCCAGGCGCACGGACCGGGCGCCTACCGCGTCAGCGGCGTGGACGCGACGGCGTTCCCGAACGTCAACAACGACACGATCTACGCCGCCTGGACGATGGTGGTCTTCTATCAGCTGGCGGCGGCGCCGCCCCGCAACCTGGCGATCTTCGACGGGCTCGACCTGATCAACTCGACGGGGCCGTCGGTGACGGTGTCGCTCTCGGGTTTCCTGGTCCCGAACGCGGGCTTCGACGCCAAGCTGGGCGTCGTGACCTACGAGGGTGACGACTCCCTGACGGGCGACTCGCTGTCGTTCAACGGGGTCAAGCTGTCCGACGCGCTGAACCCGCAGGACAACTTCTTCAACGGGACGCACTCCTGGCTGGGCGCCGCCGTGTCCAACGCGGGCGACCTGCCGCAACTCACCGGCGCGCCCCGCAGCGTCAGCGGCCTGGACCTGGACGTCGTCGACGTCACGGCGCGCGTCGCCCGCGGCGACACCAGCGCGACCATCACCGCCTCGACGAATCAGGACTTCTACCTGCTGGGCGCGTTCGTCACGTCCATCTCGACCTACAAGCCGGACTTCAGCGGCGCGACCAAGACGGTCACCGACCTGACCACCCATCCGGGCGGGGCGATCCTGCCGGGCGACGTCATCGAGTACACGATCAGCGCCACGAACACCGGCAACGACGGCGCCACCAACGTGGTCCTGAACGACGTCGTGCCCAACGGCCTGACGTACGTGCCGGGATCGATCCGCATCGTGACGGGCGACAACAGCGGCACCAAGACCGACGCCGCCAACGACGATCAGGGCGAGTACATCGCCGGTTCGCGCACCGTCCGCGTGCGGCTGGGCGCCGGCGCCACGAAGAGCGCCGGGGGCACGATGGCGATCGGCGCGTCGGCCACGGTGGCGTTCCGGGCCACGATCAACTCCAGCGTCAACGGCCTCATCAACAACCAGGCGATCGTGACGGCGTCCGGTCAGGCCGGGGCGCCGCCGACGGACTACGTGTCGGACGGCAACGGCAGCGCGTCCGGCGCGCCGCCCACGCCGGTCATCGTCGACGGGTGCGCCACCAACAGCAACTGCTCGGGCGCGACGCCGCTGTGCATGACGTCGTCGTCGCCCCACGTGTGCGTGGGCTGCCTGACGGTGTCGGACTGCAACGGCGCCAAGCCGACCTGCGATTCCGGCACGCACGTCTGCCGGGCCTGCGCGGCCGACGCGGATTGCCCGGCGGGCGCGCCGGCCTGCCAGCCGGACGGCTCGTGCGGGGCCTGCTCGGCGACGAACGCCACCCTGTGCAGCGGCGCCACGCCCGTCTGCAACCCCGCCGCGGCCCAGTGCGTGGCGTGTCTGAACGACAGCACCTGCGCGTCGCCCGTGCCCGTCTGCAACGTGGCGTCTCATTCCTGCGTCGGGTGCCTGACGAACGCGGACTGCGGCGGCGGGACCCCCGTTTGTGATCCGGCGCTGCAGATCTGCCGCGGCTGCAGCGGCGACAACGAGTGTGGCGGCGCAACGCCGGCGTGTCAGCCGAGCGGCGCCTGCGGCGTCTGCTCGGCGTCGAACGCGGTCCTGTGCGGCGGCGCGACCCCGGTCTGCAACCCGCCCACGGGGACCTGCGTCGGGTGCGTGACGTCGGCGCAGTGCGGGGGCAGCGCCCCGGCCTGCGACGGCACCACCCACACCTGCCGCGGCTGCGCTGGCGACGGCGAGTGCGGCGGGACGACCCCGGCCTGCCAGCCGAGCGGGGCCTGCGGGACCTGCTCGGCGACGAACGCCAGCCAGTGCACCGGCGGAACGCCCGTCTGCAATCCGGTGACGGCCACGTGTGTCGGCTGCCTCAGTGCGGCGCAGTGCGGGGGCACGGCGCCGGCCTGTGACGCCGCCACGCACACCTGCCACGGCTGCGTCGCCGACGCCGATTGCGGTGGCGCGACGCCCGCCTGCCAGCCGAACGGCGCGTGCGGCGCCTGCTCGGCGACGAACACCAGCCGGTGTGCGGGCGCGACGCCCGTCTGCAACGCGGCCGCCGGGACCTGCGTCGGCTGCCTGACCAGCGCCGCGTGCAGCGGCGCGACCCCGACCTGCGATCCGGGGACGCATGCGTGCCGCGGCTGCTCCGGTGACAGTGAGTGCGGCGGCGCGACGCCCGCGTGCCAGCCCGGCGGCGCGTGCGGTGCCTGCTCGGCGACGAACACCGCCACGTGCACGGGCGCGACCGCGGTCTGCAACACGGCGACGGGCACGTGCGTAGGCTGCGTCGTCTCGGCTCAGTGCGGCGGCGCCACGCCGGCGTGCGACACGGCGACGCACACCTGCCGCGGCTGCAGCGGCGACAGCGAATGTGGCGGCGCGACGCCGGCCTGTCAGCCGAGCGGCGCCTGCGGGACCTGCTCGGCCGCGAACAAGACGCTCTGCACCGGCGCCACGGCTGTGTGCGACGTCGCGGCCGGCCAGTGTGTCGGGTGCGTCGCCAATTCGGATTGCGCGGCGGCCACGCCGGTCTGCGACGGCACGACGCACACCTGTCGGACCTGCAGCCGCGACGCCGAATGCTCGGCGCAGGCGCCGGTCTGCACCGCGGCCGGAACCTGCGCCGTCTGCGGGCCCGGAAAGCCCGGCGCTTGTCCGGCGACGCAGCCGGTGTGCGACGGCGCGACCTCGACCTGCCGCGCCTGCACCGGCAACAACGAGTGCGGAGCGGCGGCGCCGCTGTGCCTGCCGAGCGGCGCGTGTGGCGCCTGCACGGCCGCCGACACGTCGCACTGCCCGTCGTCACGTCCGCTGTGCGACACGGCGTCGGGCGGCGGCACCTGCGTGGGCTGCCTCGCCGATGCGGACTGTGGGGGCGTGACGCCCAACTGCAGCCCCACCACGCACCTGTGCGTGCCCTGCACGGCCGACGGAGCGCCCAGCTGCCCCGATCCGAAGCGGCCCGCGTGCCAGACCACCGGCCCTCTGGCCGGCGCGTGTACGGAGTGCTCGCCGTCGAACGCCGCCTTGTGCGCCGGTGCGAAGCCCCAGTGCCTGCCGGACACGGGCCTCTGCGGCTGCGCGGACGACGTCGCCTGCGGCGACACGAGCTCCGGCCTGGTGTGCAGCGGGGCGAACGGCATCTGCCAGCCCGGGTGCGGGGCGGCGCCGCGCAACGGGTGTCCGGCCGGCCAGACGTGCGGGGTCCAGACGGCCGGCGTCGGCATGTGCATGCCGCCGACCGGCTGCACCAAGGACGCCGACTGCGCCGACCCCCTCCCGCGCTGCGACGTGGCGGGCGGCGGGCAGTGCGTGCAATGCCTGATGACGGCGGACTGCGCGGCGGGCCTGGTGTGCGATCCGGCGTCGCACAAGTGCCTCGAGTGCACGCCGGCGGCCGCGGGCGCCTGCAGCCCCGACCTGGCTGGCGCCAGCTGCCTGGCCGGCGGGCAGTGCGGCTGCACCCAGGACGCGGACTGCGGCGGCGCGACGTCGGGGCGGGTCTGCGACGTGTCGCTGGCGCGCTGTGTTCCGGGCTGCCGCGACACGGCCGTCGCGGCAGGCGGCAACGGCTGCCCCCTCTCGGAGGTCTGCTCGTCGACCACGACGGCGATCGGC
>CAZPUH010000465.1:0-1187 GCA_964589215.1 uncultured Myxococcales bacterium | reverse complement strand
ACCCCGCCCGTGGCCGAGCCGCCCGAGCCGGACGTGCCGCCGGTGCCGCGCATGCCCGCCTGCCCCGCCGTGCCGCCGCTGGCCGCGAGGCCGCCGCTGGCGCCCGGACCACCGTCGTGCGAGCGGTTGAGGCCGGCGTCGTCGACCGAACAGACCGGGCCGAACAGCATCACCGCCGCGATCATCCCCCCCAGCGCCACTGCCGGGCGCCCCCCTCCGGCCCTAACGGACATCGGCGTGTAGAATATCACGCGATGGCCCTGCGCCGGTTGTGGTCCGCGTTCGTCTTCCTGCTGGTCCTGGCCAGCCTGGGCGCCTCCGCCTACCTTTTCCGCGAGTTGCGCCAGGAGCAGGCGGCCCGCGCCAAGCTGGAGACCGAGGTGGCCGCCATCGGCCCGCGGTTCGAGCAGTTCAAGGACACGGTGCGCGAGGTGGGCCGCCGGCTGTCGGCGACGGTGTTTCAGGAGGTCGATCTGACCGCGTCCGGATGGCAGCCGATCGCCGGCGGCTTCTACGTGATCGACCTCGCCGCCAGCCCGGCGGGCAGCGGCACGCGCATCGCCGGCAAGGTCATCAACCCGACCTCGGTCACGCACGAGGGCGTGCAGATCTCGGCGCGCATCGGCCAGCAGCACGCGACGTTCACGGTGCCGCACGCGCCGCCCGCGGTCGCGCAGCCGTTCGAGGTGACCGTCCCGGCGCCGATGCCGGCGGACCATCGCGCCTTCTTCGCCGTCGACGCCTCGACGATCAGCTTCTCGAGCTCGACGACGCGCAAGCGCCCGGGCGCCGAGCCCGTCGACACCGACAAGCTGCTGAAGTAGCTGATCTAGCTCTGGCCGCGCGCGACCGTGTAAGCGGTCATGCTGACGATCGTGTCGACGTTCGCGTCGCGCGGCAGGACCGTCACCGGCTTGGGGACGCCCAGCAGGATGGGGCCGATCGCGGTGGCGCCGCCCAGCGCGGCCAGCACCTTGTAGGCGGCGTTGCCGGCGGACAGCGACGGGAACACCAGCACGTTGGCGGCGTCCGTGAGGCGCGTGAACGGGAAGAGCTCGCGCATCTTGTCGGGCTCGACGGCGATGTCGGCCTGCACCTCGCCGTCGATCTCCAGGTCGGGGCGGCGGCGGCGCACGATCTCGACGGCGTCGGCCATCTTGCGCGACTCGGGGTGGGGCGCCGAGCCG
>CAZPUH010000464.1:0-1872 GCA_964589215.1 uncultured Myxococcales bacterium | reverse complement strand
CCCGAGGAAGCGCGCCCCTGGGCCGCCCGCGCCGTCGAGGAGACGGGCGGCCACCAGCTGGGCCTCTTCCAGGCGGCCGCCCGCCTGGCGCTGGGCGCCATCGCCGGGGACACCGACGCCGCCGCGGCCGGCGAGAGCTGGATGCGCGACAACGGCGCCCGCGCCCCGCATGCCGTCGCGCGCATGCTGGCGCCGGGGCCGTTCCAGCCGGGTCAGTAGATCTGGAAGTTGCCGCTCAGGATCATCAGCCCCCAGAGCTGCAGCAGCCCGGTGTAGTAGCGGGGCTGGCCGGTGGGCGTCTGGAGGCTCCAGAAGTCGGACAAGAACTGATAGCGATTGGGGTTCGTCGTGGCGATGCCGGCCGCGATGCCGTTCGACACGACCAACGACTGCTCGTGAATCGGGTTCCCGCCCGGCGTCCCGTCCAGGTAAAAGGATGTCCCGTAGCCTTTGATCCCGCCGGACGCGGAGGAAGCGAAGAAGGTCAGGAGCCTGTTGGCGAGTGTGACGTTGTCAGGCGTGCCGCCCGTCCAGATCTGATCGATGACCACGTTGATCTGCGTGCGGTACGCCTCGGGCTGGAACATGTCCCAGCCGGGAACCGCCTTTCCGGTGAAGGTGGACTTGATGGGGGTGAGCCCGGTCGTCGGCCAGGCCGCGCTCTGGATCAGCGCGCGGCCGCTGGTCACGTCGGCCAGGAAGGTGTCGTCCGCGTCGGCCTGCGCCCAGACGGCGTAGTAACCCGGCATCACGATCGACGGGCGCGTCATCGTGGCGTTCGACGTGTCCGGAAGCGCGTAAGGCAGATGAGCCGTGGCGTCGAACAGGTCCGTCGTCGTCCCCACGCCGCCGTTGTCCTCGACCTTGTGCTTCATGGTGTGGAACAGGGCCAGCGCGTCCTTCTGATAGTTGACCGCGCCGGTGCTCCCCCACCGGTGGTGCGCGAAGATCAACGCGGTCACGAACTGCTCGAATCCGAACGGATCGAGGCACATGCTGTAGCCCATCTGGTCCGCGTCATCGCAGTACGAGTTGAAATAGCCGGCGTTCGGGCCCGTCAGGACTTGCATCCGCGCCTTCGCGAATCGCCACAGCGGATCGAAGTCGCTCTGATGGTTCAACTCCACGGCGATCAGCATCCCCAGCCCCTGCCCTTCCGTGCGTTGCTGCCCGTGAAGGACGTCCTGGATGTACGCCAGCGTCGGATCGCTCGTGCTGACGTTGTAGATGGCCTGGGTCGTCGGCTGCCCGTGGAACAGCTGCTGGTAGACGCTGTTGATCCTGGTCGTCACCGTCGAGTCGCTGAGGCCCAGCACCTCCTGCAGCGGCTTGGGGTAGGACGCGGGCTTCGTGATCGGGTGCAGGACGGTCGTGTCCGACGGACCGCCGTCCGGAACAGCGGCGTCCGGGGAGCCGGCATCGGGAATCGGCACCGTCGCGTCCGGCTGTCCCTGGCTCGGGTTCGCGCCCAGCCAGTCGGTGGTGCTCCGGCAGCCGCCGGCCAGCAGCACGAGAACGACGGCGCCGGCGGCGCGCATGGGGCTGCTCAGTCGGCCAGCCGCGTGCGGACGTGCGCGGCCAGCACGCTGTTCGGATGCCGCCGCAGGAACTCGCGGGCGCGCGCGTGCGCGGCGTCGGTGCGCCCGCTCTCGGCCAGGGCGTCGATGCGCAGGACCTCGGCCTCCATGTCCAGCCGGCCCCGCGGGTAGGTGCGGGTGTACCGGTCGAGAAGCGCGAGGGCACGCGGGGAATCCCCGCGAGCGAGCGCGGCCCGCGCCGCGTCCAGCGACGCCAGCTCGCGCGACAGCGGCACGGGCGCCTCTTCGAGGGCCACCCGGCGCCGGCGCGCGACCGGCGTCGTCGGCGCGAGCG
>CAZPUH010000463.1:0-3973 GCA_964589215.1 uncultured Myxococcales bacterium | reverse complement strand
CGCGAGCGCCAGCGGGCGCGCGGCCGGAGCTGGAACGCGCGCTTGCCGTCGGCCGCCCTGTCGCGCGTCGCGCCGCTGGACGCGGCCGGCCACCAGCTGCTGGAACGCGCGGCCGCGCGGCTGGGCCTATCGGCGCGGGCGATCACGCGCATCCGCCGTGTCGCGCGGACCATCGCCGATCTCGAGGGGAGCGCCGGCGTTCGCGCCGTGCACCTGGCGGAGACCCTTCAGTACCGCGTGCTCGATCAACCCGTGACCTGACCAGAAGGAGAACGACCCATGTCCAGCATGAAAGAGAAGATGAAAGCAGTGGCCGGCGCGATCGCGGCCATCGAAAAGCAGTTCGGCAAAGGCGCGATCATGCCGCTCGACGGCGGCGAGATCTCCGACATCGCGGTGATCCCGACGGGCTCGGTGGGCCTGGACCTGGCCCTGGGCGTGGGCGGTCTGCCGCGCGGTCGCGTGATCGAGATCTACGGCCCGGAGTCGTCCGGGAAGACCACGCTGACGCTGCAGGCGATCGCCCAGTCCCAGCGCGCGGGCGGCGTGTGCGCCTTCATCGACGCCGAGCACGCGCTGGACGTCGGGTACGCGCGCAAGCTGGGCGTCCGGATCGAAGACCTGCTCGTGTCACAGCCGGACCACGGCGAGCAGGCGCTCGAGATCGCGGACAAGCTGGTCGGGACGGCCGCCATCGATCTCATCGTCATCGACTCGGTCGCGGCGCTGGTGCCGAAGGCCGAGATCGAGGGCGAGATGGGCGACGCTCACATGGGCCTGCAGGCGCGCCTCATGAGTCAGGCGCTGCGCAAGTTGACGGCCGCGACCGCCAGGAACAACACCGCGGTGGTCTTCATCAACCAGCTGCGCCAGAAGATCGGCGTGGTCTACGGCAACCCCGAGACGACGACCGGCGGAAATGCGCTGAAGTTCTACGCCTCGGTGCGGCTGGACATCCGGAAGATCGGCACCGTCAAGAACGGCGAGCAAGTCATCGGCAACCGGGCGCGCGTGAAGGTCGTGAAAAACAAGGTGGCGCCGCCGTTTCGAGAAGCGGAGTTCGACATCCTCTACGGCGCCGGCGTCAACGTCCCCGGCGAGATCGTCGACCTGGCCTCGAACGCAGGCGTGTTCGAGAAGTCGGGCGCCTTCTATTCGTTCCGGGGCGAGCGGATCGCCCAGGGGCGCGACAAGGCCTGCGCTTACGTTGCCGAGCACCCCGACCTCAGCGCGGAGGTGCGGACGCTGCTGCTGGCCGCCCGCAAGGCCGAGAACGCGGCCCTGGGCGCGCCACCCGCCTCCGCGCAGGCTGCCTGAGCCATCCGGCAGGCGCGGCGCGGCGGAGCTTCGAGCCCCGGCGGTTGAACCGCTGGGGCTGGATGCCTGTCCGCGCATGAATGAGGGAGGGCGTTGCGTCAGCCACGGTTGCGGCGCGGTGCCGCGCGCGGTCACTCATCGCTTTCGCGATCAGCTGCTGCTCAAGCTGCTAACATCGCGGAGGGCGATCGGTTTCGCCGGTGACCCAACAAAATGGGAATGACGAAGGCTCTGCGTCCGTTCTCGACCGCTGCTCTGGCAACCTTGCTGTCGACTGGTTGCTACTCGGCCACCCCGCTTCGCGTTCAGGTCCAGTCGCACCCGCCGGCCGCCAGCTGCGTGCAGACCACCGACCGGGTGTTCGCCGACGCGGGGTTCGAACGCGTGCGAACCGTCTGGGGGCCCGACATGTTCTACACGCCGCGGACGCGACCGGGGACCTCGGTCGCGCTGGACTGGGGCATCGGCGCCTGGCTGAGCCACGACGACCCGGACGCCTGCTCCCTGACCATCGAGGCCATCTCGGCGGACCCGGGCGTCTCCCGCACGAGGACCTTCAGTGGCCCGCACGGCGAGCTGTACGACGCGACAGACCCGGAGATCTCCCGCATGCGGCCTTTCAGCGTGCAGCGCGGTGAGCCATTCGACGCCGCCGTGCGCGACATGGCCCGGCGGCTCGAGGTCGCCTTCCAGCAGCTTCCCGCGCGGGCGCCGTAGCCGACCGGCCGACGCGATCCGCGGGTTGTTGCGGCCGCGGCGGGGTGCCAGATTCGCCCCATGGAGACCACAGGCGCGGCGGAGCCCCCCGACACACCCGTCGTCGTGCCGGCGCCCTCGGAAAAGGCGGTCCGCTATCACCGCAGCGGGAACCTCATCTGGGCCGTCGAACAGGTGCTGGGCCTCGCGCTTCCGGCGGGACTCCTCTGGAGCGGGCTCTCCGCGGACCTGAGGTCGATCGCGGCCCGCGTGGCGCATGGGCACTTCTACCCGACCCTGGTCATCTACCTGGCCCTGCTCTCGCTGCTGCTGACGCTCGTGCAGCTCCCGCTGACCTACGTCGCCGGGTACGCGCGCGAACGGGCGTACGGCCTGTCCGATCAGCGCCTGGGCAAATGGGCCGGTGACCAGGTCAAGGGGTTCGTCATCGGCCTGATCGTGGGGGCGGCGGTGCTGTGGGTTCCTTACCGGCTGCTGGCCGCCAGCCCGACGCACTGGTGGCTGTGGACGGGCCTGCTGGCGCTGCCGTTCTTCGTGCTGGTGCTGCTGGTGACGCCGATCTTCATCGCGCCGCTCTTCAACAAGTTCGGACCGATGAACGACAAGGCGGTGGAAGCGGAGGTCCTGGCCGTCGCGGCGCAGGCGGGCGTCGAGGGGGCGCGCGTCTTCGAGGTTCAAAAGAGCGTCGACACCAAGAAGGTCAACGCCTACGTCACCGGCGTCGGCAAGACCAAGCGCATCGTCTTGTGGGACACGCTGCTGGCGCGCCTGACGCCGCGCCAGACCCGGTTCGTGGTCGGGCACGAGCTGGGTCACTACGTGCTGCACCACGTTTGGCTCAACATCGTACTGTCCGCCGCGCTGACCATGGGCGGCCTCTACGGGGTCCACAGCAGCGCCGACCTGCTGCTGGCCCGGTTCGGCGATCGGTTCGGGTTCACGTCGCTGGCCGACGTCGCGTCCATGCCGCTGCTGATGTTGCTGCTCTCGGTGTTCGCCGGTGTCATCACCCCCGCGCTGCTGGCGCTGTCGAGGCACCACGAGCGGGCCGCCGATCGGTTCGGTCTGGATCTGACGGGCGACAAGTTCGCCGCCGCCAGCGCCTTCGTCGCGCTGCAAGAGCAGAACCTGGCGGTGCCGCGGCCGGGGGCGCTCTACAAGCTGTTTCGCGCCAGCCACCCGCCCATCGGCGAGCGCGTCGACTTCATCAACGCTTACCGCCCCCGCACCCAGTGAGACGGGACCTCGGCCGGCTGGCCCCCTATGCGCCGGGGCGGGCGCGCAGCGGGCCGGGCGCCTCGCACAGCGGGCAGCCGTCGGCCGCGCCGCGCTGGAGAGCGATGGCGCCGCAGGCGCGGCAGGTGGCGCGCACGCCGTGGAACCCGTCGTCGTGCGGCTCCGTCGCGCTGCGCGCCTTGTCGGCGCGCCCCTGCTCGTAGCTGACCCGCGCGGGGACGAAGGCCTCGTAGCGGATCTCCTCGCCGCCGCAGTCGGCGTCGGCGCAGGCGGCCGGCACGGCAAGAGCGTTGGGTGTCTCCAGCGCGCGGGCCAGTCCCCCCGGCGCGTGGCAGCGCGGGCACACGTCGGCCGAAAACAGGCGGGCGCTGCAGGCCGCGCACGACACGTCGTAAACGCCGTCCACGAACTTCTCGCCGTCGTAGGCCCACGCGACGCGCCCCACCGGCTCGCCCGCGACGAACGGGAAGACGCCGTCGACGTAGGTCCGGAACAGCAGAGTCCGGCTGCCGCACGCGCAGCCGGCGGCGATCAGGCGATCCAGCCCAGGCTCGTCCAGCAGTCCCATCAGGACACGAACTTGAGGCCGATGATCGACCCGATCAACGTGGTCAGGAACAGCAGCCGCAACGGGCTGGTCGGATCGCCGAAGAAGACGATGCCGACCAGCGCCGTCCCGAACGCGCCCATGCCCGTCCAGACG
>CAZPUH010000462.1:0-3019 GCA_964589215.1 uncultured Myxococcales bacterium | reverse complement strand
CCGCTTGGGGGGCTCGACCTTCTCGATCTTGTCGAGCTTCTTCACGCGCGACTGCACCTGCGCCGCCTTGGCCGCCTGCGCCTTGAACCGCTCGATGAAGCGCATCTCCTTGGCCAGCATCGCCTGCTGCCGCTCGTAGGCGGCCTGCGCCTGCACCTCGTTCTGCGCGCGCTGCTTCTCGTAGAAGTCGTAGTTGCCCGAGAAGCTGGTCAGCACGCCCCCGTCGATCTCGATGATGCGCCCGACGATCCGGTTCAGGAACTCGCGATCGTGCGAGGTCATCAGCAGCGCGCCCTCGTACGCCTTGAGGAAGCCTTCCAGCCAGATCAGCGACTCGAGGTCCAGGTGGTTCGACGGCTCGTCCAGCAGCATCGCGTCCGGGCGCATCAACAAGATGCGCGCCAGCGCGACGCGCATCTTCCACCCGCCGGAGAGGTTGCCGACGTCGCCGTCCATCATCTCTTGCGAGAACCCGAGGCCGGCCAGGATCTCGCGCGCCCGCGCCTCCAGCGCGTAGCCGCCCAGCTCGTCGAACCGGGCCTGCACCTCGCCGAAGCGATTGAGCAGCTTCTCCATCTCGTCGGCGCGATCGGGATCGGCCAGCGCCAGCTCGAGCGTCTTCAGCTCAGCCGCCACCGACGACACGGCGCCGGCCCCGGCCATGACCTCGGCCACGACGGGTTGCCCCTTCATCTCGCCGACGTCCTGGCTGAAGTAGCCGATGGTGATCCCCTTGTCGACGGAGACCTGCCCCTCGTCGGGCGACTCCTCGCGCATGATCATGCGGAAGATCGTCGACTTGCCGGCGCCGTTCGGGCCGACGAGGCCGACCTTCTCGCCGCGGAACACCGCGGCCGAGGCGTCGACGAACAGGATCTGCGGCCCGTGCTGCTTGCTGATCTGATCGAGGCGAATCACGAGGCCGGAGAGGATACTCGCTGCGCGCGGCCCGGCAGCGGAAAACCGCTCGAAACCGGCGTCAGAAGCTGGCGGTGGCGCCGGTGGTGCCGTAGGCGACCAGCTCCATCGTGAATGGGCGGTCGACGCCCTGGGTCCGGACGACGCCGTTGATCGGCACCGCCGGGTGCGACCACGAGTCGGCGGTGCTCTTCCAGGGACCCCACTGCGCGCTGCTGCGGGCGTGAAAGCATCCGTCGAAACGCCCGGCGGGCACGGCGGCGGGCTCCTGCGGCAGCCCCTGCCAGCTGATGACCAGCGCCGAGACGACCGATTTGTACATGGACTGCAAGAGCGGCATCATGCTCGGCGGCATCTCGTTGACGCGCCCGCTGCGATCGCGCGTGACGACGCCGCGAACCTCGACCTGGTTCGGATCCGTCCGGCTGCCGAAGGCGATCAACATCTTTTGCGCGTCCGCGCCGAAGTAGGTCTCGTGCAGGATCTCGACCCAGTAGGCGCCGCCGTCCTCGCCGACGATCTTATAGGTGATGAACGACGGCTGGCCTTTGTCGTCCGTCATCTTGTACTGGGACCACTGGCCTGCGGCCAGCGGCATGGGCAGGAAGGTCGTGGGGGGTGGCAGCGCGGCCCCGCCCGCCTGCAGCATCCCGACGCGCCGGTCGATGTCGGCCTTGGCCGCCGGATTGATCGACGGCCCGCAGCCGGTCAGGGTGATGGCGGCGACAACGACCGCCGCGGCGGCCGAAAACGGAGCGAGGTTCGTGCGCGTCATGCGCGCGATGTCACCGCGAGCGTGCCGCGGGATCAAGGCCGCAATCGCAAAGGCCAAAAATTCGTCCGGGCCGGAATAAACTGATGAGCCGATCGTCCCCGTTCGGGCGCTCTACATGAAGGGAATGGATCTGCGCGCCACGTACCCGACCACGGTCAGCGCCGACGACGCGGCGCTGGTGGCGCAGGCCTGCGCGGGCAGCGAGCGCGCGTTCGAGGCGCTCTACCGGCGGCACGTCCGCTACGTGGCGGGGGTGACCTACCGGCTGCTCGGGAACGACGCCGAGGTCGACGACGTGTTGCAGGAGTCCTTCCTGGACGCCGCGGGCGCCCTGGCCGGGCTGCGCGAGCCCGCCGAGTTCCGGGCCTGGTTGGTGCGCATCGTCATCCGGCGCGTCTACCGGCGGATGGAGCGCAAGCGGCGCTGGCGGTGGCTGCAGGCCGAGGTCGAGCGCGTGACGCCCCCGGCGTCCGACCCGCAGACCCGCCATCGCGTGCAAGAGCTCTACGACGCGCTGGGGCGTCTGCCGGCCAAGCTGCGCATCCCCTGGACGCTGCACGCGATCGACGGCGAGACGCTGCCCGACGTCGCGCGCCTGTGCGACATCTCCGTGGCCACCGCCAAGCGCCGCATTGCCGACGCCGCGGGGCGGCTGGATCGGAGGTTGCGTGACGGATGACGTGAAGCTGCGCGATGCGCCCAAGGTGCGCGCCGCTCTGGAGCCCGCCTGGAGCGAGGTCCGCGAGCAGCGCCTGCTGGGCCGCATCGCCGAGGGGCGCCGGCAGCGCGCCCACCGGCGGCGGCGGCGCGTGCTGCTGGCCACCGGCGCGTTCATCGCGGCCGGCGCGGCGGCGGCGGTGGTGGTGATCGGCGTGCGCCACGCGGGCACGCTGGCCGGGCGAGCCCCTGCCGCGGGTACGCCGCACCTGACCCTGGCCGACGGGTCCGAGGCGACGCTGACGCCGGACGGAAACGTCCAGATCGAGGAGCAGACCGCCGCCCGCGTGCGGCTGCGGCAGCGGACGGGCGCCGCGCGCTACGTCGTCCGGCACGACCCGTCGCGCGAGTTCCTGGTCCGCGCGGACGACGTGACGGTGCGCGTGCGTGGCACGATCTTCTCGGTCGCCCTGCGCGCGGACACCGTCGAGGTCAGCGTCGAACGGGGTCGCGTCGAGATCGACGATCGGCTGCGCACCCGCGACCTGGTCGCCGGTGAGTCACTGAGCGTCCCCGCGCACGCGCCGCCGGATCCACCCGAGGCCGCGCCTGCGCCGGCATCAGCGCTCGCCGCCGCCACGCCGCCCGTCGCCGCCGCCACGCCGCCCC
>CAZPUH010000461.1:0-1337 GCA_964589215.1 uncultured Myxococcales bacterium | reverse complement strand
CCATCTCGGGGTTCATCGGCCGCCAGGACGGCCAGCTGCTGCTGGACGGGGTGACCGCTTTTCGGTCGACGGGGACGAACCTCTACTACCTGCAGCAGCTGCTGTCCTACGCCCAGCAAGAGCAGGACCCGCAGGCGCTGGACGCCGTGCGCGAGGTGCTGGACGACCTCGTCTGTCTGTCGCTGCCGGTGGCGCGCATCTGGGGGTTCAACGACTCGAAGGACACTTCGTCCATCCGGCGCAGCCCGGCGGAGGGCTTTCGCGAGGAGGGGCTGCGCGGCCTGGACCAGGCGGTCTGGGAGGCCAAGCGCCGCGGCATCCGGCTGATCCTGCCGCTGGTCAACAACTGGGCCGAGTACGGCGGCATCCCGGCCTACGCGGCCTGGGCGTCCGCGCTGTACGGCAGCCCCGTCACGCACGACGACTTCTTCCGCGACGCCCAGATGAAGCAGTGGTGGAAGGACTACGCCTCGATGCTGGTCGACCGGGTCAACACGTTCACGGGGGTCCGCTACCGCGACGAGCCGGCGATCCTGGCCTGGGAGATCGGCAACGAGATGCGCTGCGCGAGCTGCGCCGGCACGACGGCGTTGCCCGACACGGTGGCCGAGCTGGCGGGGTTCCTGCGGCAGGTCGCCCCCAACCAGCTGATCGCCGACGGGGGCGACGGCTTCGACGACGACCCCGATCCCTACATCGGCCTCACCAACTACTACGCGGTCCGGGGCGACGAGGGCTGCAGCTTCTCGCGCCTCTCGCGCATCGACGCGCTGGACATGCTCTCGTACCACTTCTACCCGCGCGACTACGGCTTCTCGACGCCGCGGGACGCCGAGCTGTGGATCGAGCGCCACCAGGACCTGGCGACGGTCACGGGCAAGGTCGCCTATCTGGGCGAGTGCGGGTACGTGGCACCCGACGTCGAGCGCGCCCGCAACTACGACGCCTGGCTGCGCCACCTGTTCGCGCTGTCGGGCGGGCAGCTGGGCCTCTTCTGGCAGCTGTCGCCGGCTGGCCGGGTCAACAACGACGGCTACGCGGTCTACTCGCGGCGCGACGACGCGACGGCCTGGATCCTCGCCCGGTGGGGCAAGGCCATTCACTAGATGCGCGACGACCCCGCTGGGTGAGCGACCCAGCGGGGTCACGCGGCGGAGCCGTGGTCGTCAGACGACGCTGCGGCGGTGAATCGCCAACCGGTAGATGGCCAGCAGGATCATGGCGCCGATGACGGAAGCCACGATGCCCGGCCCGCTGCCCGGCGAGCGGTACCAGCCGAGGGCATGACCGAGGAAGCTCGCGATCAGCGAACCCGCGATCCCCAGCAGCATGGTGAC
>CAZPUH010000460.1:0-8364 GCA_964589215.1 uncultured Myxococcales bacterium | reverse complement strand
GCGCTGCCGCTGCTGACGCTGATCAACTTCTTCAACTACCTGGACCGCCAGGTGGTCTACGGGATGACGCCGCACATCGGGTCGGCGTTCAACCTGTCCAACTTCAAGCTGGGGTGGTTGGCCTGGGCCAATCTGTTCGTGTTCGCCGTCGCCTCGCTGATCTCGGGCCCCATCGCCGACCGCGTCGGCCCCCGCAAGGTCATCTTCACGGGCATCCTGGTCTGGTCGATCGCCACGATCGGGTCGGCGCTGTCGAGGTCTTTCCCGATGCTGCTCTTCTTCCGCGCGCTGGTCGGCGTCGGCGAGGGCGCGTACGGCCCTTCGGCGAACACGCTGCTGTGCGCGGACGCGCCGCCCGAAAAGCGCGGGCGGGCCCTGGGCATCTACAACATCGGGATGGCGCTGGGCGGCACCAGCGGCCTCGTGCTGGGGACCATGCTGGCGCCCATCGTCGGCTGGCGCGGCGTCTTCTGGATCGCCGGCGGCCCGTCGATCCTGCTGACGCTGGCGGCGGCCTTCGTGGCGGCGCCCGACCGCCTGGTGCGCCCGCAGAACCTGCCGGCGCGCACCTACCTGCTGTCGCCGGCCTACATCATGGCCGTCGCGGGCGGCGTGCTGGCCACCTTCGGCGCCAGCGCGCTCATCTTCTGGGTCCGCACGCTGGTGATCGAAGAGCGGCACCTGAGCGTCGCCTTCGGCAGCATCTACATGGCCTTCGTGGGCCTGTTCTGCGGCGCCGGCGGCGTCATCGTGGGCGGCTACATGGGCGACGCGCTGAACCGGCGGCGGCGCGGCGGCCACGCCATGACGATCGGCATCTCGATGCTGGCCGCGGTGCCGGTGGGCGCGCTGGCGCTGACGGTCAGCTGGCAGCCGGCGTTCCTGATCCTGACCGCGGGCGCGGCCTTCCTGCTGTCCGTCTACAACGGCCCCTCCGCGGCGGTCATCGACGAGCTGGGCCCGCCGCAGTACGCGGCCACCCTGCAGGCCGTCTCGATGTTCAGCCTTCACGTCCTGGGCAACTAGCCCTCGCAGTCGATCATAGGGCGGATCTCAGTCCAGCTGCACGTCCCCATCTCGGGCGCGCTGCAGGCGGCCATCGTGGCGTTCGGCCTGTCCGGCGTCCTCTTCATGTTCGTGGCGCGCCGGCAGCGAACCATGCCCGTCTACCATTGACCCGATGAGCACCGCCCCCACGACGCAGGACTATTACGATCGGTTCGCCGCTGGCTACGAGGCCGAGCGCCACCACGGCTACCACCGGCTGATCGACGACGTGGAGCTGGACCTGGTGCGCCGCTTCGGCGCCGGCCGCGACGTGTTCGAGGCGGGTTGCGGCACCGGCCTCCTGCTGCGCGAGGCGGCCGCCGTCGCCCGGTCCGCGGTCGGCCTGGACCTGTCGCGCGGCATGCTGCGCCCCGCCCGCGAGCGTGGCCTGCGCGTCGTGCAGGGCTCGCTCACCGACGTGCCGCTGCCGTCGGCGTCGTTCGATCTGGTCTACAGCATGAAGGTGCTGGCCCACGTCCCGCCCATCGAAAAAGCGGTCGCCGAGCTGGCGCGCCTCGTGCGCCCCGGCGGGCACCTGCTGCTGGAGTTCTACAACCCGTTCTCGCTGCGATACCTGGCCAAGCGCCTGGGCGGCCCCGGGCGCATCGCCGCCGACGGCACCACCGAGAAGGACGTGTACACCCGGTTCGACACGCTGGCGCGCGCGCGCCGGTACCTGCCGGCGGGCGTCGAGCTGGTCGCCGTGCGCGGCGTGCGCGTCGTGACCCCGTCGTCCCACGTCTTCCGCGTGCCGCAGCTGGGGCGCCTGTTCGCCTGGGCCGAGCGGGCGGCCTGCGATCTGCCGGTGCTGCGCAACCTGGGCGGCTTCATGATCCTGGTCGCCCAGAAGCGCTGAAGCGATGGGCATCCGCTTCGAGCTGCCGCCGCCCGGGACGCTGACGCCCAACGACCGGGACGATCCCCTCCCCTACTACTACCACCCGTGGGTCGGCTGGCTGTACCGCCACCGTCTGCAGATGGGGCTCGACTTCCTGAACGACCGCGGCCGACACGTGCTGGAGGTGGGCGTCGGCAGCGGCGTGCTGGTCCCGACCCTGACCCGCCACTTCGCCAGCTACACGGGCACCGACCTGACGCTGGCGCCCAACCTGGACCGCCTGGTCGCCCCGGGCTGCCGCGCGGAGTTCCGGCGGGCGGACCTGCTGCGCGACGGCGACCTGCCCGCGGATCACTTCGACGCGATCGTCTGCTTCTCGGTGCTGGAGCACATCGCCGACGCCGACGGCGCGGCCCGCAGCCTGGCGGCGGCGCTGGCGCCGGGCGGCACGCTGGTGACCGGCTATCCGATGGTCAGCGCGCTCATGACGCGCGCCTTCGCGCTGATCGGCTACGACCGCATCGACGACCACCACGTCAGCCCCCCGGCGCGCATCGCCGCGGCGCTGGGCCGCGTGCTGCAGCCCGTGAAGCGCGCGGCATTTCCGCCCGGCGCGCCGGTGCCCGCGGCCCTGTACCAGTGCACCGCCTGGACCAAGCCGACCCCGCGCGCCGGATGACGTCCCGGCGGAGCCTCCTTCTGGGAGCCGGGGCGACGTGGGGCGCCGCGTGCGCCGGACGCCTGGCCAGACATCGACCGTCGATCGCGCAGCCCGACGCGCGGGTCGCCGCCGTCGAGGCCTCCCTGGGGGGCCGCGTCGGTGTGTTCGCCTTCGAGCTCGGTTCCGGCGACGCGCTCGCCCACCGGTCCGACGAGCGGTTCGCGATGTGCTCGACGTTCAAGGCGCTGCTCGCGGCGGCGGTCCTGGCGCGCGTCGACGCGGGGCTCCTGTCGCTGGAGCGGACGCTGCCGTTCGGCACGGCCGACCTCATCGACCACTCGCCGGTCACGCGCGCCCACGTGGCCGCCGGCGCGCTGTCGATCGCCGAGCTGGCGGCCGCCGCGGTGGTCGTGAGTGACAACACGGCGGCGAACCTGCTGCTGGGCGCGGTGGGCGGCCCGCCCGCGCTGACGGCGTGGGTCCGCGGCCTCGGCGATCCCGCCACCCGCCTCGACCGGCTGGAGCCGGCGCTGAACGCCAACGTGCGGGGCGACCTGCGTGACACGACGACGCCGCGGTCGATGGCCCGGACGCTGGCGCGGGTGACGGCGGGCGCCGCGCTGGCGCCCGCCAGCCGCGAGCGCCTCGTGGCCTGGATGAAGGCGTGCACGACGGGCCGAAACCGCTTGCGCGCGCGGCTGCCCGCCGCGTGGGACGCCGGCGACAAGACCGGCACCGGCAACGACGGCGCGGCCGGCGACGTGGCGATCGCTTTTCCACCGGGGCGCGCGCCCGTCGCCATCGCCGTCTATTTCAGCGAGACGCCCGCCGGCCCGGACGCGCGGGACGCCGCGTTCGCGCGCGTCGGTCAGATCGTGACCGACACCTTCGCCTGAATCAGGCGCGCTCGACGACGGCGAGCAGCCGGAACCCGAGGACGCGAAACGCCGCGGGCGGCAGCCGGCTCTCGAGCCGATGCAGCGCCGACCAGAGCCCCTGCGGCAACAGCGGCCCGCGTGAGAAACCACCCGACGCCGGATAGCTGAGACCCGACAGCCGTTCGAGCCGGAGCAGGCGCAGCTCGGGCAGCTCCGCTGCGAAGCGGGCCGCGTCGCGGCCGAACAGAAGCGACGGGATCGCCTGGTTCGAGTCGAAGGGGTCGCGCCCCTCCACGGCCCCCGCCGGGTCCAGCGGGTCGACCGACAGATCCAGCGGCTCCTCGTGGAACAGCTTGTAGACCGGGTACGACAGCGGGCTGACGTAGGGCTCGCACATCACGATGCGCCCGCCGGGCACCAGCACCCGGACCGCCTCGTGAAAAAATCGGCGCGGCTGCGGCAGGTGGTGGAGCACGTCGAAGAGGACCAGCGCGCCCAGGCTGCGGTCGGGGAACGGCAGCGCGTCGGCGCTCACCTCGCGGTCGTGCCACGGCGCCTGCACGATGTCGGTGAGCTGCAGGTCGGGGATGAAGTCGCGCGCGAAGCCCGGCCCCGACCCCAGCTCGACCCGGGGACCCAGCGCCGGCGGCGGCAGCGCGGCCGCGATCCGCCCGTACCAGTCGGCGTACAGCGCCCGCAGCGCCGCGTTCTCGCCCCAGGCGCGCCGGTGGGCTTCGAAGCGCGCCAGCGTGCGCGCGCGCTGCTCGTCGGTCAGGCCCACGCGCCCGCTCAGACGAACTTGATCTTGCGGGCGGCGACGGCCGACATCCGCAGCAGTAGCCACCCGTGCTTCCAGCGCGAGATGTTGGTCTCGCCGTACGTGCGGTCCCGGTAGCGCACCGGGATCTCCGCGATCTTCAGGTTCAGGCGAGCGGCCCCGAAGATGAGGTCGAAGTCCCCGAACGGATCGAAGTCCCCGAAGTAGCTGCGCGCCGCGGCGATGCGCTCGTAGTCCTTGCGCCACAGCACCTTGGTCCCGCAGAGCGTGTCCTTGATCGGCTGCTGCAAAAGGTACGTGAAGAGCTCGGAGAAGGCGACGTTCCCCAGCTTGTTGAAGAACCGCATCGCGCCCGGCTCCATCGGGTAGACCAGCCGCGTCCCCTGGACGTAATCGGCGTGCCCGCCGGCCAGCACCTCGTAGAACGACGGCAGGTCCTCGGGCGGGACGGTCAGGTCCGCGTCCAGGATCATCAGCACGTCGCCCGTCGCGTGCGCGAAGCCCAGGCGCACGGCGTCCCCCTTCCCCTTGCCGGTCTGCTGGAAGGCGCGCAGCTTCAGCGGCCCGTCGTAGCTGGCCACCGTCCGCTGGATCGCGGCCCAGGTGTCGTCCGTCGAGTGCCCCTCGACGAAGATCAGCTCGGTCGACGTCCCCATGACGGGCGTCCGGGCGGCGGCGGCGGCGACGTTTCCGGCCTCGTTGCGCGTCGGAACGATGACGCTGACGCTGGTCTTGCGAACGGGCGCGGTGACGCCCCGGTCGCGCAGCACGTAGATGCGGTACAGCGAGGCGGTGCTCATCGCGGGCGCGCGCACCAGGTACCGGTTCAGCGCCGTGCCGACCGCGGGCACGTCCATCGGCAGCAGCAGGCGATCCTCGAAGCGCACCACCTCGAGGCCGGTGATGTCGTAGAGGTTCCGGAAGTCCGCGTCCGAGAGCCAGTTCGCCTGCGGCGCCGGGCGCTTCAACCCGGCGATCTCCGCCAGACGCACCGGGACCTCCCAGAGGTAGTTGAAGGCGGTCAGGTAGATGCGGCCTCCGGGCGCGAGCCGCTTCTTCAGGCCGAGCAGCAGCGCCTTGACGTCCAGCACGCTGTGGCACAGGCGATCGCAGATGACGGCGTCGGCGCGCGGCGCGACCTCCGGCGGCGGCGCGATGGCGTCCTCCACGTCGAAGGTCAGGTCCGGGTGGCGGGCGCGGGCCTGCGCGACCACCTCGGGCAGATAGTCGACGCCGCGGCGGCGCTCGTTGGGCAGCGCGGCCAGCAGATCGCCGCCGGCGCAGCCGACCTCCAGGACTGACGCGTCCGCCGGGATCAGCCGCCCCAGCGCTTCCTGCAGGTCCCGGTGCAGGAAGTCGCGGGCCGCCGGGTGGCGCGGCGGTTCGGCGGCCCGCCGGTAGTACTCGCGCCAGGTCGCCTCGAGCTGCGCGGCCCGTGACGGCGGCTGGTCAGCGGAGGGTGCGCCAAGCCCGTCGGCCGGCGCGCCCGGCACCGTGGTGGTCGCCGTCATCACTCGTCCGTCGCGAGCGTGTAGCGCTGCTTGAACTTGCCGCCCGCGCGCACCGTGATGTTCTCGGTGTGGTCGATCTGCATGTCGGTCCGCTTGAAGTTCAGCTTGTGCTTGCCGCACGGGACCTTGTAGTCGACCAGCGGCGTGTGCTGGGTCGTGTTCTTCCCGTCGATCCAGACCTCGGACCAGGGGACCGAGTTCACGGTGATCGAACAGTCCGCGGCCGCCTCGGCCGGCTTGCCGACGTCCTCCGCGCCGGCCGTCGTGTCGGAGTCACCCCCGCTGTCGTGCGCGCGTCGGCGGTGAGCGCCCCCTCCGCCAGCGTGGTGCGCGCCGTTGTCCGCCACCGCGCCCGTGTCGGCCGGCGGGGGCGGCGCCGGCTTGGGCGCTGCTGCCGCCGGGCTGGGTGGCGGCGGTGGAGACGGGGGCGCCGACCGCGCGCCCGCAGCGGACCCGCCTCCGGACGCGAGCGCCAGCGACGCGTGCACCTTCTGGATGGCGCCCGGCTGGACGTCGACGTCCTGCCGCCACGGCCGGAAGCGGTCCTCGCCCTTGATCTCCAGGACGTGATGGCCGGGCGTGATGCGGAAGGCGCGGAAGTCGGTCCGGGCTTGCTGCCCCGAGGCTCCCTTGATGGGCGCGCCGTCCAGCCAGACCAGCCCGCCCGGCGGGTCACTGGTCAGCTCGAACCCCGTGTCGGGCGACGGCTCCAGCGCGACGGTCAGCGGGAGCTTCTGGCCGGCGCGCACCTCGACGTTCTGGTCCGAGCGCACGTAGCCGTCGCGGATCACCGACAGCGTGTACGGTCCGGGTGGCTTCTCCAGCGACACGGGCGAGTGGTCGCCCACCTTGACGTTGTCGACCAGCACCGTCGCGTCGGGCGGCGTGACCGCAACCTCGATCCGCCCGGGCCGGCTCGTCGTGCTGTAGTACCAGTAGCCCCCGCCGCCCGCGGCGGCCAGCAGCAGCAGCACGATCACGGCCGCGGAGCTGCTCTTGCGCTTCGGCGCCGGAATCGTCGGCGCTTCGAAGCTGCCGGTGCCGAATGGCTGGTGACCCGCCGGCTGGCTGGGGAAGGACTGGCGCGGCGACAGCCGCGGCGGCGGCGGCGCCGAGGACGGCGGCGGGAAGGCCGACGGCGCCACGCTGGGCGGCGGCGTCATGGCGCTGAGAGACGGCAGGTTCATCCCCGACCGGCGAATCGGCGGGGGCGGCGGCGGGACCAGCGGCGGGGGCGTCGGGCCCGGGGCGTCCAGCGCGGGCGGCGCCGGGATCGGCGCGACCGGACGGGTCGCCGTGCGCGAGACGGCCGGGGCCGGAATGCCGGTCAGCGTCGGGCGCCGCGGCGGCAGCTTCGGCTTCGCGACCGGGGGCGGCGTGGGCGCGGGGGGCTCGTCCTCGCTGGACAGCGTGATCGAGAGCGTCGGCTCCGGCTTCGGGGTGACCAGCGACCCGGGCGGGCGCGCCTGCTCGAGGATGTCCGGCGGCGGCTCCGTGGCGACGGTGCGGTCCTCGTCCTCGAAGAAGAGCTCCGCCTCCGTCTTCTCGGGCGGCTTCTGCCGCGTCGGATCGGTCGGCTCCTTGTCGAAGATCTGGGTGTCCAGCTCCTCGTCGTCCCAGCCCATCTGCGCGGAGCCGCCGTTCCTCGACTCGTTCCTGGAGTCGTTCCTGGACTCGCCGCGGGCTTCCGTCTTCGCCTCGCTCTTGGCGATGGGCGGCGGGGGCGGCGCGCCCACCCGCGACGGCGCGTTGGCTCCGGCGGCCGCCCGGCGCGACACCTCGCTGGACGCGGCGACCGGCGGCGCGATCTGCCGGTACTGCTCCAGCTTGGCGTTGTCCTCCTCGATCTCCATGGCGAAGGTCTTCTTCATCCACGCCGAGAGGTCCTTGCGCGAATAGAACTCGCCCACCGAATAGAGGAACGACTGCAGATCGTCGTGAAGATCGATCGCGTTGCTGTAGCGGTCCTCGGGATCGCGCGCCAGCGCCTTCAGGATCAGGCGCTCCAGCTCGGGCGGGATCTTCTTGTTGTACGAGGACGGCGGAACGATCTCGACGTTGCGGACTTTCTCCAAGGTGGAAAAGTCGGTCTCGCCGACGAACAGGCGCTCGCCGGTCAGCAGCTCGTAGAGGACGATGCCGACCGCGAAGATGTCGCTGCGCTTGTCGATCGGCAGCCCGCGGACCTGCTCGGGCGACATGTAGCCGAACTTGCCCTTCAGGATGCCGGCCTGCGTGGTCGACGCCTTGCCCGCCGCCTTGGCGATGCCGAAGTCGATGAGCTTGACCTCGCCCTCGTACCCGATGAGCACGTTCTGCGGCGAGATGTCGCGGTGGATGAGGTGCAGCTGGCGCCCCTGCGCGTCCCGCTTGTTGTGGGCGTAGTCCAGCCCCTCGCAGACCTGCATCATCACGTAGCAGGCCATCGACACCGGCAGGGAATCGCCGCGGCTGCGCATGCGGTCGAAGATCGACCGCAGGTCGCGCCCGTGGACGTACTCGAGCGCGATGAAGAAGCTGCCGTCGACCTTCCCGAGGTCGAAGATCTGCGCGATGTTCGCGTGCTGCAGCTGCACGGCGATCTTCGCCTCGTCGATGAACATCGAGATGAACTCTTCGTCCTCGGCGATGTTCGGCAGGATCCGCTTGAC
>CAZPUH010000459.1:0-3826 GCA_964589215.1 uncultured Myxococcales bacterium | reverse complement strand
TACCGCCGGTCGCCGTGGCGCCGCCGGTGGCGGTCGTGCCGCCGGTCGCGGTCGTGCCGCCGGTCGCGGTCGTGCCGGTGCCGCCCGTCCCCGGCGCGCCGCCGGTCGCTGTGCTGCCTGTGCCGCCCGAGCCGGTGCCGTCGCCGACGTTCGTGTTGGCGCATGACGCCAGCACCAGCACGATTCCGAGGCGCAAGGCGCGCGCCACTGCACAGTTCGACCGCTTCGACATACGCATCTCCTCGTTGAGGCTAGGCCCGAGCACTTCGTCTCGAGGGATGCAATGGGCGCGAGCCGGCCGACCCTTTGGGAAAAATCCGCGCGCGCTCAACGGCCCGATAGCGCGCGCTGGGCGACAGCCCGGAAGGCGCCGTGCGGGTACAGGCTCAGATAGCGGGCGGCCGCCGCGCCGGCGTCCGGGTCGTGGTGGTCCATCGCCGCTTCGACTTCGATGGCCAGAGCCTCTTCGGCCAGCTCCCCGCGGGGATGCTCTTGCAGATATCGCGCCGCCAGCGCCCGCGCCCGACGCGGGTCGCCGTCCACGCGCAGCGCGCGCGTCGCCCCGACCACCAGCGCCGGGTCATCCGCGCCGGACAGGCGGAGCTGGGCGCGGCGGCGGCTGTCAGCGCCGGGGCGGTGCATCCGCGGCAGCGGCGGTGACTCCGCGAACACCTCGTCCGGAGCCGCCGCGGGTGGCGTAGCCAGCTGCGTCGCCGTCGCCACCGAGCGGGCGCGGCGCGCCTCGACGACCCGCGCGGCGGCGGGCCCCGGCCCCGCGACCAACCCGCGGCAGGCCCGCACGAGGTCGCCCGGCCACCCGGTGAACCCGGCGCTGGCGATCGCCGTTCCGC
Source organism: uncultured Myxococcales bacterium (assembly GCA_964589215.1). GTDB lineage: Bacteria > Myxococcota_A > Polyangia > Fen-1088 > Fen-1088 > JADGRB01. The sequence goes on along the minus strand of CAZPUH010000459.1, from coordinate 2,975 downwards.
TGAGAAGCACGGCGCACACGACCACCGGCCGCAGCCACCGCTGCCGCGCGTGCGGCCGCCCGTTGCCCAGGCTCAACAGCATCCGCTGCTTGAGCGCGACCGGGACCGAGAGCGGGTCCGCGCTCGCGACGAGATCGACCGCCCAGGCGGTGGGCGCATCGCCGCTGGCCCGCGCCTCCGGATCCAACCACCGCGTCACCGGGCCAAGTCCACGTCTCCCTGATTTCGCCATCAGCCGCCGCCCCCCTCGTGCGCGCGCCGGTACTTGTCGGCCAGCGCCAGGAATTCTTTTCTTGCGATGTGAACGCGCCACCACACCGTCTTGACGGGGATCCCCTGGATGCGGGCGATCTCTTCGCCCCCCAGCCCCTCGATCTCGAACAGCACGAACGCCGCCCGTCGATTCGCGTTCATCTTGCCGAGGATGCTGTCCAGGACCCGTTGCTTCTGCTTGCGTTCCAGCGTGCCGGCCGGGCTCTCACGATCGCACGTCAGCAGGTCCAGCTCGTGGACGTGGTCGCGCGTGAACACGCGCCGGATCCAGGCCCGCCGGCGGGAGTCCCGCACCTTGCGGCGGGTGATCTGGTACAGCCAGCCGGCCGGGTTCGCGCCGTCGAAGTCGTCGAAGCGCTGCCGGACGACCAGGAAGACGTCCTGCGCGATGTCGTCGCGATCCGCCTCGTTCCCGCCCAGCGCGCGCACCCACCGGAGCACGTCGTCGAACCACACATCGTAGAAGGCCCGGAAGTCGTCCCGGGCCAGGTCCCCGCGTTCGACCGGCGCGCCCGCGCTGAACGATGGGTGAGGCCCGCGCATTGCACCTTTGCAGATGGCACGATGGGGCCCGTTCCTTTGAAAAAAAATCCCCGGCGCTTCGGATATGGTGGGTGTGTGAGCGCGCGCCTGTCCCGCCGGACGAGCATCGGGCTCGCATTTGTCGCGACGCTGGCCGCGATCGCGGCGCGCGCGCAGACGGGAGTGGCGGGGCCTACATCGTCGTCGCCGGTGAGCGGCGCGAGCACCTGTCCCCTGCCCGCCGACGTGGCCCAGCGGCTGGGTGACCTGATCCCGCGCGCCGCCGACGAGCCTGCCGGCGGCGCCGCGCTCGCGCCGGCGCAGGTGGCCGATCTGGGGACGGCGTTCCGCGTGACCGTCGGTGACCGCGGCCGCGAGTATCAGGATCCTAACCGCGATTGCGCGCGTCGCGCGCAGTTCGCCGCGGTGTTCATCGCGCTCATGTGGCGGCGACCGGATCTGGCCGCCACGGCCGCCCCACCGCCGCCGGCTCCGCCCGCGCCGCCTCCCCCGCCCGACGCGGCGCCGGCGCGCCTGCGCGCAGACCTGGGGGCGACCGCGGCGGTGGATCTGGGCTCCGGTTCCCCGACGGCGGCTCCGGCGGCGACGCTGCGCCTCGGGTTCGGACGGCGGCGTCTGAGTCCCGTCGTGGGCGTCAGCGGGCAGCTTCCGGTCGACGCCACCCTGGACGGCGTCAACACGCGACGCTGGTCGGCGGCGGCCGACCTGGACCTGCGCGCGTCGTTGCGCCGGCGCGGGGCCGCGGCGCCTTACGTCGAGCTCGGTGTCGCCGGCGTCCGCCTCTCGGACCGCCCGCTGAATCTGGCCGTCGCGCATGAGCAGACGGCGTACGCGTTCGGCCCGCGCGCGGCGGCCGGCCTGGTGCTGGGGCGCGGGCACCTGGCCGCGTTCGTCCTGGTCGCCGCCGCGTGGTTCCCCGCGCCGCCGTCGATCTCCGCGCTGCCGAACGGCGTCCTTGGCCGCACACCGTCGTTCAGCGTCGGGGTGACGGCAGGCGCTTCCTGGGGCTGGCTGTGAAGGCGCTGGCGTCGCTGCTGTTGCTGTGCGCCGCGTGCGGGCCGGCGATGGACCTCGGCTCGAACGTTCTGTGGACCGCGCGGTTCGAAGGCGGCACCTTCGCCGAGTGGACCGATCAGAAAGGCGGCGACGCCAACGCGAACCCGCCGAATTCGATCCAGGTGTCGACGGCGCAACCTCACCACGGCCGCTACGCCGCCCAGCTGACGATCGACACGACCGGCGGCGCGCAGCAGAACTCGGGTCTCAATCGGCGGGGGGGTCTGCCGGCGGCCGCCTACTACAGCGCCTGGTACTACATCCCGCGAACGGTGACCGTCGGGACCTTCTGGCTCATCATGAAGTTTCGCGAGCGGACCTCGGTCGACGACAGCGGGTCGGACACGGAGCTCTACGACATCGGCCTCGTCAACACGGCGACGGGCGAGCTGGCCGTCTCGCTGCTCGACCACCGGATGACCGGGCCGTTTCCGCTGTCGACGCAGAATCCAGTCGTCCCCGTCAGCGCCTGGTTCCAGGTCGAGGCGTTCTATCGAAACGCCGCTGACGCCTCGGGCCGGCTCACGATCTGGCTCTCCGACGACGCGCGCGGCCTGCGCCAGATTTACGACATCAGCGGCCCCACCGCCCCCAACAGCTGGACGGAGTGGGACGTCGTCAACGTGGGCGAGAACCTGACCCCCACTCCGACGGTGCTGAACATCGACGATTGCGCCATCAGTCTGTCGCGCGTGGGGCCGGCGGGCGTCATCGCCGACCCCTGAGCCGCGCGGGTGGCGGCACGACACTTCCTCTGGGCAGCGACGGGCCGCGGCTCTGCCCCGCCGGCCTTCTGCCCCCGGAGGTCACGTATGAATAGCCGCGTCTCCCGCCCTCGATTGCTCGCGTCCGCCTGCGCCGTCCTTGGTCTGGCGGCCTGCCTGGCCGGATGTGGACAGGACGGCGGGGCGACTCAGGCGGGCAGCGGCGGCTCCCCCGGCTCGGGCGGCTCCGTCGGCAGCGGCGGCAGCTCGAGCGCGTCAGGCGGTTCCGTCGGCGCGGGCGGAAGCGGCGGGACCGCGGCCACGGGCACCGGCGGCGGCAGGAGCAGCACGGGCGGGGCCACCGCGAGCCCCACCGGTGGCACGACCGGCGTCGGCGGC
>CAZPUH010000458.1:0-3327 GCA_964589215.1 uncultured Myxococcales bacterium | reverse complement strand
CGCGGTCGGCGTGTTCGACGTGTGCCACATGGGCGAGGTCCACTTCCGCGGCGCGCGCGCGGCCGAAGCGCTGCAGCGGGTGATCACGAACGACCTCGGCAAGCTCACCGACGGGCGCGCGCTGTACACGGTCGCCTGCCTAGAGACGGGCGGAATCGTCGACGACCTGATCGTCTACCGGCTCTCGGGCACGCACTACCTGGTCGTCGTGAACGCCACCACGCGCGAAAAAGACGTCGCGTGGTTCGTCGAGCACGCGCGCGGCGACTGCGAGATCGTCGACGCCTCGGATCAGACGGGCCTCATCGCGTTCCAGGGGCCGGCGGCGCAACGGGCGCTGCAGCCGCTGACGCCCGCGCCGCTGGGCGAGCTCTCGCGCTTCTCGATCGTGACCGCCGAGGTTGCCGGCGTGCGCGCCGCGATCGCCCGCACGGGGTACACCGGTGAGGACGGGTTCGAGATCTTCTGCGACGCGGGCGACGCTCCCGGGCTGTGGGACCGCCTGGTCGAAGCCGCCGCCACCGTCGGTGGAAAGCCGGTCGGCCTGGGCGCGCGGGACACCCTGCGCCTCGAGGCGCGGCTGCCGCTCTACGGCCAGGATCTCGACGAGACCACGACGCCGCTGGAGGCGGGGCTGGGCTGGGTCGTCAAGCTTGACGGCGCGCCGTTCGTGGGGCGCCCGGCGCTACTCGCGCAGAAGCAGGCAGGCGTGAAGCGCAAGCTGGCGGGGTTCGTGATGCTGGGCCGCGGTGTCGCGCGCCACGACTACCCGATCGAGACCCCCGACGGGCAGCCGCTGGGAACCACCACCTCGGGCGGCCCGGCGCCGACGCTGGGAAAGAACATCGGCCTCGGCTACGTGCCGACCGCGACCGACGCGGCGGGCACCCGCATCGTCGTCGACTGCCGCGGCAAGCGCATCGACGCAGAAATCGTCAAAGGGCCCTTTTACAAGCGACCAGATCCAGCAACTCGAGAAAGCGAGACAGCATGAGCGCGCAATATCCGGACGACCTCTACTACACGAAGGACCACGAGTGGGCCCGGCTGGAGGACCGCGACGGTCAGAAGCTGGCCACGATCGGCGTGACCCGGTTCGCCGTCGAGCAGCTGGGGGACGTGACGCAGGTCGATCTGCCGAAGGAGGGCGAGACCGTCAAGCAGGCCGAGGTGTTCGGCTCGGTCGAGTCGGTCAAGGCCGTCTCCGATCTGTTCGCGCCTCTTTCGGGCAAGATCGTCAAGGTGAACTCGCCGCTCTCGGACTCGCCCGAGTACGTGAACGAGGACCCGTACGACGAGGGGTGGATGATCCAGGTCGCCGTCAGCAACCCGAAAGAGCTGGACGGGCTGATGGACGCCGCCGCCTACCAGGCCTTCGTGCGCGAACAGGGGGAATGAACGCGTGACCGTGAAGCTGGGACCGTCCGAGCGTTTCGCCGACCGACACATCGGTCCCGACGCGCGGGAAGAGGCCGAGATGCTGCAGGCGCTCGGCGCGCCGACGCTGGACGCGCTGATCGCCGAGACGGTCCCGGAGGACATCCGGTTCGCGGGCACGCTGGATCTGCCGCCGCCCGCCGGTGAGGCGGAGGTGCTGGCCGAGCTGCGCGCCATCGCCGCCAGGAACCAGGTGTGGAAGTCGTTCCTGGGGATGGGCTACGCCGACTGCTTCACACCCCCGGTCATCCAGCGCAACATCCTCGAGAACCCCGGCTGGTACACCCAGTACACGCCCTACCAGGCGGAGATCTCGCAGGGGCGCCTGGAGGCGCTGCTGAACTTTCAGACGATGGTGGCCGACCTGACGGGGCTGCCTATCGCCAACGCGTCGCTGCTGGACGAGGCCACGGCCGCCGCCGAAGCGATGCACATGCTTCACGCGCTGTCCCCGATCACGGCCGAGCAGGACCGCGGCGGCGTCTTCCTGGTCGCGTCGGCCTGCCACCCGCAGACCATCGAGGTCGTGCGCACGCGCGCCAAGCCGCTGGGCATCGAGGTGCGGGTCGGCGAGCCCGAGACGTTCGACTTCGCGCGCGAGCAGGCGTTCGGCGTGCTGCTGCAGTACCCCGCCACCGACGGCGCGCTGCCCGACCTCGCGCCCCTGTGCCGCCGCGCGCACGACGCCGGCACGCTGGTGGCGATGGCGACCGACCTGCTGGCGCTGACCGTGCTGGCGCCGCCCGGCGAGATCGGGGCCGACGTGGCCCTGGGCAGCGCCCAGCGTTTCGGCGTGCCGCTGGGGTACGGCGGCCCGCACGCGGCCTTCTTCGCGACCCGCGCCGAGTGGACGCGCAAGCTGCCGGGGCGCCTCATCGGCGTCTCCGAGGACGCGCACGGCAACCGCGCGCTGCGCATGGCGCTGCAGACCCGCGAGCAACACATCCGGCGCGAGAAGGCGACCAGCAACATCTGCACGGCGCAGGTCCTGCTGGCCGTCATGGCCGGGATGTACGCCGTCTATCACGGTCCGCGCGGCTTGCGCGCCATCGCCGAGCGCACCGCGGGGTTCGCCGCCGTGCTCGCGCGCGGGCTGGAGAAGGCCGGCCGCAAGGTCCGCCATCGTCACTTCTTCGACACCGTGCGCGTCGACGGCAGCGAGGCCGAGGTGAACGCCTGGCTGCAAGCCGCGGCCGCGCGGAAGATCAACCTGCGCCGCTTGACGCCGTCAGCGGTGACCGTCGCGCTGGACGAGACCACCACCGCCGCCGACGTCGCCGCGCTGTGGGCCGTGTTCGGCGCCGGCACGCCGTCGGTCGAGGCGCTGGCGCGCGACGCCGAGCTCCCCTGGAGCTCCGAGGCGTCCCGCCGCAGCCCGTACCTCACGCACCCGGTCTTCAACACGCACCACTCCGAGACGGAGATGCTGCGCTACATGCGCCAGCTGGAGGCGAAGGACCTGTCGCTGACGCACGCGATGATCCCGCTCGGGTCGTGCACGATGAAGCTGAACGCCACCGTCGAGATGATGCCGGTGACCTGGCCCGAGTGGGGGCGCCTGCACCCGTTCGCGCCCGTCGAGCAGGCCCAGGGGTACCGCCAGATCTTCGGCGACCTCGAACGCATGCTCTGCGCGATCACCGGGTTTTCGGCGGCCTCGCTGCAGCCGAACGCCGGCTCGCAGGGCGAGTACGCCGGTCTGCTCGCCATCCGCGGCTACCACGAGAGCCGGGGCCAGGGCCACCGCGACGTCTGCCTGATCCCGTCGTCGGCGCACGGCACGAACCCGGCGTCGGCCGTCATGGCCGGCTACAAGGTCGTCGTGGTCGCCTGCGACGACAACGGCAACGTCGACCTGGGCGACCTCGAGGCCAAGGCGCGCGAGCACCG
>CAZPUH010000457.1:0-2107 GCA_964589215.1 uncultured Myxococcales bacterium | reverse complement strand
CGAGAAGAAGCAGATGCTGTTCGTGCTGGGCCAGGTCTATGACCGCGAGCTCGGCGATCCGGAGCGCGCCGTCGAGACCTACAGCTCGATCGTCGACCTGGATCCGGAAGACTACGACGCCGTTCAGGCGCTGGATCGCCTGTACCAGCAGCTGGGGCGCTGGTACGACCTCCTGGCCGTGCTCGAACGGCAGACCGAGCTGGCGCCGTCGCCGGCGGAGGTCGTTTCGCTGCGCTTCCGCATCGGCGAGCTGTGGCGCGAGCACCTGAAGGATCTGGCGCGCGCCGTCGAGGCCTACCGCCAGGTGCTGCAGATGGACCCGGCGCACGAGCCGACGGTCCGCGCGCTGGAGACGCTGATGGCCGGCGGCGAGGCCGATTCGGCCGTGCTGGCCGCGCAGGTGCTGGAGCCGATCTACGAGAGCACGGGCGAGTGGGACCGCGTGACGGCGGTGTACGAGGTCATGCAGGCCGCGGCCGAAGAGCCGGCGCGCAAGGTGGAGCTGCTGTCGCGCATGGCGGAGATCGAGGAGCGGCGCCTGTCGCACCAGAACGCCGCGTTCGACATCTACGGGCGCGCGCTGCACGTCGACCCGAGCAACGCCGACGTGCTGGGGCAGCTGGAACGCCTGGCTGGTGAGACGGGGCACTGGGCCAAGCTGGCCAACCTGTTCGCCACCGAGCTGGACAAGATCGAAGATCCGCGCCGGCAGACCGATCTCCTGCTGCGCCTCGGGCGCGTTTACGAGGAAGAGAGCGGCCAGACCGAGGAGGCGATCGCCACCTACCGGCGGGCCGTGGAAGCCGACCCGGAGAACCGGCAAGCGCTTGTGGCGCTCGACCGCCTGTACGGGCGCGCGCAGCAGTGGGAAGAGCTGGCCAAGGTCGTGCGCCGCGAGATCGCGATCGCGTCGAACGACGAGGAGCTGGTCGCGCTGAACTTCCGGCTCGCGCAGATCTACGAGCTGGCGCTGATGGACCTGCCGAAGGCCGTCGAGGCGTATCGCGAGATCCTGGTCGCCGACCCGACGCACATGGAGACGCGAACCGCCCTGGAACGGATGTTCATGGGCGGCACCATGCAGATCGAGATCGCCGAGGTGCTGGAGCCGCTCTATCGCACCGGCGAGGAGTGGGAGAAGCTGCACCAGATCTACGAGGTGCAGCTGGGCCGCGTCAGCGACGTCGGCGAGCGCCAGGCGCTGCTCCGGCGGCTGGCCGAGATCGCCGAGCACAAGCTGGTCGATCAGGTCGCCGCCTTCGGTTGGTGGGCCGAGGCGGTCAAAGAGGATCCGTCGTCGGCGCAGGCGCTCGACGAGCTGCTGCGGCTGGCGCGCGCGACGCACCAGTGGGACGCGTACGTGACCACGATGACCGAGGCCGCCTCGCCCGAGCGCGAGCCGGCTGTCCGTCGCGATGTCCTTCTGCGCCTGGCGGCCAGCTTCGAGACCGACCTGGGCGATCTCGAGCGCTCCGAAAAGGCGCTGCAGGCGGTGCTGTCCGAGCACGCGAAGGACCCGGCGGCGCTGGCGTCGCTGGATCGCATTTACGAAGGGCAAGGAATGTACGAGAGCCTGGCGGACGTTCTGCGCCAGCGCATCTCGATCACCGACGACAGCGCCGAGCTGACGGCGTTCAACCTGCGCCTGGGGCGCGTCTACGCCGAGGCGCTGGACGAGACCGACAGCGCGATCGCCTGCTACCTGGCGGTGCTGGAGCACGAGCCCCAGTCGCGCGAGGCGCTGGACGCGCTGGAGCGGCTCTACTTCCGGTCCGAGCGGTGGGCCGATCTGTACGGCGTGTACGAGAAGCTCTCGGGGCTCACCAGCGACGAGATGGCGCTGGCGGACTGCTACGCGCGGATGGCCAAGCTGGCCGCCGACGCGCTGGACGACCGCAGCAAGGCCGTCGAGCTGTGGGGCAAGGTCGTCGACATCCGCGGCGAGGACGCCATCGCGCTGTCGGGCCTGGCCGATCTGCACGAGATGGCGGGCGAGTGGCGCGAGCTGACCGAGGTGCTGGAAAAGCAGGTCGCCGCGACGCCCGATCCCGAGCGGCGCATCCCCATCTACAAGCGCCTGGGGCGCATCTGGGGCGAGAAGCTCTCG
>CAZPUH010000456.1:0-1883 GCA_964589215.1 uncultured Myxococcales bacterium | reverse complement strand
TGCCGCTCGGCGATTCGATCACGCACGGCTACGCGTCGACCGACGACGGGGGCTATCGCTCGCAGCTGTTCAAGCTGATCGTCGCCGCCAACCAGAAGGTCACGTTCACCGGCTCACTGACCAACGGCCCGACGCAGGTCTCCGGGCAAAACTTCCCGCGCAGCCACGAGGGGCACGACGGCTGGACGATCGATCCCGGGTACAGCAGCTACGGCGCGGGCGGGATCTCCAGCCTGGTTCCCAGCCCGGCGTTCAACGGCAAACCGCACATCGTTCTGCTGCACATCGGGACGAACGACACGGGCGCCATGGATTCGGCCAACATGTCCACGCGCCTCGAGGCGCTGCTCGACAAGATCGCGCAGGCCTCCCCGAGCTCGCTCATCGTGCTGGCCCAGATCACGCCGCTCGGCTACACGAACACGGCGCTGACCGCCTACAACGCCAAGCTCCCCGGCATCGTGCAGGCCCACGCCGCGAAGGGGCAGCACGTCATCGGCGTCGACATGAGCAAGATGCCCGTTCCCGCGGACATCGGCAGCGACAACGTGCACCCCAACGATCAGGGCTACGCCTACATGGCCGGCATCTGGTACGCGGCCATCAAGAACCTCTTGCCCAAATAGCCGGGGCGCTCGGCGCGCGCCGCGATCAGCTCGATCGCACCGTCGGCGGCTGGGGCGAGCCGACCGGCGTGGCGACGATCTGATACAGGTTGTGCTCGCGCGCGCGGAAGTAGCCGGCGCTGACCAGCAGGTAGTACTTCCACATCCGGTAGAAGGCGTCGCCGTACTTGGCGCGCAGGCGCGGCCACGCGGCGTCGAAGTTCGCCCACCACGCCATCAACGTCGGGTCGTAGTGCGGCCCGATGTTCTGCACGTCCTCCGGCACCAGGATCTCCTCCATCGCCGTCGCCAGCTGCCCCAGCGTCGGGATCGCGGCGTTCGGGAAGATGTACTTGTCGAACCAGGGGTCGATGTGCGTGCGCGGGCTGGCGCCGCCGATCGTGTGGATGAACACCTTGCCCCCGGGGTTCAGCAGGCGCGCCGCCAGCTCCATGTACGGGCGGTGGTTCTTCGGGCCGACGTGCTCCATGAGGCCGATCGACACCACGGCGTCGTACCGGCCGGTCGCGTTGCGGTAGTCCTCGACGCGGACCTCGACGGGCAGCTTCGCGTGGTGCTCGCGCGCCCAGGCGGCCTGCTGCCGCGAGACGGTGTAGCCGACGACGGACACGCCGTAGCGCTCGGCGGCGAACGCGGCGAATCCGCCCCACCCGCACCCCAGGTCCAGGATGCGCATGCCGGGCTGCAGGCCCAGCTTGCGACACACCAGATCCAGCTTCGCCTCCTGCGCGGCGTCCAGGGAGTCGGTGTTCTTGAAGTAGGCGCACGTGTAGATCATCCGCGGACCCAGCATCTCGCGGTAGAGGTCGTTGCCGACGTCGTAGTGCCGTTCGCCAACCTCGAAGGCGCGCATGGCCTGGACGTTGAAGAGATGCGCCCGCACGACCTGCGCGCGCAGCGCCCAGCTCTTGCCGAGGACCGCGTCGACGCGCCCGCGGGTGGCGCGGGCGATCATCTGGTCCAGCGCCTGGCAGTCCCACCAGCCTTCGGTGTACGACTCGCCGACGCCCAGCGTGCCGTCGCGGAGCATGCGTTCGTAGGCGCGCGTGTCCTTGATCTGCACGTCCCAGGGCGCGTCGCCGTTGACGGTGATGCCGGCGGAGGCGAGCGCCTCCCGGATGATGTCGGCAGGGTTGCGGTCCAGGGTTCCGGCGAGCTTGCGGGCGAGTTCGATCATGAAGGCCTCGGTTGTGGTTGGCGGCGGTTCGTCCAGCTCTCGACGACGGACAGCGCGGCGTCGACCAGTCGCGGCGCGGG
>CAZPUH010000455.1:0-2060 GCA_964589215.1 uncultured Myxococcales bacterium | reverse complement strand
CCGCGCCATCGGCGCCCGCGGTCCCGGGCGTCGGCGACGTGTCGCCGCCCGCGTCGCGCACGGCCGGCTGTCCGCCCGACTCACTACAGGCGGCCAGACAAACAGCCCCAGCCACGAACAACGACTGCCACAGGTTGCGATGATTCATGGTCCACCAAAGGCGCCCATGTCTGCCGGGCTGCCGTCCGCGTCACGCAGCGACGGATCCGCGCTGTCGCGCGCCGGGCTGCCCGTCATCAGATGAAAGTCGCCGGACGCCGCCGCCGTGAACAGCGGGTCCGCCGCGATGTTTCCGCCCTTCCCCGTCGGGTCGGCCATGCCGGAGAACTGGGCCGGGAAGGTGTCGTTGTACGTCCAGGCCGGCGCGGCGCCGCTGGCGACGACCACCGCCGTCGGGCTGCCGCCCGCGAGGATGCTGTCGGCGACCGAGACGGCCGACGACTCGACCCACAGCGCCGAGCCCGTCCCTCCGGCCGTGTTGCGCGCGAAGGTCGTGAAGGTGATCGTGGCGGTGGCCCCGCTGAGCAGCAGGCCGGCCGCGCCGTTGGTGGTCACGTTGTTGGACACCACCGAGCTCGCCAGCGAGAACTCGCTGTCGCTGACGGCCATGGCGCCGCCCACCTGGGCCTGATTGCCGTCGATGACGACGCCCCGGATCGCGACCGGCTGCAGGTTCCCCTCGATGGCGATGCCGCCGCCCTGGGCGGCCTTGTTGTTCGCGATGCGGACGCCTTCGACCAGCGCCCCGGCCCAGGGATAGAGGTCCATGTGGATGCCGCCGCCGTTGATCTGGGAGACGTTACCGGTGATCTCGCCGCCGCGCACGATGCTCGCGTCGTTGTCCAGGTCCATGCCGGCGCCGTCCCCGCCCGACGTGTTGTTGCGCACGAGGTTGTTCACGAGGACGCTCTGCACGTGCGACACCCGGATACCGCCGCCGCCGTCGGTCGAGTGGTTCCCCTCGACCAGGTTGCCCTCGACGTGGGCGGCGCTCTCGAAGATGCGGATGCCGCCGCCGTCGTCGCCCGACTGGTTCTGCGTGAAGTGGTTGTTCAGCATCTGGACGGGGCTCTGGTCGACGTAGATGCCGCCGCCGTCGTTGACCGAGGTGTTGCTGGCCACCGTGTTGTTGCTGAACGTGATGACGTGGCCCGAGATGTAGACGCCGCCGCCCGTCCAGCCCGAGGTGTTGCCGCTGAAAGAGTTGCTGTCCACGCGCGCGTCGGCGATGACGAAGAGCCCGCCGCCCTGCAGCTCGGCCGCGTTCGTCGAGAACGCGGTCTGCTGGGCGGACAGCCACCCCTCCTCGACCGCCAGGCCGGCGCCGTGGACGGCGGCGTTGTTCGTGAAGCTGCTGCCCGTCACGACGGTGGTGCTGTCGACGACCAGGCCGCCGCCCCCCTCGGGCCCACCGCTGTTGCCGTCGAACGCGCTGTCCGCGACGCCGACCTGGCAGTTGATCGCGTACAGGCCGCCGCCGCCCGCGGTGGCCTTGTTGCCGTGCACCGTCACCGCGAACAGCTTGAGGATGCTGCCGTCGCAGCGGAGCCCGCCGCCCTGAGCGGCCGTGGTCCCACCCTGCACGGTCAGCCCGTCGAGCACCAGCGTGCCGCCGCCGCTGAGGGTGACGGTCGGCATGCCGCTCGATTGCCCGTCGAGAACGGTCGCGCCCGCGCCCGCCCCGCGGATGTAGAGGTTGCCCGTCACGGCGATCCGCTCCGCGAACGTCCCGGCACACACCTCGAAGCTGCCGCCGGACGGCGCGGCGGCGATCGCCGCGGCCAGCGTCGGATAGGCGCCGCCCGTCGGACAGACGGTCAGCTCGTCGACCAGCCCGTCACAGTCGTTGTCGACGCCGTCGGCGACCTCGGCCCCGCTTGGCACACACCCCGCCGCCGCCGTCGCCCGCCCCGTCACGCCCCCGGTCGGCGTCCCACCGGGTGACGTGGCGGCCGCGCCGGATCGCCCCGCCATCCCGCCCATTCCGCCGCCCCCGCCGGGCTGTCCCGCTGCGCCGGCGGCGCCGCCGCCGGGCGTGCCGGCGCTGCCGCCCGGTCCTC
>CAZPUH010000454.1:0-19093 GCA_964589215.1 uncultured Myxococcales bacterium | reverse complement strand
CATCGGCTTGACGAGGTAGCGCTGGCCGTCCAGCTCCATTCCGCCGAAGAGGTTGTCCTTGTAGTGGGCCATGTGCCCGGACGTCTCCAGCAGCTGCTCGCGCGCGAGGTGCGGCGTGTAGACCAGGTCGTAGCCGCGGCGGATGTTCTCGTGCCGGAGGATCTCTTCGATCTGGTAGCGGACGAACGCGCCCTTGGGGTGCCAGAGCGCGAACCCCGGCCCCACCAGCTCGTCGAACGAGAAGAGGTCCAGCTCCTTGCCCAGGGTGCGGTGGTCGCGCCGCTTGGCCTCCTCGATCTGCTTCAGATAGGCGTCGAGCTGGTCCTTCGACGGGAACGCGGTGCCGTACACGCGTTGCAGCTGCGCGTTGCGCTCGTCGCCGCGCCAGTAGGCGCCCGCGAACGACAGGACCTTGAAGGCCTTGATGTCGCCCGTGCGCTCGACGTGGGGGCCGCGGCAGAGATCGATGAAGTCGCCGTGCTGGAAGTACGAGACCTCGTCCCCTTCCGGGATGGATTCGATGATCTCGACCTTGTACTTCTCGCCGCGCGAGCGGAACCGCTCGAGCGCCTCGGCGCGCGTGACCACGTGGCGGGTGAACGGGACGTTCTCCGCGATGATCTTCCGCATCTCTTCTTCGATGCGGGCGATGTCGTCGGGACCGAACGGCTCCGTGTCGAAGTCGTAGTAGAAGCCGGTCTCGATCGACGGGCCGATGGCGACCTTGGCGTTGGGGCGCAGCCGCTTCACGGCGTCCGCCATCACGTGCGACGCCGAATGGCGCATGCGCGACAACGGGTCGTCGGGAACGTCACCCTTGTCGCGGGGGCGAATGACTTTCTGCTCGCTCACGCCCGCAGTCTAGCCGAACACCCGCGCGAGCGAGGGCGAGCTTCGCTCGCCGGACCTGTTCGCGGGAGGGAGTAACGAGTAGGCACGGGCGGGATTGAACCGCCGACCCCTACCGTGTCAAGGTAGTGCTCTTCCACTGAGCTACGTGCCTGGATTTCGATTCGTGTTCGCAGTGTCGCTGATTCCATTCGCCCCGACGCGCCCGTGAGCCCGCCGCGGTTTTCGAACCCGCGTACGTTACGGTTCCCGGCAGCCGTGTCAAGGGAAACCGCGGTGCTCCGGTGATCCCGGCGCCGCTCGATCGGCTGGCTCTCTGGCGGGAGCGCGCCCGGGTGCGTCTGCGGCGCATGGGCGCGGGCCTCGCGGCGCGGGCGACGAAGGCGCCGTTTCGTCTGGCGGTCGCCCTGGTCCTGCTGGCGCTACAGTTCTTCGTCGCCGTCCGCTCGGGCGACCGCTTCGGCGCGCCGTTCAACCGCGCGCCCGGACAGGCGCCCGGGTTCCACGACCCTGCGCGCGAGCGGGTCCCCGCGAACTGGGATCGGCTGGTCGTCGCCCGCTGGGATTCGGGGCAGTACATCGAGCTGGGGCTGCGCGGCTACCAGTACTGCCCGCCGCGTGACTCTGCGCAGCCGGTGTCTTCGTCGACCTGCAACCTGGCGTTCTACCCGACGTACGGGCTGGTCGGGCGCTGGGTCGGCCGCCTGACCGGCCTGCCCATCGACTTCGCGCTGCTGGTCGTTTCGCTGCTCTCGTCGCTGGTGTTCCTGTTCCTGTGGACGGGGCCGTCGCTGACCGAGCGCCTGGGTGTCGCCGAGACTTACCTGGCCCTGCTGCTCTTCAACACGTTCACGACCGGCTACTGCCTGGTCACGATCCAGACCGAGCCGCTGACGCTGGCGCTGGCGATGGGCGCGTTCGTGGCGCTCGCGCGCCGCCGCCACCTGCTGGGCGCGTTTCTGGCCGGCGCCACCAGCGGCGTGCGCATCACGGGCATCGCCGTCGGGATCGGGTACGCCGTCGGGCTGCTGGTCGAGCAGATCGAGCGGCGCGGGTGGACGTGGCGGGACGTCGCGCGGCTGCTCGGCCTGGGCCTGCTCTGCGCCTGGGGCGAGCTGACGCTGATGGCGTACCAGGGCATCCGCTTCGGCGATCCGCTGACGTACGTCCACGCGCACGCCGAGGCCTTCAAGCACCACCCGAGCCTGAGCGCGCTGCTGTGGCCCGACCCGTCGTGGTTCGTGGACGGCCTCATCTTCCCGCTTCACGAGACCATCTGGTGGACGGCGGCGTTGCTCTTCTACCTGGCGGGCCGGCGCGAGGCGCTGGCGCGCTTCCCGGCGCCCCAGCGGGCGTTCTGGGCGCTGACGTTCTGGGCGACCTTCGGCATCGCGACCGCCGGGATGCTGCCGATCGCGCTGTCCGGGATGAGCCGCTACCTGTTGCTGGCCTTGCCGCTGTTCTTCGCGATGGCCGTCCTCATGAAGCCGCGCCCCGCGCTGCTGGTGGCCTGGCTGGCCATGAGCGCGTGGCACTACTGGAACATCGACATCTGCACCTACACCGGCGGCATGGGCTGGCACGTCCTCAACGTCTGCCACGAAGGTCACCTCCTCAGGTGACCGCGCGGGCGCGACGCCGCCGTCGTGCCCAGGTCAGAGCCCCGCCCCAGACCGCGAGCGTCAGCGCGGACAGCAGCAGGCCGGGCACGAGCCCGACGGGCCGGTAGCGGATCTCGACCGTCGAATCGCCCGGCGCCACGGGCCCGGCGACCAGCCCCTGGCGGTCCTCGGCGGCGCTGCCGTTCACGCGCCAGCCGGGATCGAAGCTGGTGTCGTAGACGACCCGATCGCCGGCGCGCGCGCCGCTCACGCGAACGGTCACCGCGTTGGGCGTCCAGCGCGTCAGGGTTGCCGTCCCCCCGCCGGTCAGGAACACCAGGCCGCGGTAGCCCGGCTGGTCGGCGCCGATCACGCCGCTCCGGAACTCCAGCGGGACGCCGTAGCAGGTGGCCATGCCGGTGTTGGCCAGCATCGACGGGTAGATGATCTTGGCCGGCCAGTCGTAGCGGTCGCGAATCGCCGGCGGCACGACCGGCTTGCCGTACCGGTAGTGCTGGTAGCGCTCCTGTCGGAACTCCGCCGACGGCGTCACCGACGGCACCTGCAGCTTGAAGGGCGCCGCGGTCGCCTGGCGCGCGACGGCCGCCAGATCCAGCCCATAGGCGCACACGATGACCAGCGCGGCCGGCTCGGCCCAGCGGTGGCGGCCGGCCCAGCGCCGCCAGGGCGCGTCGGCGGCGCCCGCCAGCACCACCGCCAGCAGCAGGATCGCCAGGTAGAGGACCCGCGACGGCAGATGCTGGGAGCTGAAGACCGGCAGCTCGTGCAGCGCCGTCCAGATCCCCTGGCCCAGCGCCAGCACCACGCAGACGAGCGCGGCCACCTTCAGCGCGACCAGCCGGGGCGTCCAGCCGACGGCCACGGCGGCGGCCAGCGCCAGCGCGCCCGCGACGCCCACGTAAGCGCCCCACTCCCACCAGACCCAGAACACCCGCAGGGGCAGCCGCGGGTAGAAGTCGAACCCTTGCTGGTGGGCGGTGAGCAGCGTCCAGAGAGACTTCAGCGAGATCGCGTCGTCCGACTCGATGAGTCGCGGGAACCGACGCATCGTCGCCAGCACGGGCAGCAGCTTGGGCGCCGCCAGTCCCACGGAGGTGAACGCCGTCACCACCATCGTGCGCAACGGGCGCGGGCTGCGCGTGGCCGCGGCCATGCCGATCGCGAAGAGCCACAGCGCCAGCATCGTTTGCGGGTACGGGTAGATGCCGCCGACGTAGATCATCAACGCCAGCAGCGCGCCGGCGGCGCCGCCCAGCGCGAACCGGCGCTCGGTGACGGCGCGCTCGAAGAAGGTGAAGACGAAGGGCGTCCAGGCGAACGCCAGGTGCCACATGTGTCCCGAGGCAATCTGCAGCGCCCAGCGGCTGTTCAGGACCCAGATGGCGGCGACCAGCGCGCGCCAGGCGGGGCTGCGCGTGAAGCGCCCGGCCAGCAGGAACGCGCCCAGCACGGCGACGATCGTGGCGGCGACCACCTCCAGCCGAAGCGCCAGCGGGAACGAGAACAGGAGGTACAGCGGCGCGAAAGGCGAGACGAAGTTGGTGGCCCCTTCGGCGTAGCCCCAGGCCGGGAATCCGCCGCAGAACCAGGGGTTCCACCAGGGGGGCTGGCCGTGGCGCAGCGCCAGCACCGTCACGTACCGGTAGGCAGCTTGCGAGTCCCAGTCCTGAAACCCCATCGCGCCGACGTCCGCGAAGAAGGGCGCGAACACCCACAGCGCCAGCAGCAGCACCGGAACCGCCGCCAGCCAGTCGCGCGCCGAAGCGGGTGGAGCCGTCGCGGCGTCGGGCACGGGCCGACTTTCGTACGGACCCGCGGGCCGCCGCAAGGCGCTTGCTCGCCCTGCCCCGCGCTGGCAAGATTTGCCGGCTTTGATCATCGGTCGCAGCCCGCTAAGGGTCTCTCTGGGCGGGGGCGGGACCGACCTGCCCTCGTACTACCGCGAACACGGCGGGTTCCTGATCGCCGCCGCGATCACCAAGTACGTCTACGTCTCGATGCACGAGACGCCGATGAAAGAGATGCTGCTGCGCTACTCGCAGATCGAGCGCGTGACGGAGGTGTCGCAGATCCGGCACCCGATCCTGCGCGAGGCGCTGCAGCTGACGGAGATCCGGGGCCCCAACATCGAGATCACCAGCATGGCGGACATCCCGTCGGGCACGGGGCTGGGGTCGTCGGGGAGCTTCACGACCTGCCTGCTGAAGGTGCTGCACAAGTTCAAGCGGCAGAACATCCACCCGCGCGAGCTGGCCGAGATGGCCTGCCACATCGAGATCGACGTGCTCAAGGAGCCGATCGGCAAGCAGGACCAGTACATCGCGGCGTTCGGCGGCGTGACCGTGTTCGAGTTCAACAAGGACGACACCGTGTCCGCCCGCCCCGTGCGCGCCAGCGCCGACACGCTGGACCTGCTGGAGGACAACCTCATCATGGTGTCGACCGGCTTCTACCGGGCGGCCGGCCAGGTGCTGAAAGAGCAGGACGACCGTACGAAGACCGCCGACCCCGCGATGGTCAGCAACCTCGACTACGTCAAGGAGCTGGGGCAGCGGAGCCTCGAGGCCATGGAGACGGGGAACCTCACCGATCTCGGCCGCATCATGGACGAGCACTGGCTGCACAAGAAGAAGCGCTCGAAGATGATGTCGAACCCGGACATCGACCGCTGGTACGCGCTGGCGATGGAGAACGGCGCGCTGGGCGGCAAGCTGATTGGCGCGGGCGGCGGCGGGTTCCTGCTGTTCTACACGGAGCAAAAGGCGCGGCTGCGCCGGGCGCTGCGGGCCGAGGGGCTGGTCGAGGTGGTCCTGGGGTTCGACTACGAGGGTACGAAGATCGTCACCGGGTAGGATCCGGTTGCCTTGATCTCGACTGTTTTGCTGACGCCGGAGGCGCGCGTCGGGCGCGCGCTGGCGTGGCTGGCGGTGGCGATCGCGTTCGTCGTCGCGTTCGTGGGCATCGGCGGCCCCTTCCCTGACGGGCACTACGCGTCGACGTCGGTGATCGGCACGGCGGCGTACAACATGCACCGCTGGGACACCTGGCTGCCGGTGGAGGTCTACCTGGACCACCGGCCGCCCGCGTCGACCTACTACATGCACCACCCGCTGGGCATGTTCTGGGTGATCGCGTTCCTGACGCGCGTGTTCGGCCTGCACGACTGGGTGCTGCGGCTGCCCCCGCTGGTCTACGTGACGACGACGACCTGGCTGCTCGCCAAGATCGGGCGCGAGCTGTGGGGCGAGCTGGCCGGCGGGCTGACCGCGCTGGCGTACGTCGCGCTGCCGATCACGCTGGGCTACGCGAACTACCACGACCTCGAGCAGCCGGTCATGTTCGGGACGGCGCTGGCGACCTGGGGCTACCTGCGGTACGTGCGGACCTGGCGCGAGGGTTATGCCGTCGCCAGCGTGCTGGGGTTCTTCTGGGCGGCCAACCAGGACTGGGCCGCGTACATCTGGGGGACGGCGTTTCTGGGCGGGCTCTTCGTCTATCTATTCCTGATCCCGCCGCGGCGCCGGGCCGAGCTGCGCGACCGGCCGGCGGCGCGCTACTGGGCCTTCATGTGCGTGGCGGCAGCCGTGGCGCTGGCCGGCGAGATCGCGGTCATCGCGGCCAGCACGCGGATCTCCGACGTGCTGACGTCGTACCTGCTGCGCAGCGCGGGCGCCGACACACCGCTGAGCGCGGTGCTGGAGGCGCGCCGCTACCGCATCGAGCTGATGTTCACGGGGCTGGCGATTGGCCTGGGCAAGCTGGGCGTGCCCGTCATCGTCTGGCGCGCCTGGCGGAAGCGGAGCCACCTCGAGCTGCTGCCCCTGCCCCTGCTCTTCTGCGCGGTCGTGCAGTACGTGGTCTTCAAGCAAGGCGCGGACATCCACATCTTCTGGCCGCACTACTTCGCGAGCTACTTCGCGCTGGCCGTGGGAGCGCTGGTCGCGTCGGCCGGAGACCTCGTGCGGTGGGTCGCCGCCCGTCTTCCCGGCCCGCGCGGCGAGCGCCTGACCCGCGGCGCGCCCTGGATCGCCGCCGCGCTGATCGGGCTGCCCGTGCTGTTCGTCCTGAAGGACGGCCTGTCCCTCGTGCGCCTGGCGCGCGAGACGGGCGGCCGGTTCGCCGAGGTCCACCTGGACACGGATCTCGACAAGGAAGCCGTGCTGCGCTGGTTTCTGGCGCGCATGCCGCCCGGCGCCGGCGTGGCCTACCACGGCGCCATCCACGACGGGTGGGCGCTGCAGTGGGAACTGCGCCCGCGGCTGTCGGCGGCCAACCAGCCGGTCGGCGCCGGCGTGACCGACGCGACGCGCGTCTACATCCTCGACACGCGGCTGGCCTCGGCCGCGGAGCTCCGCGAGGCGGCGTCCAAGTACCACGTTCACGCGGTCGACCATCTGTGGGTGTTCGATCGGATGGAGCCGCCGGCCCCGCTGGACGGGTACGCGCTGGACGAGCACGAGCCGTCGCTGTGGCAGAAGATCTGGCTGGGCGGCACCGAACCGATCCGCAGCGTGCGCTGGGATCCCTGGGTGACCTGGGAAGGGAGGACGATGGTCGGCCAGCCGGCCTCCCCACCGGCGGTGCCTGCGGTCACCACCGACCAGCTCCGGATCGCGCACAACGCCGCGCTCCGCCGGGGCGACGCCGCCGCCGCGGCCCGCTACCGGCAAGAGCTGGAGGCGCGTTTCAACCGCCACGTCACCGCCGCGTACGAGGGCGGCACGGCCTTGCTGGGCGAGATCCAGTGGCGGGGCGCGCGGCGTAGCCTCACGATGTTCTTCCTGGCGGGCAGCTTCCCCGGCGACGCGCGCTTTGCCGTTCACGCGCGCGTGCTGGCGCCACCGCGCTTCTCGACGCTGCCGGCCGATCCGAACGACCTGGAGATCGCCGGCCCCCCTCCATGGCCGACCTCCTGGTGGCGCGCAGGCGAGATCTACAGCGTGAAAGCCGTCTACCGAAAGCGACCCGGGACCGAGGCGCTGACCGGCAGCTGGGTTCCCGGTCCGCGGTGCCTGACCTGCCGCGGCCCCCTCGAGCTGCTTCGTCTCTGACACCGGCTCAGCGCCGGTGGCGGGCGACGACCAGGAACCCCAGCGTCTCCTCGTCGTCGGGGGCCAGGCGATCCATGACCCGCGCGCTGGCGGCGATCGAGACCATCGCCGGCCCCACGACCGGCAGCGTCCACCAGCGCGGCCCCTGCGTCTGGGGCGCCTCGTGCCCCAGCTTCCCCATCATCTGGGCCAGGTTGCCGATGCGCGCCAGGCGAAAGGCCAGGAAGCTGTTCAGCTTCTGGCCGAGGACGCTCCACAGACTTCCCTGGGCGACGGTCTCGATGACCTCCAGCCCGGCCGCCGCGCACAGCGTGCGCAGCCCGTGGGGGCTGTAGCGAAAGAAGTCGTACGGCTGCTCGTGCAGCCGGAATTGAAACGGCGCCGTCAGGATCAGCAGGCCGTCGGGCGCCAGCACGCGCGCCATCTCGTCGACCAGGGCCTGGGGCTGCGGCGTGTGCTCCAGCACCTGCACGCTGAGCACGGTGTCGAACGAAGCGTCGCGAAACGGCATGCGCCCGCCCGCGTAGACCACGTCCGGCCCGCGCCGGCCGCCCGCCGAGGTCGCCGCGAACGTCGAGGCGTGCTCGATGCCGAAGTAGCGGCGCACGTAGGGGCGAAACCAGGCCTCGTAGGGCTTGTCGCCGCAGCCGACGTCCAGCAGCCGGCCGCGCGCCCGCGGCGCGACCGCCTTCAGCGACGCCTCGAGCACCGACCACTGCAGGTCGACCCAGTCCGAGCCCCGCCGGACGACTTGCGCCAGCGCCGGGGACTGCAAGAGGCCGTTCACGAATCCGCCCGACAGGCCGCGAACGTGTTGAGGCCGAACTTGTGCGTGAAGCAGCGGATGCGGCTGGGGCGGAACCCGGCGCTCACGAGCAGCGGCCAGAGATCCCGCACGTCGTAGTACATCTTGTGGTCGTCCATCTCCGCGGCCGGGCTCAGGCGCAGGCGGAACGCCGACAGCTCCAGGTACTTCTTCCCGCGCCAGGACGGCACGTTGATGAGGGCCACGCCGCCCGGCGCCAGCAGCCGGTGCGCTTCATTCAGCAGCCGCTGCGGCTCGGTCACGTGCTCGAGCACCGAGACGATCATGACCACGTCCAGCGACGCCGGCGGCAGCGCAGCCAGCGCGTCGGGCAGCACCCCTTCGATGGCCTGCACGCGGGGGTGCGCCTTGAGATCATCCGCCAGCGCCACGTCGACCAGCACGGCGCGGTCGACCTTGTCGAGGATCGTCCGGCTGAACGCCGCCTGGTAGCCGCAGCCGAAGTCCCCGACCCGCTTGCCGGCGAAGGTGGGGACGAACCGGCGGATCTGGAGCCCCGACAGCCAGACGCCGAAGCGGTCGACGGGCGTGCCGGGCTTGGACTGAAGGAAGGCCTCCTGGCGCACGGGGGCGACGCTCACGAGCGGCGCCTCACCGCCACCGCCGTCGAGTGCAAGAGCAGCGTGAACGTGAAGGTCATGAAGCCCAGCACCAGCAGCAAGAGGCCGGTGGCGCCCAGGTTGTTGACCGGCGAGCCCGCCAGCAGATGGAACCCGTTGCGGATGTACGCGGCGGTCATGAGCCCGCCGCACAGCAGCCCGCCGGCGAACATGCCGCCCGCGATCGCCACGGTCCGCGTATAGGGGAACCGCCGGAACCACCTGGCGGTCGTCTCGCCCGTCCAGTCGAAGAAGATCTGCGACAAGATCCCCATGTAGATGCACTGCAAGCCCAGGATCGACAGCGACAGCCCCAGCAACATCCAGTGCAGATCGAACGTGACGGGCCCGATGGTCAGGGTGCCGAACGACAGCGGAAGCGTGAGCAGCAGCCCCAGCAGCAGCAGCACGACGCCCGGCTTGAACAGGAAGAAGTCGGCGCCGTAGACGAACATCGCGCGCAGGTTGATCCAGGCCGCCGCCCACGGCGAAAACCAGCCCGAGCGCTTGTGGTGGCTGAGGCGGCCGTCGCGGTCCTTGAGGAACCGGATTGGCACCTCCTCGGTCCGCAGGTTCATGTGCACGGACTTCAGCACCATCTCGGACGCGTACTCCCAGGACTGGGAGCGCAGGTCCATGCGCGCCAGCGCGTCGCGCGTGATGCCGCGCATGCCGCAGTGGATGTCCGAGAACTTGCTGCCGAAGATGATGTTCAGGATCCAGGTCGTCACCGGCGTGCCCAGGTACCGGTGCAGCGGCGGCATCGAGCCCGGCTCGATGTAGCCGCGGAAGCGCGACCCCATCACGAACTCGGCCCCACCCCGGAACTTCTCGACGAACGGCGCCAGCTCGCGAAAGTCGTAGGTGCAGTCGCAGTCGCCCATCACGACGTAGCGGCCGCGGATGTACGGCAGCGCGTCGATGTAGGCGCGCCCCAGCCCGCGCTTGGGCGTGCGCAGGACGCGCGCCCCGCCCGCCAGGGCCAGCTCGGTCGTCTTGTCCTTGCCGCTGTCGACGATCAAGATCTCGCCGACGATCCCGGCCTTCTTCATCCCTTCGTGACACCAGGCCACGAAGTCGGCGATCGTCAGCTGCTCGTTCAGCGCCGGGATCACGATCGAGAGCTCAGGCTCGGCCACGTCGTTGGCCGGCAGCAAGAGCTCGATCTCGGGATCGCCGCCGGGAATCGCCTGCAGGTTGACCGCCCCCATGTTGCTCACATCCGCCCCGCTTTCATCTCCGGGATCATGGCCAGCATCGATCGGCGCAGCGCCTCGCGCGAGGTCGACTCGCAGCGCCAGCCCAGCGACTGGATCCGGTCCGTGTTCAGGCGGACGATCGGCACGTCCCCCTTCCACCCGCGGTCGCCGCCGCTGTACTCGAACGTCACCTGCTCGGGCCGCAGGCCGACGCACTCGACGGCCAGCGCCGCGATCTCGCGCACCGTGATGTAGTCCCCGGTCGCCACGTTGTAGGCGGCGAACGGGGCCGTGGTCTTCGCGTGCGCCGTCAGCACGGCACGCACGATGTCGCTGACGTGCACGTACGACTTGGACTGGCTGCCGTCGCCCAGGATCTTGAGGACGATGGGCTTCTCGCCCGCGGCGGCCGACGCCAGCAGGCGGCGCGCGAAGTCGAACCCCACGCCGTGGGTCTGGCGCGGACCGACGACGTTGCCGAACCGGAAGCCGCAGCCGCGCAGGTCGAACATGTAGGCGTAGCTGGCGATCAGCGCCTCGCCCGCCAGCTTGCTCGCGCCGTACGTGGATACGGGGATCAGCGGCCCGTGGTCTTCCTGGGCCTCCAGCGAGCCGAGTTCGCCGTAGACGCCGCTGCCCGACGCGTACAGGATCCGCTTGGCGCTGGTGACGCGCATCGCCTCGACCACGCTCTGGGTCAGCGCCGTCCCCTGCGTGAAGTCGATGGTCGGCTCGCGGGCCGCGCGCGAGATGTCGGGGTTCGAGGCCAGGTGGATGACGACGTCATGGCCGTCCATGGCCGCCGCCAGCGCGCCCGTGTCCTCGACCGCCCCGCGCACCACCCGGAAGCGCGGGTCGGCGTCGTGCGCCGCGTGGTGCCAGGCGCGCCCGGACGAGTAGTTGTCGTAGACGGTCACGCCGGCGGCGCCGCCCGGACCGAGCAGGTGGTCGCAGAAGTGACTGCCGATGAAGCCGGCGCCCCCCACGATGAAAAAGCGCTGGGCGGCGATCGGCGTTTGGTTCGAGGGGCTCACGGGGCGTGCATCCTAGTCGAAATCAATCGGACGGGAACCCCGGGCGGGGCCCTTCGACGTTCCGCGGGCGGCGCCTAGCGGGTGGACTCCCACTTGGTCGCCGCTCGCTTGAGGGCCGGGTGGGTGACCAGCAGGTGCCACACGACGGCGCACAGCCCCTCGGTGTGGGGGGTGATCCGGTCCGGGGACACCGTGGGGATCACGACGCAGGCCTCGGCCGCCAGCTTGGTCGCGCCGCCGTCCTTGCCGACGACGCCGAACACCGCGGCCTGTCGCTCGCGCGCCAGCTCGATCGCGCGAACGAGGTTCATCGAGACGTTCTTCTCCTTGTTGCCGCCGCCGACGGAGAAGACCAGCAGCGCGTCACGCTTGTCGAGCCGCGACACCTTCAGCCACTCGGAGAAGCTGGTGTCCCAGCCCTCGTCGTTCACCCGCGCCGTCAGCTCGGAGACGTTGTCCGTCGGGGAGTAGGCCTCGAACCCGCAGATCTTCCGGAAGTCGTTGACGGCGTGGCTGGCGTGACCCGCCGAGCCCCCGACCCCCAGGATGAACAGCCGCCCGCCGGCGTCGCGCACGCGCCCCAGACCCACGGCGGTCGCGTCGATGGCGGCGGCGTCCAGCTCGCGCACCGCCTTGACCGTCTCCTGCAGGAAGAGATCGACGAATCCCCTGCCCTCGCCGCTCACAGCACGAACCCCGCGGCCTGCGCGTCCTTGTAGAACATCTGCACCGTCTCCAGGCTGAACTCGGCCAGGTCCTTGCCGACCAGCTCCAGCTTCTTCAGCAAGTCCGGCGTGACCGTGATGATGTCGCAGCCCATCTCGGCCGCCTGCACGATGTTCAGCAGCTCGCGCGGGCTGGCCCACAGCAGCTCGGCGCTGGGCGCGGCGGCCCGGCAGATCTGCAGGGCTTCCTTCATCAACGGAATCGGGTCGCGGCCCGTGTCGGCGATGCGCCCCGCGAACACGGAGACGATCGACGGCGCGCCGCCCGCCAGCGCCTTGGCGACGGTGCGCACCTGCTCCAGCGTGCAGATGGCGGTGACGTTCAACTTCACTCCGCCGGCGGCCAGCTCCTGCACCAGCGACTCGGTCGATTCGCGCCGGGTGTTGGTGACCGGAATCTTCACGTAGACGTTCGGGCCCCAGGTCGCGATCTCGCGCGCCTGCCGGCGCATCTCGGGGATGTCGTCCGCGAACACCTCGAACGAGATCGGCTTGTCGCGGATGGCCCCCAGGACCTCCTTCGCGAACGCGCGGTAGTCCGTGATGCCGGCCTTGCGCATCAAGGTCGGGTTCGTCGTGAAGCCGCCGATGCGCGGATCGCGGGCCGACTCGAGCATGGAGGGTAGCGACGCGCCGTCGGCGAAGATCTTGATGCGGTCCAGCGAAGGGATGTTAGGCATTCCTGCTCCTCACGGATAAGAGGCACCGAGTCTCGCAAATCGTCGGCGCGATAACAAAGGTCAATTTGGTGGCGGCGGGACGACGGGCCCGCAAACCGACAGCTTGCGGACCAGCTGGTCAGTGAGCGCCGGGTTGTTGGCCGGGAACTGCCCGTACTGGCCGTAGAACCCCAGGCCCAGGCCGATCGCGATCGACAGCCCGGCCAGCGCCGCCGCGGCGGCCAGCGCAGCCCGCCGTCGCGCCGGATCGCGGCGGACGGCCGCGTAGAGGATCCACCCGCCGAAGACGCCGCAAAGGACCGTGCCGCCCACCACGTCGCCGAGGTAGCGGTTGGTCGCCGACGCGATGAACATCGGGGCCGCGATCGGCGCCGAGGCTGCGATGGTCGCCATCAGGACAGCCCAGGCGCGATCCGTCATCTGGTGCCCGCGACGCCAGTCCGCGAACGCCGCGACCCAGCCGACCGGCGCCGTCCAGCTGCAGGGCACGGCCACCAGGAACCCGACGACCTGCTCGTAGACGAAGTATCCGGGGGGCGGCTGGTACCAGGAGGGGAACGCCCGGGCGCCCATGTTCGCCAGCGCGAACACGTACGGGAACCGGCACGAGAGCGCCGGCGGCCGCAGCAGGTACGCGTAGAGATTCGGCGCCACGAAGCGCGCGGCGGCGGGCGCGTCGATCCAGCTGAGCTGAAAGCGACGGCCGAACTCGAGCCAGCTCTCGAACCGCAGGCGATTGTAGGCCAGCAGCGCGAACACGCCGAGAGCCAGCGGCAGCGCCACCGCGGCGAAGGCCGGCGCGGCTCGCCTCAGCCAGGATTGCGTGCCGGCCGCGGCGGCTGGCCGCGCGTGCCAGGCGGCCAGCCCCGCCAGCAGCGCGACGGCGGGCGCGACGCTGGCCCGGCAGCCCACCGCGAGCGCCCAGGCGGCACCCGACGCGATCAACCACCGGCGCGGCGTGGGCCGGCTGACAGCCTCGAAGGCGAACGCCATGCCCAGAAGCAGGAACGCCTGCGCCCCGACGATCGCCGCCTCGTACACCGCCGGCCGGGCGAGGTTGTAGGGCGTGGGATTGGCGAGTCCGATCGCGAAGACGGCCAGCACCTGCAGCGTGACTGGCGGACGATCGAAGGACGCGCGGCCGAAGAACGTGCGGGCGGCGCGCGCGACCAGCCAGGTCCCCGCCGCCAGCTGGAGGGTGGCGAGCGCGAACACCACGACGTCGTCGCCGACGACGCCCTGGACGCGGAACAGCGTCTTGGCCAGCGCCAGGAGCAACGCGGGCACGGGCCCCCAGTAGAGGTAGTAATGCCCCTTGTAGAGGCTGACGTCCCAGTACCAGAGGTCGTGGTTCTCGGGCGCCAGCGGGTTGGGCCGCGCGAGCAACGCCGCGGGGGGCTCGACGGACAGGTGCAGATGCCCCTGCCGGAACCCCTCGGCCAGGTCGTCGACGTAGTGCAGATAGAACGGCCACGGTTTGCCGTGCCCGGCGGAGATGACGAACACGTACAGCGACTCGACCACCAGGGCGGCCAGCAGCAGCGTCCAGGGAACACGGCGTCGCCAGGACGGATCGCTGGGTGGCGAGCTGGTCATCTCATCGGCACAGCGCCAGCTTGCGCTGCAGGGACTCGTACAGCACCGGGTTGTGGTTCTTGAACATCTCGTCGTAGCCCTGGAACCCCAGCAGCAGGCCGATCCCGGCGGTCGCCAGGGCCAGGATCAGCAGCGCCGCGATGCCGGCGCCACGCGGCCAGCCTGGCCGCAGCCGCCGGAGGATGACGCCCGCCCCCCAGATCGCGAGCAGGACGACGCCCGCGCTGAAGTCGGCCACGTAGCGCATCGTCGTGCCGAAGGCCGAGATGAACGGCATCGCCGTCAGGACCGCCAGGGCCCCGAAGCTCCCGACGCACCAGACCTCGGCGCGCGCCCGCCGGTCCGCCAGCAGCGGCGCGGCGGCGGCCGGCCGGAAGCGGACGGCGCGCGCCGCCGCGATGGCCAGGGCCGGGACGCTGAGCCAGGTGAACGGCGACGTCATGAACAGCCCGGCCTGCGGCTCGTGCGTCGTGTACCCCGGCGGGAAGAGCACCCAGTGGGGGAACCCGCGCGTTCCGATGTCGTACAGCGCCGAGAGAAACGGGAACCGGCACGACAGCCCCAGCGGCCGGAACAGATAGCTGAAGACGTTGAGCGGCAGGTACTTCGGCGAGGTCACGAACGGGAACGTGTTCAGCTGATACTTCACGCCGATCTCGAACCACGAGTCGAACCGCGCGCGGTTGTAGGCGGCCAGCGCCAGCAGCGTCACCGCGATCGGGATGCTGGGCCACACGGCCCGCATGACCAGCGCGCGCGACTTCCGCCAGTCGGCCGTCGACGAGAACAGCGCGGTCAGCGCCACGAAGGCCGCCGCCGGGACGACCAGGCTGATGCGGCAGCCGACGGCCGCCGCCCAGCAGCAGCCCGCCGCGACCAGGCGCCCGGTCCGGGGCTGCGCCTCCGTCGCGTTCCAGACGGCCTCGAACGCCACGACCAGCCCCAGCAGCAGGCAGGCCTGCCCGGCGCCGATGGCCGCCTCGTAGATGCCCGGGGTCGCGAACATGTACGTCGTCGGGCTGGTGTACGCGAAGGCCAGCGTGCCGATCAGCGCCGTGACGCGGGGCAGGTCCGGAAACAGGCGGGCGGTCATCCGCGCGATCAGGATCGTGCCCGCGATCAAAAACAGCGTGTAGAACGCGAACAGCACGTACTGGTCGCCCACGTCGGCGTGGATGCGCGCCACGATCTTCACGGCCAGCAGCAGCAGCGCCGGGACCGGCCCCCAGTACAGATAGTAGTGCCCCTTGTAGAGGCTGGCGTCGAGGTACCAGAGGTTGAAGTTCGACCAGTCGAACGGGTTCGGGCGCGCCAGCAGCTGCGGCGCCGGCACCGCCGGGATGTAGAGATGCCCCGCGCGGAACCCCTCGGCGAGCTGGTTGTAGTTCCCGTTCCAGGTCGACCAGGTGGTCCACGTCCCGGCGGAGATGATGAAGACGTACGTCACCTCGATCGCCGCGAGCAGCAGCGTCAGCCACACCCAGCCGGGCGGGCGCGGAACACGAAACCGGATTTGCAAAGCTATCGCCCCAACAGAAACCGGGCGAAGTCTCGCAAATCGCGTCCCTGAAAGGAAGGTCGAACCCCACGCGCGGCCAGCTCCGCGGCGTCGGGCGAATCGTCGGCGGCCAGCAGCGCCGTCTGCAGCCCGAAGGCGGCCCCCGCCAGCACGTCGGGCGCGCGATCGCCGACCATCCACGACGACGCGCGCGCGTAGCCGGGATGGCGCGCGAACGCCTCCTCCAGCAGGCCGACGGCCGGCTTGCGGCAGGCGCAGGCGTCCTCGGCGCGGTGGTAACAGATGTGCGAGCTCAGGATCGCCCCACCGGCCGCCGTCGCCAGGCGCAGCACCTCGGCGTGGGCGGCGTCCAGGTCCTTGCGCGTCGTCTTGCCCTTGGCCCAGGCGGGCTGGTTGCTGGCGATGACCAGCCCGAACCCGGCCGCGGTCAGCTCGCCCAGGATCGCGGGCACCCAGTCGAACACGGCGACCTCCGACGCGCGCATCGGGCTGTCCGGGCGCGGCTCGGCCGGGTTCGGCAGGAGGCGATTGAGGACGCCGTCACGGTCGAGGACGATCAGCGCCGCGCGCGCAGCCATGCCGCGAAGTCCTCCAGGCCCGCCGGCGAGCCGATCTCGTAGAAGCGCTCGCGCACCTCGAGGCCGGCCAGGTCGCCCCGCAAAGACAGGCGGTGAAACAGATCGGCCAGATCGGCGGTCGCGCCGGCGGGGATCTCGTCGGCGATGACCCGCCGCTCGAACGCCGACAGGCCGTAGTCGATGTAACCGAAGTCCTCGGGGGGGCGCGTCCGGCGCTGCTTGTCGTAGAGCGTGACGCGCGCGCCGTCGAAGATGACGTTGCTGGTGTCCCAGCGCCCCTGGTTGTGAAAGACGGTCATCAGCGCCGGCGTCCCCGCCGCCTCGTGCGCGCGGGCCACCGCGGCGAAGTCGACCGGCAGGAACGAGTCGCCGTAGGTCAGCAGGAACCGCGGCTCCAGCGCCCCCTCGTCGAGCGCCAGCCGGACGGCGCCCGCCGTGCCGCGGAGCTTGGCCCCCTCGTCGACGTAGCGCACTCGCAGCCCGAAGCGATCGCCGCCGCCCACGTGCGCGCGGATGGCGCCGCCCAGATAGCCGATCGACATGACGACGTCGGTCACGCCGTGAGCCGCCAGCCAGCCCAGCTGGTGATTGACGAACGGCTCACCCTCGGCCGGGATCATCGCCTTGGGGATGGTCTCGGTCAGCGGCCGCATGCGGGTCGCGAGACCGCCGGCCAGGATCAGGCACTGCATCGATCAGAAACGATACGCGGCGCCGAACAGAACCTCTAGCCGCGTGAGCGCCCCGTAGAAGTTCCCGCTCTTCGCGCTGCTGGCCACGGCCGGCCACACGAAGACCGAAAAGCCGGGCATGAGGTCGTATTCGCCGGCGATGCCGAACCGGACCACGCCGCGCGACACACCGGCGCCGTTGACCTTGAACATCTGGCCGGCGGGCGGCGTCCCGAGCAGCGTCGAGGTCGGTTTGAGGCCGGTGATCGTGACCCACCCGATTCCGAGATCCGCGCTCATGCGCGCGCGGTCGGTGACCCGGATGACGACCGTCGGATCGACGAGGAACGACAGGAAGCTCTCGGTCCAGGAGGTCTCTTTGAGGAACGTGTAGCTGAAGATTCCCCCCAGCCGGAAGCGCACGTCCGCGCCCGGCCGCCCGAACGTGTAGCCGCCGTCCACCGCCAGCGCGAACGACGGATCGGCCTTGTCTCGCAGCCCCGAGCTCCAGGTGTCGAACCCCAGACCGACACCCACGTCGATGCGACGCGCGGGCTCGGAGAGCGTCGGCGGCGGTTCGACCGTCGCCGGGGTGACGGACGGGGCCGCCGGGGGCTCCGTCGCCGCGGGCGCCGGCACCGAAGGCACGGCGGCCGGCGAGGCCACCGCGGGCGGCGGCGTCACGGGTGGAGGCGTGGTGGTGGTGGGCGGGGGCTCGGCGGGCGCCCCGCCGGTCGCTCCGGGCGCCAGTCCCGTGGGGGGCGCCTGCCGCTCGTCGATCTGCTTTTGCAGCGCTTCGATCTTCTGCTCGACCTCGGCGCGGTTCTTGGCCTTGGGCGCGTTGATGAGGTAGCGCTTGTAGAAGAAGATCGCCTTCTCGGCGTCGCCCATCGTGCGGTAGGCCTGCCCGATGTTGTAGAGGAACCCGGGGTCGTTCTTCAGCTGGTAGCCGCGCTGCCAGGCGTCGATGGCCTTGTCGAACTGACCCAGGTCGTAAAAGGTGTTCCCCTGCGTGAACAGCTCCCGGGCCGTCGCGGCGTCGTCGGCGCGCGCCGGGGCGGCCAGCGCCAGGAACGATGCCAGGAACGTCACGACCGCTACCGCCGGAATCAACCGCGTCGCGCCAGATCGCACTGCCGGCATCGTAACTGGAACCTCCGGCAGCAGCAAATAGACCGGGCTACGGGCGTCGGACGCGCGGGGCCAGCTCCAGGGCGGCCTTGCCGTGCCGGAACACCCGGACCGACCCCGACGTCTGCGAAACGACGATGGCGATGGCGTCCGTGTCGCGCGAGATCCCCGCCGCCGCCATGTGCCGCGCCCCGAGGCCCAGCGGCAGGTCCAGCTCTTTTTCCTCGTCGAAGTTCAGGTAGCGGCCGGCGGCGATCACGCAGCCGTCCTCGCGCACGACGAACGCGCCGTCCAGCACCGCGAACGCGTGCAGCGCGTGCCGCACGTCGGGGTTCATGATGTTCTTTTCGTCCTCGGAGTAGCCCTGGAACGGGTTCAGCGTCAGCTGGCGAGACTTCTCCATGACCGTGTTCGAGTCGCCGACCACGAACAGCGCGCCGACGGGCCGCCCCTCCCACCCTTCCACACCGACCGACACGGCCAGCTCGAGCAGAGTGTCCATCACGCCAGCCGAGATCTTCTCGGTCTGCAGGAACCCGAAGGCGCCGTCCTCCTCCTCGGGGCCGACGGTCACGACCAGGATCGAGTCCGGGTAAGAGGCCGGCTTACGCGCCAGGAGGCCGACGATGACGTCCCCCTCTTTGTAAAGGCCGCGCGCGATGCCGCTCACGAGCGCGATCTTCAGCTTCTCCGGGCGTCCTAGATCATAGTCCGGCAATGGCAGAACCGGCACCCCGGACGCCTCGATGACGTCGCGCTGGCTCTCGCTGACGATGGCCTGCACGAGGCGCTTGCGGGCGCGCGGCTTGCCACGGAACAGCTCCTCGGGCAGCGGCAGATCGCCGACGTAAAGCAGGTGGTCGACGGTAGGCCGGGCGGCCAGCGCCAGCGCCGAGCGGATCACGTCGGCTTGCATCGCCGTGGGAGCTTTGGCCATGGGTCGGCGCAAATGGTACGCTGATCGAGGGCTCGGATGAAGTCTGCTTGGCTGCCACGCCTGTGGCCCGTGCTTC
>CAZPUH010000453.1:0-7017 GCA_964589215.1 uncultured Myxococcales bacterium | reverse complement strand
GGTCATGGGGGCTAAGGTCTTCACCGCGACGAAGGCCAAGGACCGTGAGGAGCTGGGCGAGGTGATCACCCGCTGGATCCGTGACAATCCGCGCGCCAAGATCGTGGACAAGATCGTTACCCAGAGCTCGGACAGTGAATTCCACTGTCTGTCGATCACGATCTTCTACGAGCTTTCGCCCCAGTAGCCCGCGCGATGCGCTTCGGCTTTCTGCTCAAGCGCGGCAAGCCTGAAGCGCGTGAACTGGCCGAGACGCTGGCGCGCGTCCTGGCGGCCAGAAACGCCACATCCGTGGCGCTCCCCGAAGACGCCGGGGCCATCCCGGGCGCGACCGTCGTTGCCCCCGACGCGTTCGCCGCCTCCATCGACGTCCTGGTCGTACTGGGCGGGGACGGCACCTTCCTTTACGGCGCTTCCCTGGCGGCCGACCATGGCGTCCCGCTGTTCGGCGTCAACCTGGGCAGCCTGGGGTTCATCACCCCCTACGCCCGCGCCGAGGCGGCCGCCGCCCTGGACGAGGCCTGCCGAGGCGGCTTGCGCATCGAAGAGCGCATCCGACTGGCGGTCTCGATCCGCCGCGCCAGCGGCGGCCCCAACCCCCCGCCCCGCTCGGCCGTGAACGACGCCGTGCTGACCCAGCGGTCCGTCGCGCGCCTGCTGGACCTGGAAGCCCGGCTGGACGGCGCGGAGATCACCACCTACAAAGCGGACGGTCTGATCGTCGCCACCCCGACCGGCTCGACCGCCTATTCGCTGGCCGCGGGCGGCCCCCTGCTGACGCCCGACCTCGAGGCGCTGGTGCTGACGCCCATCTGCCCGCACACGCTGACGAACCGGCCGCTGGTGTTCCGACCGGACTCGAAGCTCTCGATCCGGAACGCGTCCGGCGGACCTGTCACGCTGTCGATCGACGGCCAATGGGGAGACCAGCTGGAGATGGACGACTGGCTGGACGTGCAGCGCGCGGCGCGGCCGCTGCGCCTCTACCAGGCACCACGCGGATTCTTCGGCATCCTGCGGGAGAAGTTGTCCTGGGGCTGGCGCAAGATCGAACGCAGCTGACGACGATGCACGCAACATCCGCCGCGCGAACGGCGATAATGCTCCCGTGCTGACTCTGCTGCGCATCTTCGGCTTCGCGCTGATCGACGAGCTGGAACTGCCCTTCGGGCCCGGGCTGACCGCCATCACCGGCGAGACCGGCGCGGGCAAGAGCATCCTGGTCGACGCGCTGGGCCTGCTGCGCGGGGGCCGCGCCGCCGCGGAGGTGATCCGCACCGGGCGCGACGAAGCGCGGGTAGAGGCCATCCTCGAGCTGCCCTCCGGCTCGGCGGCGCGCGCGCGTCTGGTCGCCGACGGACGCGAGGTCGAAGAGGGGCTGCTGGTGCGCCGCGTGGTGGCGCGCAACGGCCGCGGCCGCGCCCACCTGGGCGGGGTCCTGGCCACGGCGGCGGACCTGACGGCGATGGTGGCCGGCCTCATCGACATCGCCTCGCAGCACGATCAGCAGTCGCTGACCGACCCCGAGAGCCAGCTGGCGATCCTGGACGCCTTCGCCGAGAACGACACGCTGCGCGCCGAGATGGCCGACGCGGCGGCGGCGCGAACGGCGGCCCGCGCCGCGCTGGAGAGCTTCTCCGCCGATGCGCGCGCCCGCAGCGAGCGCGAGGACCTGCTGCGCTTCCAGCTCGGAGAGCTCGAGGCGGCCCGGCCTGCGCCGGGTGAAGACGAGGCGCTGGCCACCGAGCGAGAACGCCTGCGGGGCGCGGAACGATTTTTCGCGGCCACCGCGCGGGGGGAAGAGACCCTCTACGCGGGTGACGGCGCCGTCAGCGAGCGGATCGCTGCCGTCGCGCGCGAGCTGGCGCCGCTGGCGGCGCTGGATCCCGCGCTGGCGCCGGTCGTCGAGAGCCTGAGCAGCGCGCAGGCCGCCGTGGAGGACGCCGCGCGTGAGCTGGGGCGCTATGCGCGCGGCGTGCGCTCTGACCCCACGCGGCTCGCGGAGGTCGAGGAGCGGCTGTTCCTGCTGCAGCGGCTCTGCCGCAAACACGGCGGGACCGTCGCCGACCTCGTGGCCAAGCAGGCCGCGCTACGGGCCGAGCTGGCCGAGCTGGGGTCGTTCGACGAAGGGTTGGCGGCGCGGCAGGCGGCGGTCGCGGCGGCGGACGCCCGGGCAGCGGCCGCCGCGGCGGCGCTGTCCGCGTCCCGGGCCGAAGCGGCGCGAGCGCTGGAGAAGAAGGTCACCGCGGGGCTGCGCGAGCTGGGCTTCGCCTCGGCGCGCTTGCCTCTCGTGCTGGAGCCGCGCGAGCTGGGGCCGAACGGAACCGATCGGGTCCGCTTCCTCTTCGCGCCGAATCCCGGCGAAGAGCCGCGCCCGCTGGCGAAGATCGCCTCGGGCGGTGAGCTCTCGCGCGTGATGCTGGCGGTCAAGCAGGCGCTGGCCCGCACGGACGAGGTGCTGACGTACGTCTTCGACGAGATCGACGCGGGCGTGGGCGGCGGGACCGCCGAGGTGATCGGGCGGAAGTTGAAGCGGCTGGCGGCCGACCGGCAGGTCATCGTCATCACCCACCTCCCCCAGGTGGCGGCGTTCGCGGACGCTCACGTTCGCGTCACCAAGACGGCCGCGCGAGGCAAGACCAAGGTCGAGATCGAACGGCTGAGCGAGGCCGCGCGGCCGGCCGAGATCGCGCGCATGCTGGCGGGCGCGGCCCCTTCACCGCAGGCCGCGGCGCATGCGCAGGAGATGCTTCGCAACGCGCGCGGCTGAAGCTCCGATGTTCAAAACACTGTAAAATTGATTGGGTCCGACGCGCGTGCTACTTGAAGGGACCGGCCCCAAGGTCCCCCCGCCCGTGCGGCCGGCCCCGGTTTCTCCGAGAGGTCGCCATTGGCACGCAGACGACGCAGACGCCGCTCGGTCGAAATGAAGAGCTCGCTCCGGCTGGGCGTTCTGCTGGTCGGCCTGATCGGCGTCAACGTCTACGTCTTCTTCTTCAACGGCAAGACGGCGCCGCGCGAGGTGCTGAACCTGCAGTCGACCTCGAAGACGATGGAGGTCAACCGCCGCGAGATCTTGAAAGAAGCGCGGCTCCCGGCAGCCGCGTCTGCGAGACCGCCGGCTCCGGCCAGGCCGGCCGCTCGGCCGGTGGCTGTGGAGCCGGTGGCGCCGATCGCCCAGCGCGAGGCACCGCCCGCCGAAGCGGATGCTCCTCCGCCGTCGCCCGCGCCGGAATCGCCCTCGCCGGCGGCGGCCCGCTCGGCCGCCCCGGCGCTCGCGGCGGATGAAGCCCGGGAGGATGACGCTCCGGCTGCTGCGCCGACGCCGATCCCGGCCGCCGCCGTCGCCCGCCCGCCGGTGATTCTGGCCAGCGCGGCCGTTCGCGCCGACCAGCCGGCCTTCCGGATCCCGTTCGCGCCGCCGCCCGAGCCGGCCGCGCCGCGGGTGGTCGTACCGCACGCGCCGTATCAGGTGCCGTTCGCGCCGCCACCGGAGGACGACGGGGAAGCCCGGGATGACAGCGCCGAGAAGAAGTTCAGCCCCGCCGACACGCTGGGGCAGGTCATGGCGCGCGAGGGTTTCGGGCCGGCCGGCCCGCAGGTGATCGCCGCGCTGGCCAAGCTGGTCGACCCGCGCAGCATCCGCGGTGGACAGAAATACGTCGTGCGTCTGGGCGAGGACGGCGCGCCCGAGTCGTTCGAATACGTCCCCTCCCCCGCGTTGCGATACCTGATTCAGAAGGACGACGCGACGGGCGCCTGGAAGGGGCAAAAGCTCGCGGCGACCGTCGACATCCAGACCGCCGAGGTCGGAGGGGTCGTCGAGTCGTCCCTCTACGAGTCGGTGCAGAAGGCCGGAGAATCGACGGCGCTGGTCAGCCTGCTGGTGGAGATGTTCGCGTGGGACGTGAACTTCTACACGGACACCCACCCCGGCGATCACTGGAAGGTCGTCATCGAGAAGCAGATGCTGGGCGGTCAGTTCTACAAGTATGGACGCGTGCTGGCGGCGGAGTACGGCGGCCGCGTGGGCACGTTCCGCGCCTTCTTCTGGAACGGCAAGGGCGCCCCGCGCGACAAACCCGGCAAGTACTACGACGAGCACGGGCTAGCCCTGTCGAAGTCGATGTTGAAGACGCCGCTGCGCTACGTGCGCATCAGCTCGAAGTTCGATCGGAAGCGCTTCCACCCGATCCTGCACGTCGAGAAGGCGCACCTGGGAATCGACTACGCGGCCCCGCAGGGGACGCCGGTCTGGGCGTCGGCCAGCGGGCGCGTCGTCGAGGTCGGTCTCAAGCGCGGCTCGGGCAACACCATCGTGCTCGCGCACGCGGGCGGCCTTTCGACCCGTTACTACCACCTGTCCCGTTACGCGCGCGGCTTGCACGTCGGCCAGCAGGTGAAGCAGAAAGAGGTCATCGGCTACGTCGGGATGACGGGGCTGGCGACCGGTCCGCACCTGCACTTCAGCGTCACCAAGAACGGCGCGTTCGTCGATCCCAGCAAGCTGCAGATCAGCCGCGACGCCCCGGTCCCCGATCGGGCGGCGTTCCTGGACGCCATCCGGCCGCGGGTCGCCGCGCTGAAGGCGATCCAGTCCGGCACCGTCGCCCGCAACTGATCGCGCCGCCCGCGGCGGCCTGGTGCGAGCCTACTTCGCCGGCGTGAGCTGCGTGTAGTCGAGGAAGTTCCCTGTCATCATCAGCAGCGACATGACGGTCCACGACTCCTCGTAATAGGCGCCGCCCACCAGCAGGTTGTTCCCCTTCAACAGCTTGTAGCTGGCGTCGACGAACGCCTGGTAGGTCCCGCTGCTCATCGCGCCGACGGCCGCCGGACCGATGAACGCCGCCGACTGCCCCTCCGACACCGGGTGCGCGCCCATGGCCACGGTCCCGTCCAGGTTGTAACCGTCGACGATGTTCGCCGCGCCGATGCCGCTGAAGAAGCTGCTGGTCAGGCCGACGTACTTCTTGGCGCGCGCCGGGTTGATGGGCGTCATCGCGCTGGCCGCCGCGGTGCCGTTGAGGCACCAGTCGATGCCGATCCGGAACGGCGTGCGGCACGAGTCGTACTGGTAGTTGAACGGGCCCGCGGACGACGAGCCGCCGCTGCTGGTGCACCAGGCCGGCACCAGGCCGTTGCCGGCGTTCTTGTTCCCCGAGCTCAGCGCCCCCGAGCCGTCGTCCATCGGCCCGAAGATCGTGTCGAACACCGTCTGGTTGACGGCCTCCCAGGCGTGCGACCCGTCGAGCTGCTTGAACACGCGGTAGTACGACGGCGCGAAGTACGAGATGTTGATGTCGCCGAAGAGATCCGTCGGTCCCCACCCGTCGCCGGGGCCCGCCAGCTTGCTCTGGTAGATCTCGTGATTCCAGACGTTCTGAATCTGCTGCAGGGCGAAGGCGGCGTACGTCTTGGACAGCGAGCCGGAGCCCCCCCACTGCTTGTCGGCCATCACCAGCGCCCAGGCCATGTCCTCGTCGGCGTCGGTGGCCGCCCCTTGCCCGATCATCATGCCGTTGACCGACGTCGTGTTGCCGGACGCGTCGATCGACCAGTTCATGAGGCCGTTGCTGTCCAGGTGCAGCTGCTCGTACTTCCAGAGGTTGTCGAACAACATCTGGTCGCCCATGTAGACGGCGATGAGCATGCCGTAGCCGATCCCTTCGGAGACCGTCGAGTAGCGCGGCGTCGCGCCGCTGGGTGAGCCGAGCCCGTCGGAGTCGGTGCGCTGCACGCGCTGGAAGCCCCCGGCGCCGGCCGACGTGACGAGATCGGCCTTCCACTTCGCGTACGCCGCCATGACGTCCTTGTTGTCGTAGGCGGTCGGGTAGATGCAGTTCGACGTCTGGCGATTCTGGGGGAACGGGAAGTTCGTTCCGTTCGCCGCGGGCGTCGGCCCGCGCGGCAAGCCGCCCGCGCCGCCGGTGCCTGCGCCGCCGCCCTTGCCCGTGTTGCCGCCGGTGGTGTTGCCGCCCGTCCCGGTGGTCGCGCCGGTGCCGGTGACGTGGTTGCCGCCCGTGCCGTTGCCGCCGGTCGACCCGCCGTCGCCGGTGTTTCCGCCGCGCGCTGGGCTGCCGCCGTCGCCGTTGGTGCCGCCGGTCGCGGGCGGCGGCGGCGGCGTGCCGGCCAGGTGCACGCACTGCTGCAGATCCGTCGCGCAGACGAGGCCGACGTCGCAGGTTCCGCTCGCCGGGCAGGCGCAGTACTCGGCGCCCGGCGCGCCGTGACAGCCCTGCGGGTCGCTGATCTGGACGTTGGTGCAGCCAGCCCACGTCGCAGCAGCGAACGCGCCGGTCAGCGCGACGACCCGCGCGAAAGACAAACCAAGGCTATGCGGAGCGCGTTCAAGAACTGCCATAGGGGAAGCTCCAGGCCCGCCAATCCCCGCCCGCGAAAGGCATCTGACCGCGGGCACCCCGCGACCGTCAAGGTCTTTCAGTTTCTGGAAAAGGAGAGCGCCCCGAAGCTGACGACGCTCGACGGGTCGATGTTCCATTGCTCGTACCCGTGAACCTGACCGCGGACACCGGGCACGGCGCGCAAGAAGGTGTAGAGGGGCGACGTTCCGCACCACTTGAGGTCGTCGTCGCCGCGCTCCGTCAGCAGGTCCCAGAAGCCATCGGCGTCGCCGGCGGCGATCCGCGCCAGCCGGTCGCGGTCGCGCCGCGCGACGTCGACGGAGGCGCCCACGTCCGCGCGCGCGGCGGCGCCGTCGCCGTAGCGCAGCCCCACGTGCGCGAAGTCGACGCCGAGCACGAACGTCAGCCGCGGGTCGCGGGCGGCCAGCTCGCCCAGCGCGCCGATGAAACGGGCGACACGCTGGTTCGTCTCGGGGCGGCGGCGGGCACGGGGGCCGGCCACGAAAGCCCCGCACAGCACGGGCAGGATCCTCACGTTCGGTCCGTAGAGGTGCTGCAGGAACACGACCTGGAACTCCGCGGCGTGGGGGGGGGGCCCCCCCCCGGGGGGGCGGCGGGCGGCGGCCCCCGCGGGCGGCCCCCCCGCCGCCCC
>CAZPUH010000452.1:0-2250 GCA_964589215.1 uncultured Myxococcales bacterium | reverse complement strand
GGCGAGGTCGCCAAGGCGGTCGGCGGCAAGGGCGGCGGGCGCGCCGACATGGCGCAGGGGGGCGGATCGCAGCCGGAGCTCCTCGACGGGGCGCTGGCGCGCGTTTACGACATGGTTCGTGGATAGCCGCGAGCAGAGCTTCTCGTTGGAGGCGGCGGACACGGGGACCACGCTGGCGGCGGCGCTGCGGCGGCGGCTGCCGGGCACCAGCTGGTCCGACGTGCGCGCGCTCTGCACGACGGGCAAGGTGCGCGTCGACGGCGAGCCGGCGGCGGATCCGGCGGCCCGCGTGCGCGCCGGACAGCAGGTCGAGCTGCGTCCCAACGCGCGCCGCCCCGTCACGACGCCGGCGGGCTTCAAGATCGTCTTCGACGACGCGCACCTGGTGGTGATCGAGAAGCCCTCGGGCATCTCCAGCGTTCCCTACGAAAAGAAGGAGACCGGCACCGCCATGGACATGATCCGCGCGGCCTGGCGGCACGCGGGCAAGCGCGCGACGGCGACGCCGCTTTATATCGTGCACCGGATCGACAAGGACACGTCGGGGCTGCTCTGCTTCGCGAAGACCCGCCTCGCGGAGCGGGCGCTGCACACGACCTTTCAGCGTCACGAGGCCGACCGCGCGTACCTGGCGGTCGCCGAGGGGGACGTCGCCGCGCAGCGGATCGAGTCGCGCCTGGTCGCGGACCGCGGCGACGGCATCCGCGGATCGACGACCCGGCGCGACGAGGGCCAGCACGCCGTCACGTTCGTCGAGCCGCTGGCGCGCTACCCGCGGTCGGCCCGGTCCAGCGGCGACCTGGTCGCCACGCTCTGTCGGGTGCGCCTGGAGACGGGGCGCACCCACCAGATCCGCATCCACCTGTCCGAGCGCGGGCATCCGCTGGTCGGCGAGACGGTGTACATTCGCAACCTGCTGCGCGCGGGCGGCCGCCCCTTGCCGGCGCCGCGCCTGATGCTGCACGCCGGGCGACTGGGGCTGGCCCACCCGGTGACGGGGGCGGCGCTCGATTTCCGGGCGGTGCCGCCCGATGATTTCATGGTCGTGCTGGAACAGCTGGGGGGGACCCGTGACGATGCCCGCGTCTGACAGGCCGACCGTTCGCTCGGCCCTGGGGACGGTGTTCGAGGCGATTCGCTCGGCGTACGGCCCGCAGGCTCGCCGCGCCACGGATCTGCCGGACGGCGGGCACGACCCGTCGTTCCTGGACCAGACGGCGCCGCTGCTGGAGTTTCTGTGGGCGCGCTACTTTCGCGTGCGGCTGCTGGGCATCGAGAACGTGCCCGCCACCGGACCGGCGCTGCTGGTCGGGAATCACTCGGGCGGCATTCCCTATGACGGCGCGCTGCTGCTGCACGGCATCCACCGCGATCACCCGCAGCACCGGCGCGTCCGGCCGCTGGTCGCGAACTTTGCGTTCCGCGCGGGGTGGATGGCCAACGTCGTGGCGCGCATCGGGGGCGTCCCGGCGTCGCGTGAGAACGCGATGCCGCTGCTGTCTTCGGGGCAGCTTGTCGCCGTGTTTCCGGAAGGTCTCAAGGGCGTCGGCAAGCTGTATCGCGAGCGATACCGGATGGCCCGCTTCGGGCGCGGTGGATTCGTGCGGCTGGCGGCCGAGGCGGGCGTCCCGCTGATCCCCGTCGCCATCGTGGGCGCCGAGGAGATCCACCCCGTGATCGGCAAGATCACGAAGCTCGCCGAACCGCTGGGCCTGCCGTACATCCCGATAACCCCGACTTTTCCGTGGCTTGGCCCGCTGGGGCTGCTGCCCGTCCCGACCAAATGGAGCATTCAGATCGGCTCCCCGATCGCCCCGCCTCAGGTTGGCGACAAGGCCGGACTGATTAGAGTCGCTGAATCGGTGCGCGGCGCCATCGATACGATGATTGCGGATCTGCTCATTCAGCGCCGCTCGATCCTCTTTGGCTGATCGCCTCTTTGGCTAATCCCGCGAAACGTTTGCCTTCTCATACGTTATATTCGTGCGGGCCTATACCATTCGGCTATAAAGTGGAGACTTCGCCCCCGGCTGCATGATCGACATCGGCCATACGATCGGGAATTACAAGATCACCGCCAAGCTCGGAGAGGGGGGGATGGGGGTGGTGTATCTGGCCGAGCACCCCGTCATCGGGAAGAAGGTCGCCATGAAGGCGATCCACCCGGAGCTTTCCAAAAACTCCGACGTGGTCTCGCGGTTCATCACCGAGGCGAAGGCCGTCAACCAGATCGGCCACGAGCACATCGTG
>CAZPUH010000451.1:0-12645 GCA_964589215.1 uncultured Myxococcales bacterium | reverse complement strand
CGCAGCCGGGGGTGGGGGCGGCGGCGCTGGCGCGGCGGGCGCGGACCCGGGATCGAGCGGCGGCACCGGAGCCGGCTTACCAGCCCCCTCGTCTCGCTTCTGGCAAGCCAGCGGGGCGGTGAGGAGAGCGCAGAATCCGAGGCCGAACAGGAAGGGAACGGGGGCACGCCGCGACATGAGCGGACCCTAACATGTCTCCGCAGAGACGGGCTCGTCGCCGCGGTATCATCTGCCTGGATGCCCGCCCCCATCACCGCCGAGCTGGTCGCGCGCGAGCCGATCGCGTCCGGAATCGCCCAGCTTTCGTTCGCTCTGCGCGAACCGCCGCGCCTCGACTTCAAGGCCGGCCAGTTCGTGTCCATCGCCGTCCCCTCGGCCGGCGCGGACCCGGATGCGCTGCCGCGCCGGTCGTACTCCATCGCCTCGCAGAGCGACGCGGGGGAGCTGCTGCGCTTCATCATCCGGGTCATCCCCGAGGGCAAGGCCTCGGAGTTCCTGATGGGGCTTCCGCTGGGCGCCCGGGTGAGCATGACCGGGCCGCACGGCTTCTTCGTGCTCGACGAGCGACATCCCGGAGATGTCGTTTTCGGCGCCACCGGCACCGGGTTCGCCGCCGTGATGCCGATGCTGGGCGAGCTGGCCCGGCGCCGCGAGACCGGCGTCGAAGCACCGCGCAGCCTGGTCCTGTGGGGCGCCCGCGAAGAGTCGGACCTCTTCGCGCGGGACGAGATCGAGACGCTCGTGAACCGCGCCGGGGCGGAGCTCAGGATTTTCCTGACCGCCCCGGGGCCCGGGTGGACGGGCGAGCGCGGCCGGATCACCCCGGCCCTGCTGGACCGGCTTCCCCAGCTGGCGACACCGACCTTCTACCTGGTCGGGAACGGGGCCATGATCAGCGAGCTCAAGCGCGAGCTGATCGCCCGGGGCGTCAACCGGCGCGCTCAAATTCGAACCGAGGCATTTTTCGACTGACCAGGGGATACAATGCGCCGGATGGCTGCGGCTCGACGCGGAGTTGCCCTGGCTGGGTCCGCGCGTGACCGCCGGGCGGCCGTGCCCGCCGCCGCGGCGTTGCTGCTGTGCGCCGGTGCCGGATGCGGCGCGGGGAGCGAGCCCCCGCCCTCTTTGGGCAAGGTGACGCCCGCCGCCGCCTATGCCGACGCGCTTCTGGGATTGTCGATCGCCGGCAACAACTTCCGGCCCACCTACCAGATCGACGCGCGCACCGGCACCTCGTCGATCGATCCGGGCGGGTTCCGCGCCACTCTCACCCCCAACGCCGCCAGCGGCCCGGCCATCGAGCTGAACGACGTGACCTGGCAGAGCCTCCAGCTGCTGTCCGCCCAGCTGCCCCCCGGCACGCCGCCCGACTGGTACGACCTGACCGTTCGCGATCCGCGCGGTCGCACCGCCACCAGCACCCACGCGTTCCAGTCGCTGGGGGACGACACGACGGCGCCCGTGGTGCGCATCCGCAGCCCCCTGTCCGGCAGCAGCTTCGCCGTGGGTGCGTCCGTTCCCATCGTCGTCGTCGCCGACGACGGGATCGGTAAGATCGCGGCGCTGGACGTGACGATGTCCTCCGGCAGCGGCGCGCAGCAGATCTATCACTGCTCCGTGACCGGCGAGCCCAACGTCAGCTGCGCCTTCACCCTGCCCGCGCCCGGCGCCGCCAACAACCCCGACATGCTCACCATCCACGTGACCGCCACCGACGGCGCCGGCCTGGTGGGCGACGCCCGCGCCCAGTTCGGCCTGGTGCGCGCGCCCACCTTCAACTCACTGAGCCCCAACCGCGGCACTACGCTCGGCGGCACGCTGGTCCACATCGAAGCGGGCGCGCTGACCAGCGGCCTGCCCGAGGTGCGCTTCGACGGCGTCGTGGCGCCGCTGGACAGCATCTCGACGACGGCGGTGGACGTGTTGACCCCGCCGCACCCGCTGGCCGTCGCCGTCCCCGTCACGCTGACGATCGCCGGAGTGACGGTCCGCAAGGAGGCCGGATTCACCTACGTCGCGCCGCCGCTGGTCCGCAAGATCCTGCCGGCCTCCGGCCCCGCGGCGGGCGGGTTCCGCGTGACCGTCATCGGCGACAACTTCGCGCTGGGAACGACCCAGATCTTCCTGGGGACGGCGCCGCTGCGCTGCATGCAATACGGAAACGCGAACCGCATCGACGGCCTCGCGCCGCCGGGGATGGGCACGCAGGCGGTCATCGCCGACGACACGGTCGCGGGGAACGTCCCCACGGCGACGGTCCCCTTTCAGTATCTGCAGGACGGCGGCGGGGTCGGGCCCGTGGACGCCGGAGGCGGGCCGGATTTCGGCGCCCGCAACGTCGACGCGGCGACCGATGACGCCGGTTGCCCGGGGACGCCGTGAAGCTGCTCTCGAAGCTGACGTTGCTGGCGATCGGCGTGTCCGTGCTGCCGCTGGCGATCGCCGGCTATTCGTCGCTGCACATCGGCCAGAGCGCGCTGCGCGGCGCGCTGGAAGAAAACGAGCTCACGCTGGCCAAGCAGGTCGCCGGCTACGCCGAGAGCCACCTCGACAACCTCGTCTCGATCCTGCGCGTCGACGCGCACATCTTCGACCTCACCCGCGGCACGGGAGACGAAGCGCCCTCTGCCCAGGGCTTGCTGAAGTTCCTGCAGCTCGTCTATCACCAGAGCGACGACTTCTGCGCGGTGGCGATGTTCGACGAGCACGGGACCTTGATGGGCCAGCCCGCTTACCTGGAAAAGCCCGAGCGCTACGACACGTTCAAGGGGCACGAGCCGATGCGCCCGACGGACGTCGAGGGGGTCGGCTTGATGGCGCCGCTGGGGATCGCGTTGTCGGCGGGTCAGGGGATGGGGCCCATCTTCCTGGGTGGCCCCATGCGCCTGCCGCACGTGGTCCTGGCCGTCGCGTTCGACCCCAAGCTGGGCGGCGGCCGGCGCATCCTGGCGGCCGAGGTCTCGCTGAAGCGGCTCGCCAACTACGTCGCGCGGCTGGCGGCCGGGGACACGGACGTCGCGTTGACGGACGGGCGGGCCCGCCTCATCGCGGCCGCGTCGCGCGGCGGCGTGGGCACGCTGGCGACGATCAAGCTGCCGGGCGCGCGCGAGGGTGAACCGCCGACCGGTCCGCTGGTGGCCGAGTACGTCCGCGACGGGCGCCGGCTGATCGGCGCCTACGCGCCCGTGCCGCGACTGGGTCTGGGCGCGCTGGTCGACAAGACCGTCGACGCCGCGTTCCTGCCGGTCAACCGGATCACCTGGGCGACGCTGCTCTGGATCGGCATCGCGGCGCTCATCGGGTCGTTCGCGGCGCGGCTGCTGGCGCGGCGGCTCAGCGACCGGGTGGCTGTGCTGGCCGCGGGCGCGCGGCAGATCGCCGGCGGCAACCTGGACGCGCGCATCGGGCCGTCGTCGAGCGACGAGCTGGGGGCGCTGGCCGAGACGTTCAACCAGATGGCGGCCGGTCTCGAGGAGGCGCGCCGGAAGATCACCCAGCAGACCGACGAGATCGTCGCCTGGAACCAGACGCTGGAAAAGCGCGTCAGCGAGAAGACGGCCGAGCTGCGGCAGGCGCAGGACCTGCTGTTCCGATCGCGGTCGCTGTCGGCCCTGGGCGAGCTGGGCGCCGGGGTCGCGCACGAGATCAACAACCCGCTGACGGGCGCGCTGGGCATCGTGCAGCTGCTGCTGGCCGACCTGCCCGCCAGCCACCCGACGCGCCCGCTGCTGCAGGATCTGGAGACGGAGGCGCTGCGCATCCGCAAGATCGTGCAGAACATGTTGCGGCTGGCCCAGCGACAGAGCGGCCACGACCGGGCGGCCGTCGACCTGGCTCGCACGCTGGACGACGCGCTGGAGCTGTGCGGTCCCAGCGACCTGGCGGCCGGCGGCATCCAGATCGTGAAGCACTACGGGCCCATCCCGGCGGTTCGCGGAAACGCGACCCAGCTCCAGGAGTCCTTCATCCAGATCGTTCAGAATGCCCGCAGCGCCATGAAGCGGGGCGGAACGCTGACGCTGGAGACGCGCCGCCTCGAGGACGCGCTGGTGCGCG
Organism: uncultured Myxococcales bacterium; assembly: GCA_964589215.1. GTDB lineage: Bacteria > Myxococcota_A > Polyangia > Fen-1088 > Fen-1088 > JADGRB01. Next base: position 8,589 of record CAZPUH010000451.1, on the reverse strand, counting down.
TCAGCATCTCGGACACGGGGACCGGCATCGCAGCCGAGCACCTGCCGCGCATCTTCGACCCCTTCTTCACGACCAAGGGCGATCGGTCGGGCACCGGCCTGGGGCTGTCGTTCGTGCACCGCACCGTCGAGGATCACGGCGGGACGATCAAGGTCGAGAGCAGCGTCGGGGGCGGAACGACGTTCCTGCTCACCTTCCCGGCGGACGAAGGGCGGGCGCACCGGCCATGAGCACCACCGCCCCGCGCCGCTCGGGCTGGATCGCGCTGCTGGTGCTGGGCGCGACGCTGATCGCGGTGGCCGCCGTCGTGTCCCGCCTGCACCTGGCCTCGCGACGACAGCGCGCGGCGTCTCCGGCCAGCGGCGCAGCGACCGCGGGGATCGACGCCGGCACGTTCCAGGTGACGTCGGCGGCCGGGGTCGTCGAGGCGGGCCGCAACGGCGCCTGGCGGCCCATCAAGAACGGAGACACCCTGACCCGCGCCGACGCGGTGCGGACGGCGGCCGGCGCCGGCGCGACGCTGCGGCTGTCCGCCGGCACCGAGGTCGAGCTGCGCGAGAAGGTGGAGATCGGGCTCGACCGCCTGCCCAGCGGCGCCACCGTCGATCTGCGGCACGGCAAGGTGTTCGCGCGCGTGAGCGGCACCGACGGGCTGGAGATCAACGCGCACGACACGCGCACCGCCAACGAGGGGCCCGCCCACTTCGTGGTCATGTCGGACGACAACGGGCGCGTGTCCGTGGCGGCGCTGTCGGGACAGGCCCGGTTCACCGCCGGCGGCAAGTCGCTGTCCGTGCCGGCCGGCAGCGAGTCGTCCAGCGTGGCCGGCGGCCCCCCCAGCGATCCCGAGCGGATCCCGGAGGAGGTGCTGCTCGACGTCGTGTGGCCGGCCGAGGAGCAACGGCACGCGACCGACCGAGCCGCCGTCGAGGGGCACGCCCACGCGTCGACCAAGGTGACGATCAACGGAACCGCCGCGACCGTGGGCCCCGACGGCCGGTTCAACGCGACGGTCCCGCTGCGCGTCGGCAAGAACACCCTGGATGTTTCGGCCGAGGACGTCATCGGGCGCACCCGTCACGCGACCGGAACGGTCGTGCGCCGCGGTCCTCCGCCCTCCCTCACGCCGGAGCCGGCCGACCTCTGGAACAAAGCGCAGTGACGGACAAAGTGACAGACGGCGGCGACCGCAACGACGAGACCGGCCCGGACGCCGAGGAGCTGCGCCGGTTGCGCGAGCTGCTGGCGGCGGCCGGGCGGCTCGCGGAGTTCGGGCGCTTCGCCGCCCAGCAGATCCACGAGCTGCGGCAGCCCCTGTTCGCCATCAAGGGGCTGGCCCAGCTGCTGCTGGAGAAGGACCACGTCGAGCTCGAAGAGGTGCTGGACTTCGCCCGGCACATCGTCGAGCAGTCCGAGCGGCTGGGCGGTCTGGTGGCGAACCTCCGCCAGCTGTCGGTCCCCACGCAGCCGGTCACGCGCGCGCGCGCCGAGAGTGGCGCCGTGCTGGTGCGCGTGACGTCCCTGCTGGATTTCCGCCTCCGCAAGACGGGGGCGACGCTGCGCACGCGCATCGCCCCCGACATCCCGCCGGTCGCCGCCACGCCCGCGTCCATCGAGCAGATCCTCATCAACCTGCTGGCCAACGCGCTGGACGCCGTGAAGGGATCGACGCACCCGCTGGTCCAGCTGCGCGCGCAGGTGCTGGCCGAGAACCCGCGGTTCGCGGTGATCGAGGTCGCCGACAACGGCCCCGGGGTCGCCAAGGCCGTTCGCGCCCGGCTGTTCGAATCGTTCTTCACGACCAAGGGGGACGAGCAGGGAACGGGGCTGGGGCTGGCCGTCAGCCGCGAGCTGGCCCGCGGCGCGGGCGGCGACCTGACGCTGCTGGAGGAGGCCACCGGCTGGCCCGAGCCCGCCATCACCGTCTTCCGGCTCACGTTGCCGGTGTCGCAGGAGCTGTGATGCGCCGGGCGGCGGCGGCGCGGCGGACCTGGCGCTGGGTGCTGCTGCTCGCGCCGTTCTGGGGGCGCGCCGCGAACGCCGCGGCCGCCTTCCCGCCGGCCACCCTGCCCGCCCCGGACCCCGCACCGGCGCTGTCCGTGGTGGTCACGCCGGTGCGCGAGTCTCTGCGGCTGGGCACGGACGCCGACATGGAGGTCGCCATCGACGTCGCCGGCCCCGGCGCCGAGACGTTCCGCCCGATCCGCTCGCTGGCGACGGTCGGCACGGTGGAGCCGATGCGCAGCCGCGGGCCGGCCCACTTCCTGGCCCGATACGTCCCGCCTCCCGACCGCGTTCCGCGCGTCGCCGTGCTGGCATTCGAGCTGGGCAGCGGCGCCCAGCGCGTGCACGGCTGGACGCGCGTCGGGCTGGAGGGATCGACGGTGTTCCCGCTCCGGACCAGCAGCGGTGCCAGCGTCACGATGCGCGTGGCCGGGCAGACGTTCGGGCCGGCGGTCGCAGACAGGCAGGGGCACGTCGAGATCCCGATCGTCGTCCCCCCGGGCGTGCAGAGGGCGGACGCGCGCGCCGTCGACCGCAACGGTGAATCGCGCGACACCCAGGTCGACCTGCACCTGCCGCCGTATCAGCGGGTCGTGCTGCTGGCGCCCGAGGCGTGCGAGGCGGGTAGCCTGTCCGAGGTGGTGGTGGTCGGTGTCGACGAGCGCGGCGAGCCGGAGCCCGCAGACCGACTGACGCTGGCGGCGTCGGCGGGGTTGCCGCATCCGCTGGGCGGCGGCCCCGGCGAGGCGCGGTTCCTGTTCGAGGCCCCCGTCCGGACCGACACGCCCACGCTGACCCTCACCGCCTCGGCGGACGGCCCCCTGCCCTCGCGCACGGACGTGCAGGTTCCGCTGCGCGCGGCGCGTCCCGAGCAGCTGGACGTGGACGCGGCTAGCGATCGGCTGATCGTGGGCGAGCCGCGATCGGTGCCGGTCACGATCTCCGCGCGCGACCGTTACGGGAACCGCACCTCGGCCGCCGGCGTGCTCGCGCACGTCGACGGCCATCCCCAGGCCGTCGAGATCACGCAGGCGGGCACCGCCGTGTTCTGGCTGAACGCCCCGGCCCGCTACCAGGGGCGCGAGCGCATCGACATCCTGGTCGAGCTGGGCGCCGCGCGCGCCTTCAAGACGGTCCGCGTGACCGGCGGCGCCCCCGCCGCGCTGACGATCCACGTCGCCCCCGGCCGCGTCGTCGCCGACGGACGGCGCGGGACGGAGCTGCAGGTGCAAGCCATCGATCGCAACGGCACCCCCACCTCCGTCCCGGGGCTCAGCTGGGAGACGCCCGAGGGGCGCATCCGCGGCGTGCGCGTCCCGCGCGACGGGGAGTACCTGGCCGAATACGTTCCCGACCGCACGCGCGAAGCCCACCGCGAGCTGGTGGCCGTCATGGCGTCGGAGACCGTGCGCGCCGAGACGCTGGTCGACGTGACGCCGCCGCCCATCCGGGTGGTGGCGGGGGCGCACGCCGGGCTGACCACCAGCTTCGGCCCGTCGGTGGGCCCGGCGGCCCTGCTGGAGGCGCTGGTCCCCATCCGCCTGGCGCGCGTGCGGCTGTTCGCCGGGCTCGGCGTCGGGTATCTGCGCAGCGACGTCACGGGCCGCGGGGTCCAGGGGACGGGCACGACGCACATCGAGGTCAATCAGTCGCCGGTCCTGGCCGTGGGGCGGGCCGGGGTGGAGTCAGCGGCCGGCTTCGAGCTGTCCGCCGAGCTGGCCGCGGGCTGGTCCTGGGCGTGGGTGCACGTGTCGTCGATGCCGCAGGGCCTGGGCCCCGACGACGCGAGCACCGCCAACGCGCCGGCGCTGGGGAGCGCATTCGCGCTCTCTTACCCGCTGCGGCCGGGGCGGCTGGCGCTGGGCCTCCGATACCTCTGGATCGCCCTCGATCGCACGTCGCTGGGCGATCGTCTGTCGGGCAACAGCGCCGGGATGGTGGCAGATCTGGGGTACGAGATGACGTTCTGACTTTGCGGGGCCAGCCCAAAGGAGCCGTTCGATGGTGGATTTCGTGGAGGGAACATTCACGTCGCGTATCGCGACCGAGCCGAGCACGCCCGTCGTCGTCAGTGTGCCGCACGCCGGCACCCGCACCGCCGGCTTCGACGCCGCGCTGGCGCCGGAGCTGGACGTGCGAGGCGACGCGGACCTGTACGTCGATCGCCTGTACCGGATCGGCGAGGACGGCGGCCCCGAGACCTACGTCGCCGCGCGCCTGTCGCGCTTCATCTGCGACCTCAATCGCGATCCGGACGACGTGAGCGCGGGGGCGGTCCCCGAGCACCCCGGGCCGCGCAACACCGACGGGCGCGGGTTCATCTGGGCGGTCACGACCGTCGGCGCGCCGACGCTGATCCGCCCGCTGATGCTGGACGAGTGGCGCGCGCGAACGGCCGTCCACGCCGCCTATCACGACACGATCGCCCGGGCGCTGTCGCGCGCGCGGGAGCGGTTCGGGTTCGCGATCCTCGTCGACGGCCATTCCATGCCGTCGCGCGGCCGGTCGGGGCACACCGACACGGGGCGCGCGCGCGCCGACATCGTCCCGGGCGACCGCGAGGGCAGAAGCTGTGCGCCGGCGCTGATGGACGCGGTCCGCGCCCACTTCGAACGAAACGGATTCAGCGTGCGGGCCAACGAACCCTACAAGGGCGGCTTCATCACGGCCCACCACGGCCGCCCCGCCGACCGCATCCACGCCATCCAGATCGAGATGCGCCGCGACCTCTACATGAACGAGGAGACCTTCGTCCCCGACGAGGCCGGCGTCGCGCGGGTGCAGGCAGTGCTGGCGGACCTGCTGGCCGGCCTGCGCGCGCTGACGCTCTGATCGACGCGTCAGTGGCCCGCGTCGGCCGACGGATCGCAGGTCGTAACGGCCGGATCGTACGAGCTCACCGGCAACACGTACGCGTACGGCACGGAGAACTCGAACTGGCAACCCGTGACGATCTGTCCACTGCATCCGCAGGCGAGGCTAAAACAGCGGCCGCCCGAGCCATTCACGCAGGTCGGCGGGGTATCGCATCCGGGCGACAAGTAGGCGCGGGCCTCGCACCCGGCGCCGCCCCCACCACCTGTTCCGCCGTTCCCGAGAGATGACCCGCTGCAGCCAACCCCGACAGTGATTCCCAGCGCGCCGGCAAGTAACAAGATCTTCATGCGTCCGCCCGCTGCAACCATCGTGCCTCCCCATGCGACCAGCGTTTCTTGGGCGCTGGAGCTGATACCCGTGACATTCGTGTCTCGGCGCCTCGCCAGATTCGGGCGCCAGATCAGTCGCCGCCGTGGGCCGGGCCGGCGTAGAGGCCGTCGATCAGCGGGCGGTACTTCTCGACGACGACCTTGCGCTTGACGCTCATCTTGGGCGTCAACTCGCCGGCGGCCTCGGTCAGCTCGCCGGGCAGGATCGCGAAGCGCTTCACGGTCTCGAACGAGGCCAGCCGCGCGTTCATGCCGTCCAGCGCCTTCTGGATGGCCCCCTTCAGCTCGGGCGACGACGCCGCGTCCGGGCCGTACTGCTTCAGCGCCAGCTCGGACGGCGTCACCAGCGCGACGCAGTACGGCCGCTTGTCGCCGTACACCAGCACCTGCGCGACCAGCGGCGTGGCCGCCTTGAGCGCGCTCTCGAGCGGCTGGGGCGCGACCTTCTTGCCGCCCGCGGTGACGATGAGGTCCTTCTTGCGGTCGGTGATCCGCAGGAAGCCGTCCTCGAAGACGCCGATGTCGCCGGTGTGGAACCAGCCGTCGGGCTCGACCGCTTCGGCGGTCGCCTCGGCGTTGTTGTAGTACTGGCGGAACACCGGCGCGCCGCGCACCAGGATCTCGCCGTCGTCGGCGATGCGCGACTCGATGACGTCCAGCGCCGGGCCGACCGTGCCGAACCGGAAGCGCTCCGGCGTGTTCAGGAAGACGGCGGACGTGGTCTCCGTCAACCCGTAGCCCTCCAGGATCAGCAGCCCGGCGGCGTGGAAGAACTCGGCGATCTCGGCCGCCAGCGGCGCGCCGCCCGAGATGAGGAAGCGGCAGCGGTCCAGCCCCAGCCGCGCCCGCAGCTTCGAGAGCACCAGCTTGTCCGCCAGCCAGTGCCCGGCGCCGCCGCCCGACTTCCCGGCGCGCACCGCGGCGCCGTGGGCCATCCCCTGCTTGACGGCCCAGGCGGCCAGGCGTTGCTTGGTCGGCGACCCCTGCTTCATCGCCGCCGTCACCGCCGCGTAGAACTTCTCGTAGATGCGCGGCACGCCGGCCATGAACGTGGGCCGCACCGCCAGCAGGTCCTCGCGAATCTGGTTCGTCCCGCGCGAAAACGCGGTGGTGTAGCCCAGCTCGAACCCCGCCCACACCATCTCGCGCCCCAGGATGTGGGCCAGCGGCAAGAACAGGTACTGCTCGTCGTTGTCGCCGACCTGCACGGCCCGCCCCCCGCTGCACATCGAGGCGACCAGGTTGTCGTGCGTCAACACCACGCCCTTGGGCGTGCCCGTCGTCCCCGAGGTGTAGACGATCGTGAACAGCGAGTCCGGCCCCGGCTCCCCGCGGTTCGCCAGCAACGCCGGCTCGGCGTCCAGCGCCTTGCGCCCGGCGGCGCGCAGCTCGGACAGGGTCTGCGCTTGCTGCCGCGGCGGCTCGCCCGCGATCTGGACGACCATCGCCACCGTCGGCAGGCGGCCCCGGATCGCCGCGATCTTGTCCCGCTGGCCGTCGTCCTCGACGATCACCAGCTTGGCGCCGGCGTCGCGCGCGATGAACTCGCACTGCTCGGCCGTGTTCGACCCGTAGATGGGGACCGTGACGCCGCCCGCCATGAGAATGGCGACGTCGCACAGGGCCCATTCGACGCGGGTTTGCGACAGCAGGCAGATGCGGTCGCCCGGGGCGACCCCGGCGGCGACCAGCCCGGCCGCCAGCTCTCGCGCGGCGGCGTCGGCCTCGGCGAAGGTCATCACCTTCCATCCGGCCCCGTCGTGAAGGCGGAAGGCCGGGCGGGTGGGTGTCTTGGCCACCCGGCGCCTCCACATCTCGACGGCGCTGCGCGGTTCGTTCTTGCGCAGCTCCAGGACGTTGGGCGCGGCCCCCTGCGGGGACGCCACCGGAATCGACGAGGGGGCGCTCATCGTCATAGATAGTATAGAATTTTGGCGATGGCGGCGAAGCCCCTGCCCAGATGGCGCCTGATGGCGCGGGCGGCCGGTATCGGGGGCCGGGTGGCCAAGCACTGGACCCGGTTCTGGATCGGCTGGATCCTGCTGTGGGTCCGGCGCGCCGGGCGCGCCCGGCGGCGGGCCTGGCTGGGACAGGTGGTGGTCGACCTCTTCCGGGAGCTGGGGGCGACCTTCATCAAGGTCGGCCAGATCATGAGCACCCGGCCCGACCTGATCCCCGAGTACCTGTCCACCGCGCTGGCCGAGCTGCAGGACCACGTGGGCCCGTTCGCGTTCGAGGAGGTGGTTCGCACGGTCGAGAAGGACCTGGGGCGGCCGCTGCAGTCTCTTTATGCCGAGTTCTCGCCGGTGCCGCTGGCGTCCGCGTCGGTTTCGCAGGTGCACAAGGCCCGGCTGCCGGACGGACGCATCGTGGCCGTCAAGGTCCGGCGCCCCGACGTCGTCGCGCTCTGCACGTTCGATCTGGCCGTCATGCGGCAGGGCGCGCGCCTGCTGGGCGTCATCCCCTCGATCGCGACGCTGGAGCCGCTGGCCACCGTCGAGGAGTTCGGGCGCGCCATCTTCGCCCAGCTCGACTTCCGCATCGAGGCCTCCAACAACCGGCGCTTTCGCCGCAACTTCGCCGGCCACCCGGAGGTCGTCTTTCCGGAGCTCGTCGACCACCTCTGCACCGAGCGCATCTTGACGATGAGCTTCGTCGAAGGGACGAAGATCCTCTCGACCCCCGCCACCCGGTCCGACCCCAAGCGGGTCGCCCGGCTCGGGCTCTCGACGCTGCTCAAGATGATCTTCGAGGACGGGTTCGTGCACGCCGACCTGCACCCGGGCAACATCTTCATCACGCCCGACGACAAGCTGGCGCTGCTGGACCTGGGTCTGGTCGGCGTGCTCGACGAGCCGCACCGCAAGGCGTTCTCGCGCTTCTTCGCGGCCTGGGCCCAGCGCGACGGCGACGCGATGGCCCACATCATGTACTCGATCTCCGAGAGCGCGAACCGGCCACGCGATCCGGCCGCCTTCGAGCGTTACCGCGCCGCCATCATCGAGTTCGTCGGCCGCTACTGGGGCTACCGCCTCGGGCAGGTGCAGGTCGGCAAGGTTTTGCTCGACCTGCTGGCAATATTGCGCCGCCACAGAGTCCGGGTGAACCCCAGCTTCACCATCGTGAACATCGCCATCGCCGTTACGGAAGGGATCGGCAAGCAGCTGGATCCAGAGCTCGACCTGATGAGCGAGGCCCTGCCGTTCTTCATGGCCCACCCCGTCGAGGGAGCCGGCCTGGCCTGACACGAAAGTCCTATGCCGCGTCGCTTGAAGGCGCGTCGCAAAGGTGCGTAATATCCAGTCTGCAGCTTGGCCCTATGACAGATTTGTCGCAGGGTTCCCGCGTCCGACACGGTGACGGATGGAGCAGGCCCGCA
>CAZPUH010000450.1:0-7147 GCA_964589215.1 uncultured Myxococcales bacterium | reverse complement strand
GCACTGGGGCATCGACGGGTTGCCCTTCATGAACAGCATCACGCGCCCCTTGGCGATCGTGTCCTCGATGCGCTTCTTCAGTGGCTCGGTCACGTCTCGTGCTCCTTGTTATTCGTCGGGTGTGCGGGTGGTCAGCGCCAGGGCATGAATCGGCGCGGACGGCCCGCGGATGACGTCCCCCAGCGCCGCGTAGACCAGCCGGTGCCGCTCGACCGGCATCTTGCCGGCGAAGGCCGCCGACACGATGGTCGCGTCGAAGTGGTCGCCGGTGCCGGTGGTGTCGACCACCTGGACCTCGGCGTCGGGCAGCGCGGCACGGATACGGGTGCGGATCTCGTCGGGGCTCATGGGGGGGTGCCGGGCCTATATAGCACGCGGAGTTATACTGGCAGGGGATGACGCTGGGGACACGCGTGACCGTCTTGGCGACGCTCCTGGTCGCGTCGGTCCTGGCGGCCTCCGGCTTCGCCGCGCTGAAGGTGCGGCGCGCCAACCTGGTGGCGGACCTGGATCGCGAGGCGCACGAGATCGCCGGCGCGCTGGAGATCGGGCTCGAGCCGCTGGATCCCACGACCGCCGCCGACACGCTGTTGGCCCGCGTGCGCGGCGCGCGCCGACAGGACGAGATCTTCCAGCTGGAGGTGCTGCAGGTCGGCGACGAGCGCCGCACCGACGACGACGCCTGGCTGCTGCTGATGAACGGCGCCGACATTCAGGACGCGCCCGTCGGTCGGGTGTTCGACTCCGCGACCGGCCGGCGCTCGTACGCGTGGGCGGGGCCGCTGTTCGAGGCGGGGGGGCTCGAGCTGCCGCCGCGCCACCCCGCCCGCCACCCGGCCGCCATCCTGGGCATGCGCCGCGACGCCGGCTACATCGACGCGGAGGTCGCCGCCACCGGGCGCCGCATCTTCCCGCTGTTCCTGCTGCTGGTGGTGGGAGTCGCCGTCGGGGTCCGCTTCGCCGTCAGCCAGATCGTGGTCCGCCCGCTGCGCCGCTTGCTGGAGGGGATCGACGCGGTCGGCAAAGGCGATCTGTCGCGCGTCATCCTGGCCGAGCGCGACGACGAGATCGGCGAGCTGGCCATTCGCTTCAACGCCATGACCGGCTCGCTGCGCGAGGCGCGTGAAGAGACCGAGCGCGCCGCCGCGGCCCGGCTGGGGCTCGAGGCGCGCCTGCGCCAGTCCGAGAAGCTGGCCACCATCGGGCAGATGGCGGCCGAGATCGCGCACGAGGTCGGCACGCCGCTGAACGTCATCGGGGGGCGCGCCCGCGCGCTGGCGAAACGGGCGCAAAAGGCGGCCGAACGGGCCGCGGAGGGGTCGATCTCGTCGGACCCGGCCGACATCGTCAAGAACGCGACCATCATCGGCGACGAGGTCGCCCGCATCACGAAGATCATCCGCCAGGTGCTGGACTTCTCCCGTCCGCGCGGCCCGACGCTGACGCGCGTGCATCTGGGCTCGGTCGTGGCCGAGGCGCTGGAGTTCCTGAGCGACCCGATCCGGCGGCAGGAGATCGAGGTCCAGGTCCACACGATGCCCGCCCCGCCCGAGGTCCCCGGCGACCCCGACCAGATCCAGCAGGTCTGCCTGAACCTCATCACGAACGCGATCCACGCCATGCCGGGCGGGGGCACGCTGCGGGTCGCGACGGAGTGCGTGCTCCGCCGCAAGGGGGGCCTCGACCTGGCCCCGCCGGCCGAGTATGCGGTGCTGGTCATCGCCGACAGCGGCCCGGGGATCCCGGCCGCGGACCGCGACAAGATCTTCGAGCCGTTCTTCACGACCAAGGACGAGGGGCAGGGAACCGGCCTGGGGCTGGCGGTCAGCCACGGCATCGTCAAGGACCACGACGGGTGGATCGAGGTCGACAGCCCGGCCAGCGGGGGCGCGGAGTTCCGCGTGTTCTTGCCCTGCGCCAGCGCCACGGCGGGGGCGGCTTTCGACGCGCCGACGCTTGCCGAAATGGGATCGATCGGCAAGGATTGACTCACGCCCGCGCCGCAAATGGCTGAAACCTTGGCCGCCGCCTCCGAGACTGATGCAACGCTCGCGACGGGCGGGGCAGGCCGCGCGACGATCCTGGTGGTCGAGGATGACGCGGCCATGCGCGCGTTCCTGCGCGAGGTGCTGGAAGAGGAAGGGCACACGGTCGAGGTCGCGCCCGGCGGGCGGGCCGGCGTCGAGCGGGTCCGCCAGGGCGCGGTGGACCTGGTCATCTCCGACGTCAAGATGCCGGACCTCGACGGGCTCGACATGCTGCGCGAGATCAAGGCGGTCACGCCGTCGCCGCACGTCATCACGATCACCGCGTTCGGGTCGATCGACACGGCGATCCGGGCCGTGAAGCTGGGCGCCTTCGACTACATCACGAAGCCCTTCGACGTCGACCAGCTGAACCTGTCGGTGCAAAAGGCGCTGGCCGAGCGGGCGCTGCGGTCCGAGGTGGCCCGGCTGCGCGACGAGGTCCAGAAGAGCTACCGGCTGGGGAACCTCATCGGCCGCTCGACCGGCATGCAGGAGATCTTCGCGCTGATCCGGCGACTCTCGGGGTCGACGGCCTCGGTGCTGGTCACGGGCGCGTCCGGCACCGGCAAAGAGCTGGTCGCGAAGGCCATCCACTTCAACAGCCCGCGCCGCGAGCGCCCGTTCGTGGCGCTGAACTGCGCGGCCATCCCCGACACGCTGCTCGAGAGCGAGCTCTTCGGCTACAAGCGGGGCGCGTTCACCGACGCGCGCACGGACCGGGCCGGCATCTTTCTGGAGGCGGACGGCGGCACGATCTTCCTGGACGAGATCGCCGAGCTTCCGCCGGCGCTGCAGGCCAAGCTGCTGCGCGTGCTGCAAGAGGGGGAGATCCGGCCGCTGGGCGCCACGCGCAGCGAGAAGGTCGACGTGCGGGTCGTGGCGGCGACGAACAAAGAGCTGGAGGCGCGCCTCGCCGACGGCACCTTCCGCGAGGACCTCTACTACCGGCTCAACGTCATTCACATCCACCTGCCGGCGCTGCGCGACCGGGCCGAGGACATCCTGCCGCTGGCGGAGCACTTCCTGGCCCGCAGCACCGCCAAAGCCGGCAAGGAGGTCCGCGGCTTTCACGAGACGGCGCGCAAGGCGCTGCTGGCGTACGGCTGGCCGGGCAACGTGCGCGAGCTCGAGAACGTCGTCGAGCGCGCGGTGGCGCTGGCCGAAGGGGCGCTGGTGCAGCCCGAGGATCTGCCTCAAGCGATCCGCGAGCGGCGGATGACCGCCGAGGACGATCTGTCGGCGGCCGTCGCCCGCGGCCTGACGCTGGAAGAGCTGGAGCGCGAGTACATCAAGCGCGTGCTGGCCGCCGAGAGCGGCAACAAGACGCGCGCCGCGCAGCGGCTGGGGCTGGATCGCAAGACGCTGTACCGCAAGCTGGAGGAATACGCCGGTGGCGCCACCGCCGAAGGCGGGCCGACCGAAGGCGGCAAGGAAGGAAACCGATGAGGGACAGCCGTGCCTTGGTTCCGGGCGACAGCGCGCATTCGTTGACCCTGGAGGCGCGCGTCGAGCCGGCGGCCGAGCTGCTGCGCGCGCCCGCCTCGGGGCTGCCGTGCGTCCACTGGCGGCTGCGCGTCGTCGAGCACCTGACCGCGCGCAGCGAGCTGGTGCACGACCTGGCGTCGCCCGACGCGTTCGAGCTTGCGTGGGGCAACACGGACGGCGGACGACCGCCGGTGCGCATCCGCCTGGAGCCGGACAGCGCGCGCATCGAAGCCACGCCCAGCCTGCATCGGGCGGGCACGCCGGGCGCAGTCGCCGTCGCCCGCGCCTTCGGCTTCCGCAGCGACATCACCGTCGAGGAGGTCGTCATCCGCCCGGGCGAGGAAGTGACCGCCGACGGCGTGTTGCAGGACCTGGGCTTCGGCGGCGGTCCGTTTCGCGCGCCCGCCGAGACGCCGGCGCTGGCGCTGTCCGAGGCGACCGTCCGGCTGCAGACGCGCGCGCTGGCGCCGGCGATGCTGATCCCCTGGGCCTTCGGGACCGCGGCGGCGCTGCTGGGCGGCATGGGCCTGACGACGTGGGCCGCCTGGCGGTACCACCTGGCCCACCTGCCGGCCATCAGCCAGAACCTGCGGCCGTTCCGGGCCGCCCCCGCGCCGTCCCACCTGACGCCGCCCGACCTGCCGCGCCAGCGCTTCCCCTGAGCCTGGCGTCAGCCGGCGCGGAAGACGCCGGGAAGCGGCCCCGTGTACTGCGTCTTGTCCCCCAGGCTGCTCATCGTCACGCCGAACACGGGCGCCAGCGCCAGCCAGAGATCGTTGAAGGGGCGGTTTCCGGTGCCGCCGGTCTGCGTCGGCAGCGGCCCGTCGCTGACCTTGAGGAACGTCCCGCCGTTCACCCGGGTGTTCTTTCCCCCGAACACGATGAGCGGCATGTTCTGCTGGTTGTGATCGAAGGCGCGGGCCACCTCGGTCACGTAGACGATGACGGTGTTGTCGATCAGCATGTTGCCGTCGATGTCCGGCGTCGTTGCGAACTCTTGCAGCACCGCCGACGTCGCGGCGGAATAAAACTGATCGATCTGATTCAGCCACGCCTGCGTCGCGGAGTCCCCTGATTGAGCGACGGGGTAGTGAGGCGCCGACGTCAGGTTGCCCTGAATTGTCGCCCCCTGGAACGTGCCCGGAAACACCACCCAGCTCGTGCCGGACGCCCACATGAACGTGGCGACCCGCGTGACGTCGCAAGCGAAGGCAGCCTTGATCAATCTGAGTTGCGTCTGCCCCAGATCGGCGTGAGGATGGCTGGTGGGCTGACCTGGAACGTAGTAATCGACGCCGCCCAGATCGGTGTATGAGGTTCCCGTGCCTTGCTTCCCGGTGGTCGTGTTGGGAAAGCTGGGCGGCGTGGAGGGGACGACGCAGGTGCCACCGCTGGTGCCGTACTTCGCGCGCAAGCTGGCTTCCAGCTGCGCGATGGCGTCGGCGTAGACGTCCAGCTTGCCTTTCTCGCTGGCCGGGATCAGCGATCGCATACGCGCCAGATCGCGTTTCATGTAGTTGAGGGCGCTGAGGTCTTTGTTCAGGCCGGGGCTCGAAGCGCTCTGCGCGGGCAGCGCCGCGCCGAACACCCGCTTGTACTCGTTGAGCGGTGACGTCTCCGGGAAAATCGGCTGCCGCGCCATGGCCGGGTCGGTCACGCCCGTCTTGGGCGCGAGATAGGACAGCACCCGCGGCGCGATCTCGTCGCGAGAGGAACGGATGTCGGCAGCCAGTGCCAGGGAGCCGAACGGCGTCGGGCTCGCGGAGGTGGGCCCGCCCAGCAGGGGAGACCTTTGCAGCAGCAGCTGATCGATGGAGGCGCCGCCGGCGCAGTGGTCCTGCTGCCCCACGGTGCCGATCGTCGGAACGCCGGTCATCAACGTCACCATCCCGCACTCGGACGTGTTCTGGCCGCTGTAGGTGGCGGTGCCGCCGCCGACGCAGATCAGGTTCAGGCCGTCGACCATCACCATGTACTTCTGCAGCGGCGCGAACGGCGCGCTCTCGTACGGCAACGTGAAGGTGGTCGTGGTCCCCGTCGCGCCCGGCACCCAGTTCGTGAGGCCGGGATTCGTCCCCCCCGGATGCTGGATGATGAGCAGGCGCAGCGGGGCCGCCGCACCCGCCGCCCGCGCCTCGATCGATCGCAACAGCGGAAGCAGCAACGGCGCCGCGGCGCCCGCGCCGCGCAGGAACGATCGGCGGGCGAACTTGTACGACGTCATTTCGGTCCTCCGGCGCGGGCCCGCATGAAATCCGCCAGCAGCACGTTGGTGAGAAGGGACTTGATCGTTCCGTCGTGCGCGGCCCGGATCGGCCCCAGCTCGCACGTGTCGTACGTCCAGATCCCCGAGCCGATGGCGGTGCCGACCATTTGCTGGACGGCGCAACCGTCGAGGACCCCGGTCGCGATCGCCGCCGCCGCCAGCCCCTGCGCGCCGGTCACCGTCCGCGGCGCTAGCGGCGAGCCCGGCGTCGAGATCGGCTCCGGCAGGCCGGCGATGGAAATGGGAGGCTCGCCCGGAAAGAACGTGGCGACCGGGTCGATCGGCTGGCCGATCTCGTCCATCGTCCGATACTCACCGATCGGACCGAAGTTCTGCAGAACGCGGGCGTAGGGATCGATCTGCTGGTGACACACGCGGCAGGGCTCCGCGGACATTCGCGCGTCGGATCTCCGGATCTCGCTGTCGCACGCGGACAGCGTCTGGGTCCCGTCGGGCGACTTGCAGTTGAGGACGTTCACGGCGCTCGGCGTCGAGAGGTCGATGGGCGGCCCGATGGGATCCTGACAGATCACCGCGTTGCGAACGCCGTCGCCGCGCTTCACGATCGAATTCGCGGCCGGATCCGACGCTGCCCACAGGTAGCTCGGCTGGGTCAGCAGACCGCTACGCCCCTCCGACGCGGGCCAGGTGGCGGCGACGAAAGTCGCGTCGCTCGTGGGTGGGCTCGCGCTCACCGCGTCGGGATACAGCGCGGCCAATCGCCGGTTCACGTAGACCGTCTGGGACGTGAACAGGTCGCGGAAGTTGCCGGGCCCGCTCCAGAGGATCGAGCTCACGAATTGCTCGGTAGACGTCCACAGATCGTTCTGCAGCTGGGGAAGCTCCGCATTCAGATCGGCCGGCGACCCTGCTCCCAGAAGCGACGAATCCTTGGTCTTCTCGAACAGCTCGTTCACGCCGTACCACGCGAGGACCATGTCCGTGAGGTGGGCTTGAGCCACCGGCAGCCCGACGAGCCGCTGGATCTGCGCGGCGATGCCGTCCTTTGTCGCCAGGCTGCCGTCCGCCGCGGCCGCGGTGAGTGCGGCGTCGGGGAGCGTCCCGGTCAGCGTGAACGCGAGCTGGCTCGCGATCTCGTCGGGGGTCAGCGTCGTGTCCGGGTAGTTCCCTTGCGCGTCGGCCACCAGCGACGGCGGTCCCAGCTCCGTCCGGAACAAGAACGAGGGCGACGCGAGGACGGCTTTGATCAGCAGCTCGATACCGGCGTTGTAACCGTCCGCCGCTCCGTCCTGGTAAACCGACATCAGGTCCGACAGCTCCTCGTCGGAGACCGCACGCCGATAGGCGCGTGAGGCGAACGCCCGCGCGAAGCTCGTCGCGCAATCGGTCTGAGCGTCGGCGGTCGTGC
>CAZPUH010000449.1:0-8888 GCA_964589215.1 uncultured Myxococcales bacterium | reverse complement strand
TTGCCGTTGCGGGGATCGCCCGCCCTGGCGCAGATCGGAGGGCGTAGCACCGGTCATCTTGTCATTTCACTCCAGCAGCTTCATCGGCGGGAATCAAGCCGCGCTGGGCCAGCTCGTGCATTCTTGGCGGATAAGAGGCGGGAGCGCCCGACATGGGCGGGAAGCGGCGGGAAAACCCGCCATGTGCGTGGGCGGGTGCGGCAAAGCCCGGCTATGGCGTCAAAAAACGGGCCGGGTATAATCGCCCTTCTCTTTTTCGGGAGTGGAACGCGAATGACCAGAGCTTATGTAATGACCGGTCACGCCCTGACGACTGTCGCACTTGTGGCGCTTTTCGGGTGCGCCGGTGTCAAGCAGACGGGCACCCAGACCGGCAGCGGCGGCTCCAGCACCACGGGCGCGGGCGGCAGCACGGGCCGGGGCGGCTCCAGCAGCACCGGCACCGGCGGAACGATCACGCCCACCGGCTGCGTCGGTCAGTGCACCGACTTCGAGCCCACCGCCTCCAACCCGAACCCGATGTTCGACCAGGGCGTCAGCTCCGACATCGGCTCGAAGTTTGGAAACCCCAGCGGCAACCCCCCGTGCGTCTCCGAGCCCGAGGATGGGGCCCTCTACCCGAACAACTGGGCGCCCTTGCGCGTGCGCGTGCCCGGGAACACGGGGAACCTGAAGATCACGCTGCACGCCGACATGGAGTCGACCGACATGGTCGCGTACTCGGCGCCCGGCGAGACGTGGACGATGCCCAAGCCCCTGTGGGCGAGCCTGGCCTCGCACATCGTGGAGCAAGACATCACGGTCACCGTCCAGACGATGGGCGGCGGGGCGGCGAAGGTGAAGTTCCAGATCGCCGCCGTCGGCGCCGGCGGCAGCATGGTGTTCTGGTCGGCCGATCCGAAGCAATCCAACAAGATGAGCATCGAGGCCATGACCACCAATCAGGCCTCGCTGGTCAACGATTCCTACCTGTCGGGCTTCACGGTCGGTGACGTCGGCACGACCAAGGCGCTGACCATCGATCAGGTCCAGCAGTACGTGCTGACCAACGACCAGCACAACACGCGCAACTCGCGCTGCATCGGGTGCCACGTGGGCACGCCGGACGGCAGCTACGTGGCGTTCGTCGATGCGTGGCCCTGGCCGGCCGTGCTCGCGAACGTCTCGCCCGATCCCGCGCTGCACGGGCAGGCGTTGCCGAACTACCTGGGCTGCCACACGACCAATTTCACGATGGCGTGCCCCACGACCGCCGGAGCGACCGGCATACCGACGACGATCCAGTATGCGTGGGGCGGACCGATGGCCTTCTCGAAGGCGCACTGGGCGGATCCCGCCACGTCAGGCGAGCGGATCGGGATCATGGCGAGCCAGATGGTCGACTTCAACAACCCGTACGCTCAGGACAACGCCTCTCCCGGCCAGCTGATGTGGATCGACTTCAATTCGACCGCCACGTCCATGGCGAACAACGGATTGCAGGTGCCCGTCAAGGGGACGGCGTACGGCTACCTCTCGACCGGGGACACGACGCCGCCGAAGAAAGCCGCCGGATTCCCGAACTGGAGCGCCGACGGCAATACGGTCGTCTATGTCTCGGCGGCCTGCCCCAACCCGGGTCAGTCGAACCCCAACGGGACAGTCGGCCAGGGCTGCGGGAGTCAGGACGGCCGGCTCGCCAGCGGGCCGTCGGACATCTACCAGGTTCCGTACAACAACAAGGCGGGCGGCACGGCGTCGCCCGTCCCGGGCGCGTCCAGCTCGTCGCTGGACGAGTACTATCCGGCGCTGTCGCCCGACCAGAGTTTCCTGGCGTTCACGGCGGTCCCCAGCCCGGGTTATCTGTACGCGAACAAGAGCGCCGAGATGTACGTGACGCCGTTCGGCAGCGCGCCCGGCGCCGGTGCGGACGCCAAGGCGGTCAGGCTGACGGCAAACGATCCGCCCGCGTGTACCGGCAAGAAGAGCCCGGGGATCAACAACCACTGGCCGCGCTGGTCTCCGACGGTGGGGTCGAGCGGACAGAAGACCTACTACTGGCTCATCTTCTCATCGAACCGCTACGGCACGCCGCCGCAGCCCGATGCGACCGGCCACCCGGTCGAGGTCTCCCAGCTCTACATCACGGCGGTCGTCGTCTCGGGCGAGTTCCATCAGGTCGCGACCTATCCGGCCATCTACCTCTACAATCAGGACAGTTCGCGCCTGAACACGACGCCGGCGTGGCAAGACTTCAACATCCCCATCGTCATCGATCGTCCCTGAGCACGCTGGCGATCCTGGCGGCGGCCGTCGGTCCCGGGTCCGGGGCGGCCGTCGCCGTCGGCGCGGCCGCGCCGCCGAGCGGTCAGGCGGCGCCGCCCTCCGGCGAGCCGGTCACGATCTCTCTGGCGCGGTGGCAGCTGCGCGCGGTTGGCGGACCGCCCGGGTTCGGCGACTGGATGCCCGCGGCGGTTCCGGGCTGTGTCCACACCGACCTTCTGCGCGCGGGGAAGATCCCCGACCCGTTCGCCGGCACGAACGAGAAGCAGCTGCAGTGGATCGAGCACACCGACTGGGAGTACCGCACCAGCCTGGACGCTGACGCCGCGCTGCTGCGGCACGACCACGTCGAGATCGTGTTCCAGGGGCTGGACACCTACGCCGAGGTGACGGTCAACGGGGCGCGCGTGCTGTCGGCCGACAACATGTTCCGGTCGTGGCGCGCCGACATCAAGAGCCACCTGAAGGCCGGCGCCAACGGCCTGGTCGTCCACTTCCGGTCGCCCATCGGGGCGGTCAAGCCGGCCTACGACCGCCTGGGGTACACGCTGCCCGCGGTCAACGACCAGGCCAAAGAGATGGTCAGCATGTTCACGCGCAAGGCGCCCTACCACTACGGGTGGGACTGGGGGCCGCGCTTCGTGACCAGCGGGATCTGGCGCCCCGCGACGCTGGAAGCCTGGGACGCCGCGCGCCTCGACGACGTGCAGGTGTTTCAGCGCAGCCTGGACGACGCGCAGGCGCGGCTGGAGATCGCGACGGTGATCAGCGCCGCGCGCGCCGGCCACGCGCAGGTCACGGTTGGTCTGCCGGACGGCAGCGTGCTCGCCCAGGGTGAGCGCGCGCTGCAAAAGGGGCGCAACGAGCTCCGCCTGGAGGCGGCGATCGCCAAGCCCGAGCGCTGGTGGCCCGCCGGCCTGGGCGCGCAGAAGCTCTACACGCTGCGCACGTCGTTGTCCGTCGACGGCGTCACCCGCGGGCAGCGCCAGACGCGCGTCGGCCTGCGCACGCTGGAGGTGGTGAGCAAGCACGACGCCGCCGGCAAGAGCTTCACGATCGTCGTCAACGGGGCGCCCGTGTTCATGAAGGGCGCGAACTGGATTCCGGCCGACAGCTTCGTCGACCGCGAGACGCCGGAGCGGCGGCGCGCGCTGCTGGGTTCGGCCGCCGCCGCCAACATGAACATGATCCGCGTCTGGGGCGGCGGGATCTACGAGGACGACGACTTCTACGACACGTGCGACGAGCTGGGCCTGCTGGTCTGGCAGGACTTCATGTTCGCCTGCAGCATGTACCCGGGGGACGCCGCGTTCCTCGAGAACGTGCGGCAGGAGGCCATCGAGAACGTCCGCCGCCTGCGCAACCACCCGTCGCTGGCGCTGTGGGCCGGCAACAACGAGATCGAGGCCGCCTGGCAGCAATGGGGCTGGCAGCTGAAGTTCCACCTGTCGAAGAACGCGCAGCAGACGATCTGGAACGACTACAAGCGCGTCTTCCACGACATCCTGCCCAAGGTCGTCGCGGAACAGGACCCGGGCCGCTTCTACACGCGGTCGACGCCCAGCGCGAACGAGGACGGCGTGCCGCCCGGCAAGATGGGGTGGGGCGACGCCCACTTCTGGGGCGTGTGGCACGCCTCGTCGCCGTACGAGGAGTACGCCGACAACGTGTCGCGCTTCATGAGCGAGTACGGGTTCCAGTCCTTCCCGCTGCTGGACAGCGTGGCCCGCTACGCGCCCCCGTCGGAGTGGCGCATCGACTCGCCCGTGATGCTGAGCCACCAGCGCCACCCGCGCGGGAACGCGCTGGTGAAGACGTACATGGATCGCGAGTTCCGCTCGCCCAAGGACTTCGCGTCGTTCCTGTACCTGTCGCAGGTGTTGCAGGCGCGCGTGATCCAGTTCGGCGCCGAGGCGCACCGCCGCCGGATGCCCTACAACATGGGCAGCCTCTACTGGCAGCTGGACGACTGCTGGCCGGTGGCGTCGTGGTCCAGCATCGACTACTACGGCCGCTGGAAGGCGCTGCAGTACGCGGCCAGGCGGTTCTTCGCCCCCGTGCTGGTCAGCCCCGCCGACGAGAACGGCAACCTGCGCGTGTACGTGGTCTCGGACCGGCGCGCCGACATTCCGGCGCACCTCGTCCTGCGGGTCGTCGACCTGAACGGCGGCGGCGATCGCTGGCGCTTCGAGCAGGACGTCACGGTGCGCGCGCTGGCCAGCGAGGCGCAGTTCCAGGCCTGGAAGCGGGACATCCTGAAGGGGCTCGATCCGACGCGCGTGGTGCTGGTGACCGAGCTGACCGACCGCACGACCGGCGCGACGCTGTCGCGGAACCTCTTCTACTTCATGAAGCCGCGCGACCTGGCGCTGCCCGCGCCCGAGCTGGGCGTCACCGTCGTTCCCCACGCCGGCGGCGCGACGGTGAAGGTGACCGCGCGCAAGTTCGCCCGCGCGGTGTGGCTGTCCAGCAGCAGCGCGGACGGGTTCTTCGCCGACAACTTCTTCGATCTGCTTCCCGGTGAATCGGTGACGGTGGAGTGGACGCCGGCCGCGGGCAGCCCCCCGGACGCGCCGGCGCGCCTTTCATCCGGCCTGCACGTGACCAGCGTTCGCGATACATATTAGGGCGATGGGATACCGGATCAGACGGCGCGAGCCGGTCGGCAAGGGGCTGCGGCGGATCGTCGGGGAGCAGATCCAGAAAGCCGAGCGCGCCGCGCGCGACCGGGCCCGCCCGCAAGAGGACCGCGTTCACGACGTGCGCACCCGCCTCAAGCGGTCACGCGCGGTGCTGGCGCTGATTCGCCGTGACGGCGGCGAGCCGGTGCGGCGCGACGACCGCCGCCTGCGCGACGTCGCGCGCCTCCTGTCGCGCCCGCGCGATCTGGCCGTGCAAGCGCACACGTTTCGGCTGCTGGGGACGCGGCTGCAATCGGAGGTGCCGGCGCGGTTGGTCGCCGGCCTGTCTGCCGTCGAGCGCCGCGTGCGACGCGGCCTGCGTCCGGACGAGGTCGAGCGCGACCTGCGCCGCGCGGCCAGGATGCTGCGGCGGGTGCGGCGCGCTCTGGGCGGTTGGCACGTCGCGCACGGACGTCGCGCGATCAGCGGCGGCCTCACGCGCATGTACCGGAACGCGCGCGCGGGCCTGGAGGCGGTCCGCGCCGAGCCCTCGCCCGAGCAGTTTCACGACTGGCGAAAGCAGGTGAAGGCGCTCTCGAACCAGCTGCGGCTGATCCGCCAGGCGATCCCCGAGCTGACGACCACGCTGATGCCCAAGATTGAACGTCTCGGCGAGCTGCTGGGCGAGGTGCACGACCTGCACTGCGCGTACGCGACGGCAGAGATGCACCCGCGTTCGTTCGGCCGGGCCGAGGACGGCCTGGTGGTGCTGGCCGCGGTCGAGGAGCGGCGCGCCACGCTGGAGAGCGAGGCGCTGGCGCTGGCGGAGACGGTGTTCTCGGGACGGGCGCGCGACGTGCGGGCGCTGATCAAGACCGGCTGGCGGACCTGGCGCCGGGGCGAGACGCCCGGCGCGGAGGCCGGCGAGACGCCGCCCGCGACGCTGCACTGAACGCCCCGCGTCTCACCACGTCAGCCCGTACCCGTAGGGGAACAGCGGGTCGTACGGCGTGTCTCCGACGTTGATCGGGATCTGAGCCATCGAGCGCGGCCACGAGCAGGGGAGCTTCCCGACGGGCCTGGCGGCGCCGACCAGGACGTCGGCCACACCCGCGCCCTCGGTCCCGGGCAGCCACGCGACGACCACGGCGCTCGCGGCGTCCAGCACGTCGCCGAGGATCAGCGGGCGGCCGGCCAGCAACACGACGACCAGCGGCTTGCCGGCCTGCTTGGCGGCGGCGATCAGCGCGCGGTCGTCCGGCGACAGTTCCAGCTTGGCGCGATCGCCGCTCCCCTCGGCGTAGGGGTCCTCACCGACGACGGCGACGACCAGGTCGGCTCGCGCCGCGCCCGCCGCGTCGGTCGAAAAGTCGAGCCGTGCGCCCCCCAGCGCCTGCTCGAGGGCGGCGCGGATGGTCGTGCCCGTGGTCCGCGTTCCGCGGTGTCCCCGCCAGCCGACGGACCAGCCGCCACACTGGACGCCCAGATCGTCGGCGCGGAAGCCGCACAGGTGGACGCGCGCGCCCGCACGGATGGGCAGGGCCGCGGGCTGGTTCTTCAGGACGACCACGCTCTGCCGCACGGCCTCGCGCGCGACGGCGCGATGCTCGGGTGAGCCGACGGCTGCGGTCAGCGCGCGGTCGGTGAACGGCCGTTCCCACAGGCGCAGGCGGACCTTCTGCTTCAGGATGCGCCGGACGGCGTCGTCGATGCGCGCGGTCGTGATGCGCCCGGCGGCGACCAGCGCCTTCATGCCTGCGATGAACGCGCGGTACCGGATCGGCACCATGATCATGTCGATGCCGGCGTTGACGGCGCGTTCGATGTCCGCGGCGTAGTCGGGCGACATCTGGTCGATGGCTGCCCAGTCGCTGACGACGAACCCGGCGAAGCCCAGCTCACCCTTGAGCACGTCGGTGATGAGGTGCGCGTTGCCGTGCATGCGCGCGCCGTTCCAGCTGGAGTACGAGACCATGACGCTGCCGACGCCGGCCTTGATGGCCGCCGCGTAGCCGGGCAGGTGAACGCGGCGCAGCTCCTCTTCCGAGACGCGCGTGTCGCCCTGGTCCTTGCCGTTGAACGTGCCGCCGTCGCCCAGGAAGTGCTTGGCGCACGCCAGCACCGCCGAATCGTCGGCGGCATCTTGAAGCCCGCGCACGACCGCGGCGCCCAGCGTCTCGGCCAGCTCCGGCGACTCGCCGAAGCTCTCGTAGGTGCGGCCCCAGCGCTCGTCACGCGCGACCGCGATGCAGGGGGCGAAGGCCCAGCGCACGCCGCTGCCGGCCGTCTCTCGCGCCGTGACGCGCGCGACCCGCTGAACGAGGTCGGGGTTGCGCGTGGCGCCGAGCCCGATGTTGTGCGGGAACAGGACCGCGCCCTTGACGCCGCCGTCGCCGTGGACCGCGTCGACGCCGTAGACGATCGGGATCCCGAGGCGCGTCGACAGCGCCTGGCTCTGGTAGCCGTCGGTCATGTCGGCCCAGTCGCCGGGCGAATTGGGCAGCGGGAGCGAGTCGCCGCCGGACAGGACCGAGCCGAGAAGGAACTCGCGGACCGCAGGACCCTCGCGCACCGCGCTCATGTCGGCCTGGGTCATCTGGCCGATCTTCTCGTCCAGGGTCATCTGCGCGAGCAGCGCCTCGACGCCCGGGGAGGGCACGCCGGCCTGGCGCGCCGGCGGCACGCTGCTGCTCCGCTGGACGCCCCCGCCGTGCGGGATGACGCACCCCGGAGCCACTGCCGCCGCCGCTGCCGCGCCCAGCCAGGTGCGGCGCGTGCAGGACGGCGCGGAGGGATCAGTCGCGCGCGGCGGCATCGGCGGTTGAGGCAGCGGCCGCGGGCGCGAGCGGCTCGATGGGCGAGGTCCTGTCGAATCCGGCCTGGTCCGCCCGTTCGTCGTCGGCGTCCGGGCTAGCCTCCTCGGCGCCGGCGTCGCCGGCCTTGGTGTGCGCCACGTGACCCATGTAGACCATCCCTTGCTCGGACGGGCGGGCCGGCTTCTTCGGAACGTCGTACAGCAGATCGCCGCCCATCCGGCAGGCTTCCTCGCGCAGGCGCTGCCGGCACTGCACCCGGCCCAGGTCCAGCGGACAATCGACGCGCGCGATACCCAGGTCGTCCCACTCCTTCACGTCGGGCGCGGGACCGCTGAAGATCCGGACGCTGCAGCCCCGGCCGCGCGGCGGATACTTCGCGGCGTTCGGGTTGCGCGTGGTGGCGCAGGTCAGCGCGAACGCGACCAGCGCCGCGCCGCCCAGGATGACGACCCAATCAGTCCGGCGGCGGCGGGTAAGAGGGGACAAGGTGCGCCGGGACGCATATCAAACTCGCTGGCCGCGCGCCAGCGGGGCGCGCGCGTCACTTCGGGAACAGGGGGCCGACCACGCCGTACCAGGTGTCGCCCATCCAGTCGTAGCCCGTCTGATTGGGGTGGATGGTGTCGCTGCTCAGCATGGTCTTGGTGTCGAAGCCGGTGTTGAGATCGGCCGCGATGACGTGCTTGCCCGCCGCTTGCTTGCTTTGAACCATCGCCGGGATCGATTGGTTGATGAGGTTCACGTTCGCCGTCTGGCTGGGGTAAGGGATGATCTTGGCGACGACGATCAGCGCGTCGGGGAACATGCTGGCCAGCGAATCCACCGCCGACGACAGGCGCATGGGCGCGCCCGACGGATCGGACATGTACGTGTCGTTGGTCCCGGCGTGCAGCAAGATGATGTGGGGCCCGTACTTCACGTCGTTGGCGGCCTTGGCCAGGATCATGCTGATCGTGTACCCGCTCCAGCCTTCGTGGTTCTTGGGGAACGGCACCGTCGTCCCCGGCGCCATCGCGGGCCCGTTGCTCTGCGATCCGACGAACGTGATCTTCTGGCCGGCGGTGACGGCCCGCTTGAACAGCTCGACGCGGTACGAGCCCTCGTAGTTGATCCCGAAGGTGATCGAATCGCCGAGCGGCAGCACCTTGCACGCGTCGCCGTTGGTCGGGCAGGGGGCATAGGCGGCCGC
>CAZPUH010000448.1:0-5464 GCA_964589215.1 uncultured Myxococcales bacterium | reverse complement strand
CAAAACCCCGCTTTCAGTCTTAGGGACAACGCCCACACCGGCCAGTTCCATCGACCTTTATCTCCAAACGTTTACAGGCGGGACGGGTTGGGGCACTTTCGGGGGGTGCCGTTGCGTGAGGTGATTTCGGCGGCCGCCATTGCCCGGCGGGTCGCGGAGCTGGGGGCCGAGATTCACGGGCGGCTACCGCCCGGGCCGCTGACCGTCGTCGGCGTCCTGCGGGGCGCCTTCATCTTCACCGCGGACCTGGTGCGGGCCATCCCCCGCGACCTGACCGTGGACTTCCTCGGGGTCCGCAGCTACGGGGACGCGACGGTCTCCTCGGGGGTCGTCGAGATCACCACCGACCTGGGCGCGCCCATCGCCGGGCGCCACGTCCTGCTGGTGGAAGACATTGTCGACACCGGTCTCACCCTTCGGTACCTGCTGGAGCTGCTGCGCGCCCGGGGGCCGGCCAGCCTGCACATCTGCGCGCTGCTCGCCAAGCCGCCCGCGGACGGCACCGCGCTGCCGCTCGACTTCGTCGGGTTCCCGGCCCCGGCGGGCTTCGTGGTCGGCTACGGGCTGGACGGGCGCCAGCTGTACCGGAACCTGCCCGGCATCAACCTTCTCGAAGGCTGAGCCCGCGCAGGCCGGGCGCCCGTCAGCGGGGCTTTCGGCCGCGGTCCAGCTCTTCCTTCAGCCGCTGCTTGAGCGCGTTGTAGCGCTGCAGGAACTCCAGGTGGCGCTGCCGGAAGGCCTGCAGGTACCGCCGCTCGTGGGCCTTCTGCTTCAGCGCCTCCCGGATCTCGCCCAGCGGAACCAGCAGCTGGCTCGGGTCCGTGTAGCTGCCGATGAGGTTCATGACCCGGGTCGCGTCGACCAGCTTCACCTCGCCCGCCCGCCCGCTCTTGCCGGGCGGCGTGTACAGCAGGGTGACCGCGTCGGGAGCGCTGGCCTTCACCGTGTGAACGACCATGCTCCCCGGCAGGTCGGGCAGGTCCTCTTTCACCAGCACGATCTGGGGGCGGGTCTGCGTGACGACATCCAGCGCCTCGCCCCCCGTAAGAGCCGCGCGGAACAGCCAGCCCTGCTCCGGGGTCAGCGCCTCTTCCAGCCGGGTCAGCGCCGCCGGATCGTCGTCGACGACCACGACGTTGACGCTCGCCGCGGTGCCCGAGACGTCCTCTGGCTTGCGCCCCGCCAGCCGGTCCTCGACGTCGATCAGCTCGCGCGTGACCTCGCGCAGGCGCCGCAGGAAGTCCTCGTGCGTGTCCGCGACCTCTTCCAGCAGGATGTTGCGATCGGCGGTCCCCTTGATCTCCCCGGCGGCCTCGATGACCCGCTCGCGCAGGTACGGGACCGTGTCCGGCTCCTTCAGCACGACGTCGGTCGCCCCGGCGCGGAAAGCCTTCAGCGCGACGTCGTACGACTTGCGGGCGGTCATCACGACCACGGAGGTCAGCGGAGACTTGTCCCGCGCGAACTGCAGCAGCTCGATCCCGGCCCCCGGGGTGGGGGTGTCGGCGTCGACCAGCGCCACGGCGAAGAACTTGTTCAGCAGCTGGTCGCGGGCCCGGATGGGGTCGTTGGTCCCCGTGACGATCAGCCCGACTTTGGTCAGCAGCTTGTCGAGCCCCTTGACCACCTGATCGTCGGCGTCGACGACCAGCACTTCCTGCCCGGCGGCGGGTTGGCTCCCCACGGTGCCCAGCAAGTTACCTGGAACGCCCCGGCTCTTCCAGATTGCCCACCGTCATTCTCCAGGTTGCCGGTCATGAAAGTGGCGCCCGGGCCGGCGGACGCCTGGTACGCTGATCCGGGGCGATGGAATCCTTCTTCGATCGGGCGCTGGTGGCGGCCCGCCGGCTGGGTGCCTCGGACGTGCACCTCAAGCCAGGGCTGGCCCCCATCCTGCGCATCGGGGGCGAGCTGCGGACGCTCAGCGACGTGCCCCCGCTGTCGCGCGAGTTCCTGCAGAGCCTGGGGCACTCCCTTCTGAACGACCGGCGCCGCGAGCAGCTGGAACGCACCGGCGAGGTCGTGCTGGCGACCGCCACCAGCAACGGCGGCCGCCAGCGGGTCCACGTCTTTCACCACCGCGCGGGGCTGGGGCTGTCGCTGCGGCTGGTCCCGCCCGAGCCGCCGAGCCTGGAGACCCTGGGGTTGCCGGCCGGCGTGCGCGGCCTGACCGAGCCGGGCGGTGGCCTGGTCGTCATCGCCGGCGGGGCGTCCAGCGGCCGGACCACCACGGTGGCGTCGCTGCTGGACGACCTGGTCGGGCAGCGCCCCGTCCGGCTGGTCACGATCGAGGACCCCGTGGAGTTCCTGCTGAAGGACCGGCGCGGGGTGGTCGTGCAGCGCGAGGTCGGAACCGACGTGCCCACCCTGGGCGCCGCGCTGCGGGCGGCGGCCCGGCAGGACCTGGACGTGCTGGCCGTCAGCGACGTCGCCGACCCCGACACCGCGGCCCTGGCCGTCGACGCCGCGCGCGCGGGCCGGCTGGTGCTGGCGACGATGATGGCCACCGACGTGCGGGACGCCGTCGACAAGCTGGCGGCGCTGATCGCCCCGGCGGCCGGGCCGGCGGCCCGGTCGCGCCTGGCTGGCGTTCTGCGCGGGGTCCTGTACCAGCGGCTGGCGCCCACCGGTGACGGCCGCAAGCGCAGCGCCGCCGGGGCGCTCTGGCGGGCCACGCCCGAGGCGCGGAGCTGGATCGCCGCCCCCGGGGGCGACGGCCAGCCCGACGGTACCGTGCCGTTCGAACCCACGCCTGCAGCGCCCCCGCGCAACAAACGCGCGCCGGAATCGACCGCAGCGGTTGAGGATGACGCCCTCCCCGACTAGATTACGCCCCCCTATGGTTGCCCCGCTCCTATCTGCCGACGCCCGCCGCGCCTTTCTCGACTTCTTCAAGCAGCATGGGCACACGGAGGTCCCCAGCGCCTCGCTGGTGCCGCACAACGACCCGACGTTGCTGTTCACGAACGCGGGGATGAACCAGTTCAAGGACTACTTCACGGGGAAGGCCAAGGCCCCGACCCCGCGCGCGACCTCGTCCCAGAAGTGCGTCCGGGCCGGCGGCAAGCACAACGACCTCGAGAACGTCGGCCGCACGGCGCGCCACCACACGTTCTTCGAGATGCTGGGAAACTTCAGCTTCGGCGACTACTTCAAGCCGGACGCGATCGCCTACGGGTATCAGCTGTTGACGGGCACCTACGGCATCGACGCCCAGCGGCTCATCTACACCGTGCACGAGTCCGACGCCGAAGCGCGGGTCATCTGGAAGAAGGTGGCTGGCGTCGGCGACGACCGGATCATCTCGCTCGGCGACAAGGACAACTTCTGGGCGATGGGCGAGACCGGGCCCTGCGGCCCGTGCAGCGAGATCCACTACTTCCAGGGGGCCGACATTGCCTGCGCCGTCGAGGCGAGCGGCGGCAAGTGCCTGGGGCCCGCGTGCGACTGCGACCGCTGGGTCGAGATCTGGAACCTGGTGTTCATGCAGTTCGCCCTGGTGGCGCCGGGCGACCGGCGCCCGCTGCCCAAGCCCTCCGTCGACACGGGCATGGGGCTGGAACGCCTCTGCGCCGTGCTGCAGGGGGTGCGGTCGAACTACGAGACCGATCTGCTGCGGCCGCTCATCGATCACGCGGCCGAGCTGTCGAAGAAGACCTTCGACCCGACCGACTACACCGGCACCAGCGTGTCGCTGCGCGCGGTGGCAGACCACGCGCGCGCCGCGACGTTCCTGATCGCGGACGGCGTCTTCCCCGAGAAGACCGGGCGCGAGTACGTGCTGCGCCGGATCATGCGGCGGGCCGTCTATCACGGGTGGCTGCTGGGCATCAAAGAGCCGTTCCTGGACCGCCTGGCGGCCGACGTGATCGAGAAGATGCGCAGCGTGTTCCCGGAGGTGGAGGAGCGCGCCAGCCTGATCGCGAAGATCACGCGCGACGAGGAGGTCCGGTTCCGCGAAACGCTCGAGCGCGGCGTGCGCCTTCTCGATGAGAAACAGGGGAAGGGCGCGACGACGGTCCCGGGACAGCTCGCGTTCATGTTGTACGACACGTACGGCTTCCCGCTGGACCTGACGCGCGTCATCGCCGAGCAGCGCGGCTGGACCGTCGACGAGGCGGGCTTCGCCGCCGCGATGGACGAGCAGCGGCGACGCAGCGAGTTCCAGGGCTCGGGCGAGGTCGCGGTCGCGGCCGTGTTCCAGCAGATCGCCGATCGCGTCGGGCCGTCGGGCTTCACGGGCTACGAGGCGACCGAGGGGACCTCGCGCGTCGTCGCGCTGCTGGCCGAGGGGCACGAGACGGACGTGGTGGGCCCCTACTCCAAGGACGTGGCGGTGGTCGTGGCCGAGACGCCGTTCTACGGCGAGCAGGGCGGCCAGATCGGCGACGCCGGCACGATGTCCTCCGACAAGGCGCAGCTGCTGGTGCGCGACTGCAAGCGCCCCGTTCCCACGCTGTGGGTCCACCTCTGCGACGTGCAGAGCGGCGAGCTGCGCGTGGGCGACACCGTCAAGCTGGCCGTCGACGGCGAGCGCCGCGACGACATCCGGCGCAACCACTCGGCGACGCACCTGCTGCACTGGGCGCTGCGCCACGTGCTGGGCAACCACGTCACGCAGAAGGGCTCGCTGGTCGCGCCCGATCGGCTGCGCTTCGACTTCTCCCATTCGGCGCCGCTGACCGAGGAGGAGCGCGAGAAGGTCGAGGATCTGGTGAACGCGCGCGTCCGCCAGAACGCGGCGGCGGCCACGGCGGTGCTGCCGATCGCCGAGGCCAAGCAGGCGGGCGCGATCGCCTTCTTCGGCGAGAAATACGGCGAGACGGTCCGGGTCGTCACGATGGGCGACTCCAAGGAGTTCTGCGGCGGGACGCACGTCTCGCGGACCGGCGACATCGCCATCTTCAAGATCCTGTCCGAGAGCGGCGTCGCCCAGGGCGTGCGCCGGATCGAGGCGTCCACCGGCGCGGGCGCGCTGGCCTACGTCCACCGGATGGAGCGCGAGCTCATGGAGGCGGGCAAGCTGCTGCGCTCCGGCGAGCTGGAGGTCGCGGCGCGCGTCGCGAAGCTGCAGGCCGACGAGCGCGCGCTGGAACGCGAGATCGAGAAGCTGCGCCGCCGGCTGGCGTCGGGCGGGGGGCGCGACCTCATCGCCGAATCGCGCGACGTCGGCGGGGTGCGCGTGCTGGCCACGCGCGCGGACGTCGCGGACGCAAAGGCGCTGCGCGAGGTCGCCGACCAGCTGCGCGACAAGCTGCGCTCGGGCGTGATCGTGCTGGCCGGGGTCGAGGGCGACAAGATCGCGCTGGTTTCGATGGTGACCCCCGATCTCGTCGGCAAGTACAACGCCGGCAAGATCGTGGGCGAGGTCGCCAAGGCGGTCGGCGGCAAGGGCGGCGGGCGCGCCGACATGGCGCAGGGGGGCGGATCGCAGCCGGAGCTCCTCGACGGGGCGCTGGCGCGC
>CAZPUH010000447.1:0-3657 GCA_964589215.1 uncultured Myxococcales bacterium | reverse complement strand
GCGGCCGCCGTGTCGACGTCCAGCGGGAAGACCTCGTCGCCCAGCACCCAGCCGTAGGTCCCGTCGGGCAGCTCGACGCGGAACCAGTGGTCGTGGCTGGCGCGCCCGATGGCCGGCAGCACCTCGCCTTGCCGCGCGCGGTAGACGACGCGGAACCCGAAGCCGGGGCCGGTGTGAATCTGCGCCTCCTCGGCGATCACGCGAACCAGCGCGCGATCGTCGGCGCGCGCGGCCGCGGCGCACAGGAGCCCCGCCGCCATCGCGCCGAGCAGGGCCGCCCGTCTCATGGCTGCGTGATCCACTGCTCGACCAGCATCGCCTCTGGCCCGTCCTTCATGATCAGCTGATTGCCGCCGTGGACCTGCACCCCCTCGGGCAGCAGCAGCAGCGAGCTGTCCTTGACGTCGGCGCAGTTCATCTCGTGCGCCGCCTGCGCGTAGTTGTTGGCCCAGTCGCCCGTCAGCGGGTAGGTCACCGGGTCGACGGGGTTCACCAGCGTCATGGTGGTCTTGCTGCCGCTGCCGTGGCACGACGAATCCGTGCAGTGCTTACCGCCGTAGTCCTTGGCCAGGAAGTTCGGCCAGATCTGGTTCACGAACCACATCTGCCCGGGCATGCAGGCGTTCACCTCGGCGGGGGGCGGCCCCAGATCGACGGTCTCGCAGCCCGCGCCCAGCACGGCCAGCGCCGCGACGGCGAATCGGCGGAGCTTCAAAACGTGTACCTCAGGTACGTCGAGGCGAGCAGCTCCTGGCTGGACGTCAGCTGCTGCATCACCTCGAAGTCGCCGCGCGCGCCCATCGAGAAGTGGCGCGACAGCGAGTGGTAGTCGATGCCGGCGCCGCCCCCGAAGGTCAGCCCGGCCCGGTACTGCGGCTCGACGCCCAGCACGTAGAGCGCGTTGGTCGACAGGCGTTCGATGCCCCCGCCGCCCTCGACGAAAATGGACGTCTGGCTGAAACGATAGGTGAGCTTGGCCTCGAGCATGGCCTGGTACGTCTGCAACAGCTGGCCGTTCAGCGGGCTGCTGCCGGCGATCTGGTGCGTCGAGCCGAGCACGTGCGCCTGCACGGCCAGCCAGCGCGCGAGGTCGTAGCCGACCCGCGCGCCGATCGAAACACCCGGCGACACCTCGCTGCCCGCGCGCCCGAAGAACGCCACGGCGCCGATCTCACCCTCGGTGTAAAGGCCACGCGCGAACTTGGCGGGGTCGGGGAAGATGACGGCGCTCGGCTCGCTGGTGACCTGGGCCCGCCCCGGGGCGCCCCACAGCAACCAAGACGTCGCCAGTGCCGTCATCAGCGTTCGAAGTCGTCGAGGTCTCAAAGCGGCGCGCTAGGGGGTCAGGGCCGGCGGCTGGAACAACGCCGGGGTCGGCGAGAACAGCGTGTCGCCGGCGACGTACAGCAGCTGATTGTCGTCGTCGCGCACGCGGACGTCGTAGGTGAGGCTCATGGGCCGGTTGGCGGTGAAGTTGACGTCGACCTCGATCAGCGCCGGGATGACCGCGTTGCCCGGGACCATCTCGAGCCCGATCGGGTTCACTTGCGAGTTGTTGATCAGCACCGCCTCGAACGGCGCCTGCCAGCTGCCGATCGCGTACAGATCCAGCTCGGCCTCGGCGAAGTCGTCCTCGCGCACGATGCCGCTGATGGTCTGGCCGGGCGCGATCGTCTGCGGCGTGACCGAGATCAGCGGGACGTACGTGGGCGGATCGTCGTTTCCCTGCTGCAGGGCCATCGCGACGGTGTTCTCGTCGTACTTCGTGTACTCGTTGGCGCCGTCAATCGCGATCGCGAAGCTGGCGACGTCGCCGGGCGGCGGCGCCGTCGGATCCGGCGGCGGCTCGTCGTCGGTCACCTGGTAGATCAACTCGATGTGGACGTGTCCGCGCTGGATCCAGGGGACGTCGAACCCCAGCGTGCCCGCCTGCTGATCCAGCGCCTTCTGCTCGCTGTCGGTCGGGTTGCGGAACCGCAACGACAGTCCGTTCTCCGTGCGGGCCGGCTTGTTGCCGGGCGACGCAGGCAGCGTCAGCGGCGACATTTCGGGCGCGAAGTAGATGGGCGTGTTCATCTGCTGGCACGCGCACAACGAGGCGGCCAGCGGCACCAGCCGGGCCAGCGCCGTCGCGGGGCGAACGCCGATCACTGCCCCCCCTTGAAGATGAACGGATAGCGGCCGACGATCGTCTGCCCCGGCGCCTTGGGGAACTGCCACTGCTTCACCTGCCGGACGATGCACCCCTCGACGGCGGCGTCGGCCATCGTGCTCTGCTTGACGTTGGCCTTGCTGACCGTGCCGTCGGGCATGATCACCCAGAAGATGTCGACGCCGCCCGCGAGCGACGACTTGTGCTGCAGCTCTTTCTCGTAGCAGTACTTCACGCCCGCCAGGTGGGCGCGCACGACCTTGTTGATCTGCTCCTTGGACAGCGAGCCGTCGGTCTCGCCGCCGCCGTTGCCCAGGCTGACGCCGACCTCGTGCTCGCCGCGTTCCGCCAGCTTGGGCCCGCGCCCGCGGCCGTGCGTGCCGCGGCCGCCGGTGTCCAGGTTGCCGGCGCCGTAGATGTGGCCGTAGCCGGTGCCGCCGCCGCCCGGACCCGAGCCGGCCGTCGACAAGCCGCCGGCGCCGTGACCGACGGCCATCTTGGCCCCGACCATCCCGTTCATCGCCTGCTCGACGTCGTTGGTCTGCGCGAACAGCTTCGACAGGCCGGAGCCGGGCGCCTTCTGGTGGCCGAGCACGCTGAGGATGCCGACCTTCTGCACCTTCTCGCGCAGGATGTCGTCCTTGCCCTTGGGGATGACCGTGTCCTTCTGGGTGGCGTCCTCGCGCCCCAGGCGGCCGGCCTTCTCCTTGGCGCGCTTGGTCTGCCCTTCCTTCTCCTTGGACTTCTCGGCCGCCTTCTCGGCCTCCTGCTTCTTCTGCTGCTTCTTCTCGAAGTCGATCAGCAGCGGCGTCTCCAGCTTGGCGACGCGCGTGGAGTCCAGCGCCAGCGGCGGGCGCGGCACGTCGCGCTCCCAGATCAGATTCAGCAGCAGCGCCAGCATGCCCAGCACCGCCGCCGTGCCGACGGTGATCTGGACCATGTGCGGGTCCTTCACCCGCGGCCGCGCGATGTGCTCGGGCGGGTCGACCCACCGCATCTCGATGCGCAGGTCGCTTCCGTCGCCGAAGATCAGCTTGGCCTTGTCGCCCGGTGACAGCGTCACCTCGCGGTTGGCGATGTCCTCGACCTGCGTCGCGAGACCGCCCAGCGTGACCTCGCCGCGCAGCGTGGGGGTCAGCGCGATCAGGAACGTCCCCTTGCGCGGGCGGACCAGCAGGTACTTGTTCAGTCCCTCCAGCGGCGGCGTGCAGAAGGTCGCCCGCTTCGACGGTCCGACGGTGATGCGCCCGCGCCGCCCGAGCAGGCGGTAGCCCAGGATCTGTCCACGCCAGATCACCGCGACCTGCAGCATCGACCGCGCCGTCACCGGGCGCGGCGCGGTGGGGCGCCGTTCCGGTGCTGGTCGGGACGAAGGCGGCGGGAGTGCGTGTGAGTGCATGGATGCCACGGGATCACCTGTGCGGAAATTCAGAGACTCTTGTCATCGGCGCTTTGTGCGAGCTCCTTCATGAAAGAGCGGTGGTCGGGCGCCGACATGTCGAGCT
>CAZPUH010000446.1:0-4679 GCA_964589215.1 uncultured Myxococcales bacterium | reverse complement strand
GACTGGGGCACGCTGGTCGACTACTGGGCCGGCGACCTGGACGCCGCCGCCAGCGACGCCGTCGAGGAGCACCTGTTCGGGTGCCCGGACTGCACGGCCGCCGCCGCGCGCGTCGCCGCCGTGACCGAATCGTTGCGCGCCGCCCTGCCGCCCGTCGTCTCGCGCGAGCGCGTCGAGCAGCTGCGCGCCCGCGGCGCGCGCGTGCGCGAGAATGACTTCCTGCCGGGCGACCGGCGCGAGGTCGTCTTCCTGCGCGACGCCGACCTGCTCATCCATCGTTTGGCCGGGCTGGACCTAACTCACGCCGACCGCGTCGACTTCCGCATCGCCGCCGAATCGACGGGCGAGCTGATCGCGGCCGCCGACCGCGTCCCGTTCAATCCCGCCGAGGGCGCCGTGCTGGTCGCCTGCCAGCGCCACTACGCGAGCCTCCCCGCCGACACCGTGATCTCGCTGGCGATCCACACACCCAGCGCCCCACCCCGGACCGCCACGTACACGATCCTGCACCGGTTCGAGTAACGGCGTTCCTCTCGCGTTGCGCCCTGAATGAACGGCATTGCGGTTAGGTGGGCGGCGCGCCGTCGGGCTCGTCGCCGCCGCCCTTGGCCGCCTCGTCCGCGGCCGCGCGGCGCCGGCGCAGCGCGATGTAGTTCAGGGAGTCCCAGGCGTTGTGGATCCCGGCGCACAGCAGAAGGGACGCGCTGCCCGCCACGGCGAACAGCGTCTCGGCGGGGGCGCGCGGCAGCCGGATCGCGCTGGCCAGCATCGCCGCGTACGCCACCAGCGGCACGATCGTGTGCCAGATCCAGTCTTCCAGCACCGGCTTGTACAGCGTCTGCCGGCGCGCGTGCTGGGCGACGCGCAGCGTGTAGACCACACCGGCCATGCCGAACGTCCCGACCAGGATTGAAACCCCCGTCTCCGACGGCCAGGGCGCGCTGAGGAAGGCGGCGTTCAGCAGCACGACGCCGAAGTGCACGATGGTCGGCGTGCCGAAGGCGCGCGTCACGCTCTCGCCCCCGACGACGCGCAGCTCGGCGCCCAGCACCGCGGCGACGAACTGCAGCCCGATCAGCGCGGCGGCCGCGCTGCCGATGATCACGTAGAAGCTCTCCCACCGCGACAGGATCGAATGCATGGCGTCTCCCGCGGCCGCTATCTTACGGGCAGCGCGGCGCCAGCGGCGGGTAAGCGCGCCACCAGGCGGTGGTTTGCGGGGCCGGGCGCGCGACCGGCTCGATGGGCTCGCCCAGCAGGGGCGTCAGCACGGCGGCCCCGCGGCGCGCCGCCTCGGTCACCAGCGTCTCCGCCGGCTCGGACCAGTCGTGATACGCGAGCACGAACGTGCCCCAGTGGATCGGGATCAGGACCTTGGCGCCGCTGTGCGCGAACGCGTCCAGCGCGCCGACGGGCCCCAGGTGGATGTCGCCCCAGGCGGCGTTCCACTGCCCGATCTCGATCAGCGCGACGTCGAACGGCCCCTCGCGCCGCGCCACCTCCCGCAGCGACTCCGTGGGGCCCGTGTCGCCGCTGAAGAACACGCGGTGGCGCGGCCCCACGATCGACCACGAGGTCCACAGCGCGCCCGTCCGCCCCGGCAGCCGGCCGTTGAAGTGGCGCGAGGGCGTCGCGACGACGCGCACGCCGCCCGCCACCGGCGCGCCCTGCCACCAGTCGTGCTCGACGATCTGCGCCGCCGGCACGCCCCAGGCGGTCAGGTGCGCGCCGATGCCCAGCGGGACGTGGAACGCGACGCCCCGGGCCGCCAGCGCCCGCACCGTCTGCTGGTCCAGGTGGTCGTAGTGCTCGTGCGAGACCACCACCGCGTCGACGCGCGGCAGCTGGTCCAGCGGCAGCGGCGGCGGGTGGTACCTCTTGGGCCCGAACCAGGTCGACGGCGACGCGCGCTCGCTCCAGATCGGGTCGGTCAGCACGGTGACCCCGTCGATCTCGACCAGCGTCGTCGAGTGCCCCAGCCAGGTGACGCGCAGCCCCGTCGCCGGCGGCGTCGCCAGGCGCGTGGCCGTGTCGGTCACCATCGGCAGCGCGCAGATCGGCCGCCGCATCTGCTTGCCGAACAGCCACTCGCGCATGGCCCAGAACCAGCGCCGCTCGGACATCAACGACGTCGGCTCGGGGTTCTGGAACTTCCCGCCGACGAACTCGGGCGAGCCGCGCAGGCGCTGCGGATCGGGCTTGCCGCCGAACGCCGAGAAGTGCCCCGTCGAGAACCAGGCCAGCACCACCAGCACCACGGCCAGCACCGCCGCGGCGGCCAGCGAATAGCCAAACAGCCGCAGCAACCAGCGCCACATCCCCCGAACCTACAACACGCGCCGCGCGCGCGCCGTCGGAGACCTGGTCAGGGCGTGATGGCGGGCGACGGGTTGCCGGTGTAGACGGCGGGGCAGCGCGGCTTGGTCGCGTCGCTGGGGCAGTTGAGCCCCTGGTAGAACGACAGCGCCTTCTGCGGCGGCGAATACCCCGCCGGGACCGCCTTCTTGTTGAGGCTACTGAAGTAGGTGAGGCAGGCGTCGCGCCACCAGCGCGCCTCGTAGTGCTGCGTCTGCAGGAACCCGGTGACGTCGTTGAACCGCTTGGTGTCGATGCGCCCCTTCACCGTCGCCCACTGGTCCTTCATCGTCTGCACGGCGTCGACGCCCAGGCTGTAGCGGTAGACCAGCTCCTCCCAGAGCGTCCGGCCCGACGAGGCGACCTTGTCGTCCCACTTCACGTGCTGGAAGAACAGCAGGAAGTCGTCGGGGGTGGTGCTGCGCGTGCCGAAGGTGCTGGCCACCTGCGCCGCGTACTGCGCGACGGTGTTGCTGCCCGTCGACGTCCGATCGAAGCCGATGCCGTTCGCGTCCGCCTTCTCGAAGTAGGTCGGGTTGGCGTTGACCGGCGTCTGGTCGCTGACCCAGGGCGCCGGGCCGTAGTGGTGGCCCGAGCCCATCATGTGGACCAACCCCAGCGGCTCCATGTAGTTCACGCAGTTCTGCCGCGAATTCATCATCATCTGCGTGACGGGCGCGACGACGACCGGATCGTTCGAGAAGGTCTGGCGGATCCATTCGTCGGCGACGTCCTGCGCCGACAGGTCCGGGTTCCACGCCATCCGCCCGAACGCGTACCAGTTGGCCTGGTTGAAGTGCGAGCCCATCCAGTTGGCGTCGCTGCCGATGCCGGCCACCCCGGCCATCGCGCTGACCGGGGCGCTGGTCAGGCTGCCGTCGACGACGCGCGCCACCAGCGACCCCTGCCCCTTCGCGTAGGTGTCGGACTGCAGCGTCTCTTGCCACATCGTCCCCAGGTAGACGAGGTGCGTGTCCTCGCCCAGGTACTCCTTGGTGATCTCCACCTCCAGCGCCAGCGGCGTCTTGGGCATCGCGCCGAACAGCTGGTGGAACGGCTCGCGCGGCTGGAAGTCCAGCGGGCCGTTCTTCACCTGCACCATCGTGCCGCTGTTGAACTTGCCGTCGAGCGGCTTGAACTCGGTGTAGGCCTGACCGATGCGGTCGGTGCCGTCGTCCTTGTAGACGAATGCGCGCCACATGACGATGCCGCCGTGGGGCGCCAGCGCGGCCGCCAGCATGTTCGCCCCGTCGGCGTGCGTGCGGCCGTAGTCGGCGGGGCCTGGCTGCCCCTCCGAGTTCGCCTTCACGAGGAAGCCGCCGAAGTCGGGGATCTTCTGGTAGATGCCGTCGACCAGGTTGGCCCACCACTGCTTGACGCCGCTGTCCAGCGGGTCGGCCGTGCTGAGCCCGCCGATCGCCTTCGGCGCCCCGAACTGCGCCGACAGGTAGACCGCGATGCCGTACGGGCGGAAGGCCGTCGCCAGCGCGGCCACCTTGGTCAGGTACGTGCTGCTCAGGATCTGCGGGTCGGCGTTGACGTTGTTCAGCACCACGCCGTTGATCCCGATCGAGGCGTTGGCGCGCGCGTAGTCGGTGTATCGCTGCGACAGCGTGCCGGGCAGGCTGCTCCACTGCCACAGCGACTTGCCCGCGTAGCCGCGCTCGATGCTGCCGTCCAGGTTGTCCCAGTGGTCCAGGATGCGGCGCTGGATCTTGGGCGCGCCGCTCAGCGACAGGCCGGTCAGCGGGCGGTGGCACTGCAGGTGGCGCAGCAGCGCGAACGCGCCGCGCAGCACGCCGACGTCGGTGTTGCCGGCGACGACGATGGCCGCCTTGCCGCCGACGGTGGTGGCCTGGACCACGTACCCCTCGGTCCCGGCGGCAGTCAGCGTCGCCCCCAGCGCCAGCGACTGCACGATCGTCGACGAGGCCGGCGTCCCCAGCACCACCGCCCCCGCGGCGGTCGGCTGATCGACGACAGGAATGGTGGCGCCGGTGAGACCGCTCAGCCCCTTGCTCAGCTCGGACTGCGCCGCCTGCAGGGTGGCCGAGCTGCCCGCCTTCACGATCTGGACGATCCCCGCCTGGTACTCCGCCAGGCGGCTGGGCAGCGAGACCTTGGGATAGCGGAGCCACAGCTGCGAGCCGTCCTCGTCGGCGGGCGGGCTGGCCGGGACCGGGTAGACGTCGCTGCCGCCCGCGCCCGACGCGCCGCCCGTACCCGTACCGCCCGCGCCCGGGCCGGTGCCGCCGCTCCCGGAACCGCGCCCAGCCGCGCCGCCCGTGC
Organism: uncultured Myxococcales bacterium; assembly: GCA_964589215.1. Lineage (GTDB taxonomy): Bacteria > Myxococcota_A > Polyangia > Fen-1088 > Fen-1088 > JADGRB01. The sequence goes on along the minus strand of CAZPUH010000446.1, from coordinate 35 downwards.
CGCTGCCGCCGGTCCCCGTCGAAACGACGGTGCCG
>CAZPUH010000445.1:0-2081 GCA_964589215.1 uncultured Myxococcales bacterium | reverse complement strand
GCGCCGGCGCCACGCTTGTGCCATTGTGTGCAACGCTTAGGTTGCTGCGACCATGAACGCGCCCACCATCGCCAGCACGGCCACCGCGGTGCCGCTCCACGCCGCCACGCAGGAAGAGGTCAAGACGCGCCTGCGCGCGATGCTCCCCTTGCCGGCCCGCCGGATGGACGCCGCCATGGAGATGTTCGACCACGCGGCCGTCGATCGCCGCTACAGCGTCGAGCCGCTGTCGCAGCTCGGGTCGCTGCACGGGATCAGCGACATGCAGGCCCGCTATCGCACCAGCGCCATCGAGCTGGGCCGGCAGGTGGCCTCCGACGCGATGGCCGCCGCGCACGTCGAGGCGCGCGACATCGACCTCATCATCAGCGTGTCGTGCACCGGCATCATGATCCCGTCGCTGGACGCGCACCTGGTCAACGAGCTCGGCTTCCGCGCCGACGTCCGTCGCCTGCCGATCACGGAGCTGGGGTGCGTGGGCGGCGCCTCGGCGCTGGCGCGCGCGCACGACTTCCTGGTCGGCTTCCCCACGTCGCGGGTGCTGGTGATCGCCGTGGAGCTGCCCAGCCTCTCGCTCCAGCGCGCCGACGTTTCGCCGGCCAACCTGGTCGCGACGGCGCTGTTCGGCGACGGGGCGGCCGCCGTGGTGCTGAACGGCGCCGAGGCCGAGGGCACGGGCCGCCGCGTACGCATCCTCGAGACGCTGGCCCACATCTTTCCCGAGTCGACGTGGGCGCTGGGGTTCGACCTCGAGGACGACGGCTTCCATTCCGTGCTGTCGAAGGAGGTTCCGGCGCTGCTCAAGTCCGAGATCGGCCGCCTGGTGCGGACCATCTCCGACCGTCGCGGCCTGTCGCGCGACCAGCTGTCCTGCTTCCTGCTGCACCCGGGCGGCCGCAAGATCCTGGCCTTCGCGGAAGAAGAGCTGGGATTGGCCCGCAACGACACTCAGCCTTCGTGGGACGTGCTGCGCGACTTCGGCAACCAGTCCAGCGCCTCGGTGCTGTTCGTTCTGCACGAGTGGCTGACCAAGCGGCAGCCGGCGGCCGGCGAGCACGGCATCCTGGCGGCGTTCGGTCCCGGGCTCTCGGCCGAGATGCTGCTTTTGGAGTGGAGCTGACCCCGTGAGCTCCGTCGGCTGGTACCTGGTCCTGTGCGCGGCGGTCGGCGCCGGCCGACTGATCGAGATGACCCTGTCGCGCCGGCACCAGCGCGCGCTGGCCCAGCAAGGCGCGCCTCTGCTGCCCGAGCGGGCCTTCCTGGCCATGGTCCTCCTGCACACCGGCGTCATCGCGGGCGCCGCGATCGAGGTGGTGGCGCTGCACCGCCGCTTCGTGCCGGCCGTCGGCATCCCGGCGCTGGTGGCGCTGTTGCTCGCGAACCTGCTCCGCTGGTGGGTCATCGCCACGCTGGGCGTGCACTGGAACGTGCGCGTCGTGCGCTCGACCGAGCTGGGGATCGTCACCGGCGGCCCGTACCGCTACGTCCGCCACCCCAACTACGTGGCGGTGTTCGTCGAGCTGCTGGCGCTGCCGCTGGTGCACGGCGCGGTCGTCACCGCGGCGGTGGGCGGGCTGTTGCACCTCATCGTGCTGAGACGGCGAATCGCGCTGGAAGAGTCGGTGCTGATGGCCGACGATCGTTACCGCCAGGCGTTCGCGCAGAAACCGAGGTTCGTGCCCTGGCCCGGGCGGTAGACGTCGCCATCGCCGGCGCTGGTCCGGCGGGCACGACGCTGGCCCTGCTTCTGGGCCGCGCCGGGCTCAAGGTCGACGTCTACGACGCGCGCCGCTTCCCGCGCGAGAAGCCCTGCGGCGAGGGGATCCTGCCCGCCGGCGTCGCCGTCCTCGAGCGGCTGGGCCTGCGCGAGGCCGTCGGGGGCCGCCCGATGCAATCGGTCCGCTACCACGGCTTCGGGGTGATCGCCGAGAGCCCGTTCGGTCGCAGCGTGGTCGCGCTGGGGCAGCGCCGGCTGCACCTGGATCGCGCGCTGCTGGACGCGGCCCGCGCCACGCCGGGGGTGACCGTCTTCGAGGACGCCGAGGTCGAGGGCGTCGAACGCGCCGGCGGCCGCGCCGACG
>CAZPUH010000444.1:0-2259 GCA_964589215.1 uncultured Myxococcales bacterium | reverse complement strand
ACGGCGACCGCTTTCGGCGGCGGCGCCGGAACCGGCGGCGGCGCGGCGGCAGGAGCCGGGGTAGGCGCGGCGGCCGGTGCCGGCGCGGGCGCGATCGTCGGCGGCGGCAGATCTCCGCGCACGCCGTTTTCGCCGCCCAGCCCCAGCGAGCGCAGCACGCCGCGGCTCTCGCTCCACCCCAGCAAGTAGCGGATGCCGATCATGGCCGCGACGGCGAAGAACACGCCGAACCAGAAGCCGCCCCCCTTGCGGCGGCCGGCGCCGCTCCTGCCCGGCTTGACGATCTCGGCGGTGTTCCCGCTGCGCGCCACCTCCGGCGGCGGCGTGGGCGGCCCCAGGCGCTCGGGCGCCGGAGAACGGCTGCGGTGGGCCTCGGTCGGATCGGGCTCGCTGAGGTCGACCAGCTCGAACGAGGTGCCGATCGACAGATCGGTTGCCGTCGCGTCGAGGGCGAGCCCGAAGGGTTGCCGCCCGATGGGCAGCGCGCCGTCACGCCCGGACAGCTGCTCCAGCCACGATTTCAGCTCGGTCTGCCCCGCCGAGTGGAACTCGGTCCGCAGCACGCGCTCGATCTCGATCAGCATGTCGGTGGCCGTCTGGTACCGATCGGCGGGCGACAGCCGCATCGCGCGCTGGATGATGGTCGCCACCGAATCGCCGACCGTCTCCTTGACCTTCTGGGGCGGCGGGAAGTCGGCCTTCTGGACACGCAGCAGCGACTCGAGGTCGTTGGCCGCCTCGAACGGCAGCCGGTCGGTGACCATCCGATACAGCATCGACCCCACCGAGAAGATGTCCGACCGCCGGTCGACCACCCCGCCCTGCGCCTGCTCGGGCGACATGTACGCGACCTTGCCCTTGATGACGCCGGCCGCGGTCTGCTCCCGCTTGCGCTGGGCCTTGGCGATCCCGAAGTCGGCCAGCTTCACCTCGCCCTCGGCGCTGACCAGCACGTTGTTGGGGCTGATGTCGCGGTGGACGATCCCCAGCGGCTTGCCGTCGCGGGTCTGGCCGTGGGCGTAAGCCAACGCCCGACAGACGACGGCCACGACGTACAACGCCAGCGCCGACGGCCAGACCAGCCCCGCGGCGTGCGCGCGTTGCAGGATCTTCTCGAGGTCCCAGCCGTCGACCAGCTCCAGCGCCAGGAAGTATCGGCCGCTCGCGACGCCCAAATCCAGCACTTGCACGATGTTGCCGTGCTGCAGGCTCATCGAGATGTGAGCCTCGTCCAGCAACATATTGCGGAACTGAGGATCGGCCGAATATTGCGTCAGGATGCGCTTCAGGACGACGGGCTTCTCGAACCCTTCGGCGCCGTGCTGAACCGCCAGGAAGATCTCTGCCATGCCCCCGTCGGCCAGCTTGCCGCGGATGGTGTATCGCCCGTGGGAGGCCATGCGCGGCTGGTAAGGTATCATTCCCCGATGCTGAAGCTCTACGCACGCCTCGCGACTCGCGCCGTTCGTCTGGCCGTGCGCGGCTGGCCCGCGGGCGTGGCGCTTCTGCTCTACGCGACGGTCCTACAGGTCGCACGCGGGCTGCTGGCTCAGCTGGGCATCGCGGGCGGCTTCCTGCTGGGCTTCGTCGTCGCGTTCCTCATCTCCAGCTACCTGCATCTTCTTTCCCTGGCCGTCGCGGACCAGCGCATCCGGCTGGCGGACGTGCGCGAAAGCTTCGGGGCGCGCTTCTGGGACGTGGTCAGCGTCCTCTTCGCGCTGTGGGTGATCCAGCTGGGGGTCGAGCTGGTGACCAGCAGCGCCGGCGACCGCGGCCGCATCATCTCGGTGCTCGTCGGGCTGACGATGGTGGTCTTCTTCAACGCCGTCCCCGAGCTGATCTACCTGGCCCGCGGTCAGGTGCGGTCGTTCGCGCTGCTGATGGAGTCGGGGCGGTTCATCTCGGCGCACTGGCCAGAGTGGCTGGGCCCGACGGCGCTCATCGCGGCGGTGCTGCTGGCCCCCTTCGGCCTCATCCAGCACGGCACCGCGGCCGAGCGGCTGCTGAACATGCAGTCGCTCTTCTCGCTGGACGGCCTCGTGCTGGTGATCCTGGCGATGCCGTTGTGGCTCAAACCGATCATGTTGCTGTTCCTCACGTGGGCGATGGTGTTCCGGGGGCTGCTGTTCGCCGCGCTGGCCTCCGGCACCGCCCGGAAGCGTCCATGGCCCTAGAAAACGACACCGACCGCTTCGGCATCGTCGCCGGTTATCGCGACGCCACCGGCAAAGAGCACCAGACGTCCGACCAGACGCGCGC
>CAZPUH010000443.1:0-6002 GCA_964589215.1 uncultured Myxococcales bacterium | reverse complement strand
GAAGAAGAAGTCCTCCGCCTCGTCGCGGGGCAGCAGCAGGAACCCCTGGACGCGATCCTCCTGCGTCAGCAGCGGCCAGACGTCGCGGATCTCCCCCAGCGACAGCGGCTCGCGCTCTGTCGGTGCGGCGGGCGCAGGGGGCGGCGGCGTCTGGGTGTCCATGGCGAAAAAATGGAAAGGCGCGGGATCAACGCTCGGCGGGTTCGGGGCGGTACTCGCAAGCTTCGTAAAACCGGCGTCCGAAGTCGGTGACGTACAGCGCCTTGCGCTGGACGTCGGGGACCACGCGATCGCCGTCGTCGTCTTTGGCTGGTTCCTTGAGGGGCGCCGGCGGATTGGCTTCGATCCGCGCGATCGCCGCCTGGACCTCCGGGCTCTGCTCGACCGCCTTGAAGGATCGCGTGTCGTCGGACACCCGGACCGTCCGGATTTCGGTCAGCCCGAGCCGGCACAGGTTGTCGATGTAGAACGGCACGCGCTCGGGGTGCTCGCAGCCGGCGGTGACGCCCAGCAGGCTGTAGTTGCGCAGCTCGGTGGTGATCGGGCCGCCGTACTTGTAGCGGGCCACGACCGTGACCAGCGGGTAAGGGCCGTCGTGCTGGAACTGGCTGACCAGCAGGACCTCGTCCGCGCTCAGCTGGCGCAGCACGTTCAGGAAGCCGGGGTGAACCCGCTCGGACGTGTGGTCGTCCATGGCCGCGGCCAGCAGGTTCAGGTAGCGCTCGCGCACGGCCACGCCGTGGCGGACGCTGCCCGCCAGCGCCTGCGCCGCGAAGGCCAGGGCCGGCGCGCGGCGTCGCGCCCCGGGGATGGCCGTCACGCGGTCGCCGAGATCCTTCAGGGCGCCGGGCAGCCGCGCCGCCATCTCCGGCATCTGGCGCAGCGGCCCCGAGGCCAGCAACGAAAGCGCGTTGAGCCCGCTGCTGAACCCGCCGCCCAGTCCACCGGTGGCCAGCTCGCGCCCGGGGCGCAGCACCAGATCCCGGATCGCACGCGTGGCGTTCCGAACGGCGGCGCGTTCTTTGCGGAGGAACATGCCGGGGAGGTTAACCGATCTCCCCCGGTCCGGGGACTCACAAAGGGCAGCTGGCGCCGCTTATCCGACGGCACGGTGTCGGTGGTGATTCGCTACCCGCTGGATCGCATCGCCGCGTGGTCGGCGGTTGTCCTGGGCGGGGCGGCCGCGGTCGGGGCGCCGTCGCCCGCGATCACGCGCAGGCGGGCGGGCTCGCCGCGCAGCCGGGCCGTGATGCGCGGCCACAGCGCGTAGAGCGTGACCGGAAGGAACAGACCGAACTCCAGCGCCATTTCGGCGATTCCGTACCACGACAGCAGCTTCATGCCGCGGGGCGCGTCCGGGAACACCCGCCACGGGGAATGAAAGCGGTGCGCCGACAGCGGCCAGAAGACCGCCAGCCCCTTCCCGCGGGCGCCCAGCAGGTCGAGCAGCGTGTGGCTGGCGACGGCCGCGCCGGCTGCGAGCGCCGTGCGCAACACCGGCCACCCGAACCGGCGCGCGCCGGCGGCGGCGAGCAGCGCGATCAGCAGCGCCGCCCCCAGGGAGTGCGTGGCGCCGCGGTGCCCGATGGCGCCACCGTCGGCCGCGCCCAGCGCGACCAGCAGCACGTCCAGATCCGGCAGCGAGGCGAGCGCGGCGAAGAACAGCAGCGTGCCCCAGGAACAGCGCCGGTTGCGCGCGCCGGCGGCGCGACCGCCGTGCAGGCGGCCGGTGAGGAGTCCGACGGCGACGTGCCCGAAGCTCGCCATGCTTCAATTGTGAAGGACGTCACGGGGGCGGTCATCGGGTGCGGCGCGCGGTTCCGCCGTTTGCGGCGACAACGCAGCACACCGAGGAGAACGCCCTACATCCGCTCAGCCGCTGGCATCCCGCGGCGCGCGTGGCGGCGGCGCGCGTTGTAACCTGGGCGCATGCCACTCGTGAGTTGCCCGGATTGCGGCCGGCAGGTCTCCACCGCGGCCGCCGCGTGCCCGCAATGCAACCGCCCGCTGGGCCCCCAGGCCGTGGCGCCGCCGGTCGCCGCCGTGCCCGCCGCCGAGGAGGTCGCCTGGGAGGGCGCCCCCTCCGTCAAGGCCATGCTGGGCGACATCACGCGGACGGCGCTGTTCGCGATCGGGTTGCCGATCGTGGCGGCCGTCGGGTTCTCCCCCTTCCTGTCCGTCATGGCCGGGCTGGGCCGCCCCATGGCCGAGACGGTGGCGGCGAATCGGTCGACGCTGCAGACCGTCTTCACCGTCGCCGTCGTGGTGCTGGTGCTGGCGCGTCTGGCGCGGCTGGGCTGGCATGTGGCCGTCCTGCGCAGCCACCGATACCGGGTCTCGAACCAGCGCATCCTGCTGGAGAGCGGCGTCCTGTCCAAGCGCATCGACGAGGTCGACATGCGCACCATCGAGGACATCGAGTTCCAGCAGGGGGTGCTGGAGCGCATGCTGGGCATCGGGGAGATCGCCATCATCGCCGCCGACAAGCGCATGGGGCGATTCCGCCTTCTGGGCGTCGAGAACCCGCGCGACGTGCGGGAGCTGATTCGGGCCAACGCCTTCCAGGCGACGCAGCGGCAGCTGTTCACGCGTTCGACCTGACGGCGCCGTCGCGCCGGCCAGACCGGGCCGCGGCGAATCAAGGGATGACCGAGTGGCCAAGGTTGGCTCCGTTGGCAGTTTTCGAGCCACCCCATGGCGCACGTTGTGGTCATCGATGAGGATCCGCGGCTGCTCGCGGAGCAGGTGCAACGTCTGTTTCCCGCCGAGCGCGTCACGGTCGCCACGGCGGCGAGCGCCGGGCTCTCGGCGCTCCGGGAGCTGTCGGCCGACGTCGTCCTGCTGGGCGTCGCGGCGCGCGACCGGCGGGCGCTCGACCTTTACGAGGACATCCGGCGGCTGGACCCGCTGGTGCCCGTCATCTTTGCGACCGCCGGCAACGACGCCGAGATCGCCATCGAAGCCATGCGGCGCGGGGCGTTCGATTACGTGCGCCAGCCGGCGGACCCCGAGCAGCTGAGGACCATCCTGGCCGAGGCGATCGCGGTGCGGCGCCAGTCGCGCGCGTTCGCGCCGGTCGGCGAACTGGCCTCCGAAGCGAGCGGGGGAGGAGACGCGCTCTTCGGAACCTGCCCCGCGATGCTCGAGGTCTACAAGGCGATCGGGCTTGTGGCCGACCGGGACGTGACTGTCCTGGTCACGGGCGAGAGCGGAACCGGCAAGGAGGTCGTCGCGCGCGCCATCCACCGGCACAGCCGGCGCGCCAAGGCGGCCTTCACGGCGTTGAACTGCGCCGCCATCCCCGAGACCCTGCTGGAGAGCGAGCTGTTCGGGCACGAGAAGGGGGCGTTCACGGGCGCCGATCGCCGGCGCATCGGCAAGTTCGAACGGCACAGCGGCGGGACGATCCTGCTGGACGAGATCGGCGACATCGCGCCGGCGCTGCAGCCCAAGATCCTGCGCCTGCTGCAGGAGCAGACCTTCGAGCGCGTCGGCGGCAACGAGACGATCCGCACCGACGTGCGGCTGGTGGCCGCCACCCACCGCGACCTGCGCGCGCTGGTGGCCGAGGACAAGTTTCGGCTGGACCTGGTCTACCGGCTGGGCGTCTTCACGATCCACCTGGCGCCGCTGCGCGAGCGCGGCAGCGACATCCCGCTCCTGGTGCATCACTACGTCCAGCAGTTCAGCCGCGAGCTGGGTCGCGACGTTCGCAGCGTCGCGCCCGACGTGATGGAGAAGCTGTGCGCGTATTCCTGGCCGGGCAACATCCGGGAGCTGCAGAACGTCCTCAAACAGGCGGTTCTGCGCGCGCAAGGTAGCACGCTGCTTTCGGCGTTCCTTCCGGCCCTGGGGCGCACGTCGGGCGCCCCGGTCGTCGCCGCGGCGGAACCCGCGCGCCGGCCGCCCGCGCCCAGCCTGTCCGAGTTCGAGACCTTCCTGCGCGGCCGGGTCGCCGCGCCCGACGTGAAGGACCTCTACGCGGACGCGCGCGAGTACGTGGATCGCTTCCTGTTCACCCTGGTGCTCGAGCGGACGCGCGGCAACTACAGCGCCGCCGCGCAGCTGCTGGGCATCTCGCGGCAGACGCTGCGGCGCCGTTTACCGACGCTGGGCATCTCCGTCGCGCGCTCCGTCGCGCTGGACTGATGGCGGCACGGTTCGTGCTGCTCTTTCGCGCCGCTGTTGTTCCCGTTCTGAACCAACAAAGGAGACACCGATGCCGACGATCAACGCAAAAGACGGTTCCGCCATCTTCTACAAGGACTGGGGCAAGGGGCGCCCCCTCGTGTTCAGCCACGGGTGGCCGCTGAGCGCGGACGCCTGGGACGAGCAGCTCGACTTCTTCGCGGCCAAGGGCTTCCGCGCCATCGCCCACGACCGCCGCGGTCACGGGCGATCGACCCAGACCTGGGAAGGCAACGACATGAACACCTACGCCGACGATCTGTCGAGCGTGATCGAGAAGCTGGACCTGCACGACGCCGTGCTGATCGGACATTCGACCGGCGGGGGCGAGGTCACGCGCTACCTGGGGCGGCACGGCACGGGGCGTGTTGCGAAGGCCGTGCTGGTGAGCGCGATCCCGCCGCTGATGCTGAAGACCGAGACGAACCCGCGCGGGCTGCCGATAGCGGCGTTCGACCAGCTCCGCGCCGGCCTGGCCAAGGACAAGGCGCAGATGTACAAGGATCTGGCGTTTCCGTTCTACGGCGCCAACCGGCCCGGTACGACCGTGTCGGCGGGGCTGCGCGAGCAGTTCTGGCTGCAATCGATGCAGGCCGGCTACAAGGCGTCGTACGACTGCATCAAGCAGTTCTCGGAGACGGACTTCACCGAGGACCTGAGACGGATCGACATCCCGGTTCTGGTCATTCACGGCGACGACGATCAGATCGTCCCCATCATCGCCGCCGGGCTGTTGTCGTCGAAGATCCTGCCGCACGCGACGCTGAAGGTGTACGAGGGCGCGCCGCACGGTCTGACCGCCACGCACCGCGACCGGTTCAACGCCGACGTGCTCGCGTTCATCAGCGCGTAGCGACGTCCTGCCTCGCGTGCCGGGATGACGTACGTGTGGATCGTGGCCGTTCTGTTCCTAGGGCTGCCGGCGGCGTGTCAGCTCGGCTACCGGCTGGGGCTGCGCGCGGGGCCCGGCATGGACGAAGGGGAGCGGTCGCACGCGTCCGCCTGGCAGGCGGCGCTGCTGGGGCTGGCGGCCCTGCTCATCGGGTTCACCTTCTCGATGGCACAGGCGCGGTACGACGCGCGCAAGCACATCGTGCTGGAAGAAGCCAACGACATCGGGACGACGTATCTGCGCACCCGCCTGCTCGACGACGCGCGCGGCGAAGAGCTGCGCGTGCTGCTGCGCCGCTACATCGACGCCCGGCTGGCCTTCGCCGAGCCGGGCCTGGACGTGAAGCGCACCGAGGCCTTGCTGCGCCAGTCGTCCGACATCGTGGACCAGATCTGGACTCGCGTCGCGGCGGCCGGAAGGACCACGCCGTCGCCGACCACCTCGCTGCTGATCCAGTCGACGAACGCGATGATCGACGCCGGCGAGGACCACGTGGAGGCGCTCAAGAACCCGCTGCCGTCGACGGTGTTCGTCGTGCTGATCCTGGTCACCGCGGTGGCGATGCTCGCCGTCGGCTACGGCTGCGGGCTGGAATCCCGGATGCGGGCGCTGGGGATGTTCGTGGCCCCTCTGCTTCTGGCGGCGGTCATCGCGCTGGTGTTCGACCTCGCGCACCCGCGCATGGGGATCATCCGCGTCCGGGATCCGATCCTGGCGCGTCTGAAGAACAGCGTGTGAGCGATTGAGGCGGCGGCTCAGTCGCGCAGGCCGTCCGGCGTGTCGATAGTCGTGCCGGGAGGCATGACATGGCGAACGAAGAGACCTTGCAGCCGGGACAGCAGCCGCAGTGGCACGGGGGCAACGCGCCCGGGCTGGCCGGCGTTTACGGGCGGCTGCGAATCGTGGTCGCCGGCCATCCCGT
>CAZPUH010000442.1:0-11728 GCA_964589215.1 uncultured Myxococcales bacterium | reverse complement strand
CCGGGGCGCCACCGCCGCCGCTCGCGCCGCCGCTGGCGTGACCTGCCCCTGCCCCGCCGCCGGCGTCCGGGCGCCCCCCATGGCTGGAACAAGCGCCGGCGCCCGCCGCCAGCATCGCGGCGCACGCCGCCCCCAGCACCCTTCCCCCGTTCGTCGATCCGCCGCTTTTCATCGCCACGCGCCACCGCCTTTGCCATGGCGAACATGCGGCTCACGCGCCGCGGGTCAAACCGGCCGGCGGGGTCGCCCCAAACATTCCGAATCCGGATGACAGGGCACCTCGCGTTTCAGGTGCGCCGTTGTATCCGGCCTGCCGGCGTTTCATAGTTTCGACTCACATGGGGGGAACGACCGGCAGCCGCCCGGAGCCTGCGGCCGAAGCCGAGGTTGATTTTCTCGCCGGCGGCGGCGAAATGGGCGCGCTCATGCGGGCGTACGACTGGGCGCGCTCCTCGCTGGGGCCGCCCGCCTCGTGGCCTCAGTCGCTGCGCACGGCGGTGCGCCTGATCCTGAACACCGGCCACCCGATGTACATCTGGTGGGGGCCGCAGCTGGCCTGCCTGTACAACGACGCCTACAGCCGCTCGATCGGGCCCGAGAGGCACCCCGGCTCGCTCGGCCGTCCAGCGCTGGAGGTGTGGTCCGAGATCTGGGACGTGATCGGGCCTCAGATCGCCCAGGTGATGTCCGGCGGCGGCGCGACCTGGAACGTGAACCACCTGGTCCCCATCACCCGCCACGGCCGTCGCGAGGAGGTCTACTGGACCTACAGCTACAGCCCGATCGACGAGCAGAGCGCGCCTCACGGCATCGGCGGCGTCCTGGTCGTCTGCAGCGAGACGACAGAGCAGGTGCAGACCGCGCGGCGGCTGGCGTCCGAGCGCGATCAGCTGGCGCAGCTGTTCGAGCAGACGCCCAGCTTCATGGCGATGCTGCGCGGCCCGGAGCACCGGTTCGAGCTGGCGAACCCCGCCTATCTGGCGCTGGTCAGCAATCGGCCGCTGCTCGGCAAGACGGTCGCCGAGGCGCTGCCCGAGACCGTCCAGCAGGGCTTCGTCAAGCGTCTGGACGAAGTCTTCGCCAGCGGCAAGGCCTTCGTCGCGCGCGGCGCCAAGTACACGGGGGCTGGCGCGGGCGCTCGCTATCTGGACTTCGTCTACCAGCCCATCAAGGACGACGACGGGCGCGTGACCGGCATCTTCGTGGAAGGAGCGGACGTCACCGAACGGGCGGAAGCGGACGCCGCGCTTCGCGCCAGCGAGACACGATTCCGGGCGCTGGCCGCCGAGCTGGCGGACACGAACCGCCTCAAAGACGAGTTCGTGGCGACGCTGGCGCACGAGCTGCGCAATCCCCTGGCGCCGATTCGCAACGCGCTGTCTCTGATGAAGCGCCGCCCCGAAGGAGAGGCCGCCGTCCGTTTGCGCGACCTGATCGAGCGCCAGGTCGATCAGATGGTGCGGCTGATCGACGACTTGCTGGATCTGTCGCGGGTCAGCCGCGGGCTGGTCGAGCTGCGCCGCGCACGCTTGCCGCTGGCGGACGTGTTACGCGGCGCCGTCGAGACCAGCCGACCGTTGATCGACCAGCACGGGCACACGCTGACCGTCACGATGCCGCCCGAGGAGCTGACCGTCGACGCCGACCCGACCCGCCTCGTGCAGGTGGTGGCCAACCTGCTCAACAACGCGGCCAAGTTCACGCCGCGCGGGGGGCACATCGAGCTGGGGCTGGCGCGCGAGGGCGCCCGCGACGCCGTCATCTGGGTTCGCGACGACGGACAGGGCATCCCGCGCGAGATGCTGGACCGCGTGTTCGATCTGTTCACGCAGGTGGATCGCTCGCATGCGCAGGTCGGCGGCGGGCTGGGAATCGGGCTGACGCTGGTCCGCCGGCTGGTGGACATGCACGGCGGGACGATCGAGGCCTCCAGCGACGGGCCGGGGACGGGGAGCGAGTTCCGGATCCACCTGCCGCTGGCGACGGCGGCGGTCAGGGAGGCGGTCGCCCCCGTCGCGCCGGCCGCAGCCGCGCCCACGGTGCGGCGGCGAATCCTGGTCGCCGACGACAACGTCGACGCCGCTGAAAGCCTCTCGATGATCCTCGAGCTGCTCGGGCACGAGACGCGCACCGCGCACGACGGCGCGCAGGCGCTGGAAATTGCGCGCGCGTTTCACCCCGACGCCATGGTCGTCGACATCGCGATGCCCAAGCTGAGCGGGCACGAGCTGGCGCGGCACGTGCGCGCGGAGCCGTGGGGCCGCGAGGTCCTCTTGATCGCCTCCAGCGGCTGGGGCCAGGACGAGAGCAAGCAGGACTCCCTGGCCGCCGGGTTCGATCACCACCTGGTCAAACCCGTCGAGATCGGCACGCTGGAACGCCTGCTGGCCGTCGCCGGCTAGTGCAAGGCCTGGCCGGGGCGCTGGCCGACGCCCGTCGTTCCGCCCAGGCGGACGCTCTCGATCACGTGGGCCGTCGAGATGAACGCCAGGTGCGTGAAGGCCTGCGGGAAGTTGCCGATCTGCCGGCCGAGCGTCGGATCGTACTCCTCGGCGTAGAGGCCCAGATGGTTGCGCAGCGCCAGCAGCCTTTCGAACAGCGCCTCGGCCTCGTCGAGCCGGCCGGCGTAGGCGTAGTTCTCGGCCAGCCAGAAGCTGCAGGCCAGGAACGCGCCCTCGCTGCCCGGCAAGCCGTCCGCACCCGACTCGGTCGCGTAGCGCAGCACGAACCCCTCGCGCATCAAGCCCTTCTCGATGGCCGCCACCGTGCCGACCATGCGCGGATCGTGCGCCGGCAGGAACCCGTAGTGCGGGATGACCAGCACGCTGGCGTCCAGATGGTCGCTGCCGTACGACTGCGTGAAGGCGCCGACCTTGGCGTTGAACCCGCGGTCGCACACCTCGGCGTGGATGCGCTGGCGCAAGGCCGCCAGGTGCGGCAGTATCGCTCGTCCTTCCGGGTCGCTGATGCCGAACTCGTCGATCAGCTTGTAGGCGCGGTCGATGGCCACCCACGCCATGACCTTCGAGTGCGTGAAGTGGCGCCGCCCGCCGCGCACCTCCCAGATGCCGTCATCCGGGTGCTGCCACGCATTGGTGATGAAGTCGATCAGGGCCTTCGCCGGCGCCCAGGCGTCGTGGCGTCCCGCCATCCCCATCCTCCGGCCGGAGTAGATGGCCGCCAGCGCCTCGCCGTAGACGTCCAGCTGGAACTGCCCCGAGGCAGCGTTCCCCACGCGCACCGGTTTTGACCCCTCGTAACCGGGCAGCCAGGGGAGCTCGAACTCGGTCAGACGCCGGGCGCCGGCGATGTCGTACATGATCTGCAGCTGCGCGGGGTCACCCGCGACCGCGCGCAGCAACCAATCGCGGAAGGCGCGCGCTTCGTCGATGTAGCCGCCGATGATCAGCGCGTCGAGGGTGAGGCTGGAGTCGCGCAGCCAGCAGTAGCGGTAGTCCCAGTTGCGCGAGCCGCCCAGCTCCTCGGGCAGCGACGTCGTCGGCGCGGCGACGATGCCGCCGGTCGGCGCGTACGTCATCGCCTTCAGCGTGATCAGCGAGCGAACGATCATGTCCCGCCAGCGCCCCTCGTACGTGCAGCGCCCCGCCCACGCCTGCCAGTACCGCTCGGTCCCGTCCAGGACCTGCGCGACGTCCAGCGCGGCGGGTGGCTCCTCGTGCGACGGGTAGGCGGCCAGCTGGTACTCGACACGGTCGCCCTTCCGGACGTGAAGGATGGTCGTGATGCGCGCGTTGGTCTCCGTCGGTTCGCCCGGCCCGCGCAGCGCCAGCGCGTTCGGCCCCGCGATCAGCAGCAGGCCGCCCGGCCCGGGCGTGATCCAGGGGCGATCCGCGCCGTAGCCGAAGCGGACGTTCAGCAGCATCTCCAGCTGGACCTCGCCCTCCAGCCCCTCGACGATCCGGATCAGGTCCGAGCGCTCTTCACCGCCGCTGACCGGCATGAAGTCGGTGACGCGCACGACGCCGCCGTCACAAACGAACTCCGTCTCCAGGATCAGCGTCTCGCCGCGATAGCGCTGCCGCGCCTCGCGCAGTCCACCCGTGGGGCGGATGGCCCAGGCGCCGTGCTCGTCGTAGCCCACCAGCGCGGCCAGGCACGCGTCGGAGTCGAAGCGCGGCGCGCACAGCCAGTCGATCGACCCGAAGCGCGACACGAGGGCCGCGGTGCGCGTGTTTCCGATGAGCCCGTAATCCTCGATGCGAGATGCCATGCCTGCAATTTCGGATCGCCGGCGCACGCCGGCCAGCTGCGCCATCGCTAATCAGCCCCGGTCTGACGCTCGCGCCCTGCGCCGTCTGGCCGGCGCTTCACCTGTCGTTTCGGGGGCGCCCTTCGGTCCGGCGAGGCTCACGGGTACGATGGCCGCGAACCCATGATTGAAGCTCCGTACGAAGCCCGGCGCTCCCCCTACTCCATCTCGACCGATCCCGCGCGGCTGGAGCTGGACGCGATCTGGGGCTGGTTGCGCCAGTCGTACTGGTCGCCGGGCATCCCGCGCGAGACGGTCGCGCGCGCGATCCGTCATTCGATTCCGTTCGGGGTCTTCGAAGGCCCGCGCCAGGTCGGGTTCGCGCGCGTCATCACCGATCGCGCGACGTTCGCCTACCTGGCCGACGTCTTCATCGACCCGGCGTCCCGCGGCCGAGGTCTCGCCGGCTGGTTGTTGGAGGTCATCATCGCCCACCCGGGTCTGCAGGGGCTCCGCCGCTGGGTCCTGGCCACGCGCGACGCGCACGGCCTCTACGCCAGATTCGGCTTCCGCCTGCTCGCGCGGCCGGAGCTCTTCATGGAGATCCACCGGCCGAACGTATACGGGGGCGACGGCTGAGAACGCCGCCGCGCGCGACGAAGGCCAGCGCGCCGACCAGGGCGTAGCCCGCGGCGCCCAGCAGGACCACGACCGAAAAGCCCAGGTTCGTCACGGCGGTCATGGCCCACGATGCGCCCCACACCGACGAGACGGTGGCCAGCGTGTAAGTTGCGGGGACGGCCGCGCGGTGTCCGGCGTCCACAACGCGCGCGACCCCGAATGGGTAGAACATCCCGAGGAACGTGCCCGCCGGCACCACACAGACCGCGACGCAGAGGATCTTGAGCGGCAACGGCAACGAGAGCAGGTGCGCGTTGCAAAGATGGACGGCCAGGACGCCCCACCCGATGGCCATCACCGTCGGCACGACGAGCGTCGCGGCGCCGCGAAACACCCGCACCCGGTCTTGCACGTACGCGCCGGCGCCGTTCGAGGCCAGGAACAGCGCCAGGATGACGGCCAGCGCGTAGAGCGGGCTGCCGAGGAACAGCTCCGCCTTGGCGATGAGGCCGATCTCGACGCACATGTACGAGAGGCCAGCCCCGTAGAAGTACAGAACCCATCGCCACGGCAAGCGGCGTTCGCCCGCGCGACGCAGTCCCAAGGACGCCACCACGCCCAGGGAGATCACGCCGAAGAGCAGCACGGTGAAGACCTTGATCCAGCTGGACGCGTAGAGCTGATCGATGAAGCGCGTCTTTGCCGGCCAGAGCTGGAAGTCGCGCCAGGTCACCTCCTCGATGAACGGGCGGTCGTCGGTGACCAGCGGGCGGCTGGCGCGCCCCAGGACGACGTCCGCGAACAGGGGCACGCCCGCGCCCGTCGGCGCGTAGAGCACGGTCCGCGCGTGCGGCCACGACGCCAGCTTGCGGCCGATGACGGCGATCTCTTCAGGCGTCAGCCCGCTGGGCTTGACGACCAGGCTGTCTTGCCCGCGCGACGCGGGGGACCCGAACGCGAAGACCGCCTTGCCGAACTCGCCCAGGCCGCGCTGGTCGAACAGCCGCCGCAGGCTCTGCGCCTTGTGCAGCACGGGCTGATTCATGAACACGAGCATCGCGTCCGGGCCGGGCGACAGATGGTCGAGAAGCGCAGCCATCGCCTCGTCGGTGTCGAGGAACTTCCGGGTGTGGCCGGTGCGCGGGTCGTTCGTCGAGCCGTTCGTGGCGACGAACACCAGGTCGTAACGGCCGCGGTCGTTGCTGAGGAAGTCGCGCCCTTCGCGCACGACCAGATGCACGTTGGCGCGCGCGAAGAAGGCCTGCAGGTTCATGGCCGCCAGCAGCGGATCCCGCACCAGGTCCGCCACGCCGGGATTCAACTCGACGCCCGTGATGTCCGCCTGCCCTCGCGCCAGGCCGTCGAGCTCGATCATGTCGCGTCCCACACCGGCGAACAGCACCAGGATGCTCTGCGGCTGATGCCCCATCAGGAAGGGCAGCGCGTGATGCAGGCTGTAAGGAAGCAGGTCCGCCGGCTTCACCGCGGGATCCCAGCCCGCGACCTTGACGTTGCTGACACCGTCGTCCTGCACGATGCCCCACGCGCCGTCGCTCGCGCGCATCAGGCTGGTGCGCGCGAGGTCGTTCCACCGCACGCGCATCTCCTGCACGCCGTCCCGCGCGTGATCGCTCAGCACGTAGCGCGACAGGCTCACCGCGTCGGGGTGTTCGCGAAACACGCTGCCGCGGGCCGCCAGGATCGCGACGACGCCATAGCCGGCGACGGCGGCCCCCGCGGCGAGCCGCCGGCGAGCGAGCGGCGTGGCGGCGACGAGGAGAAGCGCCGCGAACAGCACCGTCATGATCGCCGGCGGCAGCCCGGCCCAGGTCAGCACCAGAGGCGCGAGCAGGCAGCCCGCCGCCGCGCCCGCCAGGTCGAAGAAGTACACCCGCCCGATGCGCGCGGCGCCCCGCTGGAAGTACAGGGCCAGCAGCGCGCCGAAAATCGCGTACGACGGCAGGAAGATTGCCGAGTAGACCAGCAGGCGCGTCGCGTCCCCGTACGGGTTTTCGCGGGAGACGTGGATGACCGGAAAGAACGCGTTCGCGACGGCGAAGAAGCCGATGAAGGCGGCGGCCAGGACCGGCAGCACCAGCGCCTGCAGGATTGCGATCGGGCGGCGCGGGTCCGCCTTTCGCCCGCGGTCCACGAGCAGCGAGCCCAGCGCCAGCCCCAGAAGCGACACGGGGATGGCCAGGAAGTTCGAGATGCTGCCGAGGAAGAAGGCCAGCATGCGGGCATGCAGGAGCTCCACCATCAGGCACACGAGCCCGACCAGGAAGATCCCGATGCCGCGCTCGTGTCCCGGCGCAGGCCCCGCTTCGGCCGCCCGCGACACGACGCCGCCGCGCTGCGCCGCGCTGGCTAGAACTTCAGCGCCGAGAAGAACGTCGTGATGTTGTTCTTCAGCGCCGTCACGTCGCTGTCGGTCATCACGAAGTTCGTGAACAGCGCTTCACGCATGCGGACCGGAGCGGGCTGGCTCAGATCGCCGCCGCCGCCCAGGTGGACCGCCGTCCCCGCGTTGATCATCTTGGACTTGGGAGGCGAATGCGTGAGCACCTTGGTGCCGTTCAGGTAGGTGATCACGGCGTTCGGCCCGGGGTCGAATTCCGTCACCACGAACGCGTTGTCGAGCGGCGAGGTTCCGTAGTCATAGAGGTCGTTGTTCTCCTCTTCCTCGGCGCCGACGCAGTACGTGTTGTTCTTCCCGCAGTTGGTGGCGATGCAGCAGCCGCCCGAGTCCTTCCACCCGTACGCGAGGGCGAGCATGAAGTCGGTGCCCGTGACGTCCTGGGCGTTGTACTTGTGGGTGAGCCCGATGACCCCGCAGCAGTAGACCTGGTTGGGGACGGGCTTGCCGTTGTACATGATGCCCGTCGCCATCTTGCCGCCGTTGATTCCCAGGGCATAGGCATCGTTGGGGAGAGTGTATTCCGCCGGCATGTCCGTCGTGAGGATGGGCAGTCCGGTCGCCGCTTCGATCGTGAACTTCGCGGCGCACGTGAAGCCGCCGGCGCTGCAGTCCGGGTTCCACGGCGTCTTGAACACGCCCGGCACCAGATCGTTGCCGCCCGTGTGGATCTCGGCGTAGATCTTCGAAACGACGCAGTTCGACTGGCTGCCGCCGCAGAAGGCGCTCCAGGTCGTCATGTCGGCCTTGTGGTCGCTGGTCTGGCCGACGTCGAGCGTCTTGGTCTTGTCCTTGGCCAGGCCCAGCTGGAAGAGCGGGCCCGTGTACTTCACCGTCATGGCGCGTGCCATGCCGTAGGCCTCCGCGCATCCTCCGCCCAGCAGGTCGCACGGACCCTGGTAGGGGGCCGCCGGCGACCCTCCGGTGCCGGCGCCGCTTCCGGCGACGCCGCCCGAGCCGGTGGTGCCGCCCGACGCCGAAGCGCCCCCGGTGGCCTTGACGCCCCCCGAACCTCCCGTGCCGCCCGCGCCGACCGTGCCGCCCGTCCCGGTGGTGGTGGTTCCACCCGTCCCGCCCGAGGAGGTCGTTCCGCCCGCGCCCGGAGCTCCGCCGGTCGCGTCGACCGATCCACCCGTGCCCGAGCCGGTGTCCCCGCCGGTGGAGTCGATGGTCCCGCCGGTTCCCGTCTGGACGCCGCCGGGCGAGTGACTGCTGCTGCTGCAACCCGCGGCCGCCCAAAGAACGACCGCACCCGACAAAAGAGCCGTTAGTCTCGACATTTGCATGTCTATTCCCGCAATTGTCGCGCCTGATGACGGGTTGTCAGAAAATGTGGGGGCCAGAACCGCTCGAATGTGGCCCCTGGGCGGGGGTTGGTTGGTAGGCTCCCGCGATGCCGCCGAACCGGGTCGGGCCAGACCGCCCGGGCGATCGCCCGTTTCCGGGAAGCCTCTGCTGGCGGTGCGCCCACCACCGCCCGATCTCGGCGCCCCGGTCGACCTTCGTCATGTGCACCGCCCTTCCGGTCAAGTACCCGCCCCAGCCCGTCCTGGCGTGCGGGGCGTTCCGGCCCCTGCCCGCCCCGGCCTAGCCTCACCGGAGGGGCGGCGTTAGGCCGGCGCCACTACGGACCGACGCGCAGGTCGTCGATGATCAGGCCGCCGCCCGGGGGCAGAGGCCCGCCGCACGTGTTCGACGGCGTCGAGATCCTGATGACGGCCTCGGTGGCGGTGGTGTCCGGCAACGGAATCGCGGCGGACGAGACCGGCCCGACGATCAGCGTGCCGCCGCTGGCGCGCGTGATCGTCGTGGTCGGTATCCCCGTCGGCAGGGAGGCGGCAGTCACCGGCTTCGACCCGACCGTTGCCAGCAGGATGGTGCCGGGGAAGGCGGTCGACGCCTGGTACGTCGACGTGACCCGGTACGAGAAGCGCACGGTCTTGCCGCCCGGGGCGACGGCCAGCCGGAAGGTCGCGCTGACGCCGGCCTGCCAGGGTGGCCCGTTGCCGTCAAGGTAGAAGCTCTGCGCTCCCGCGATGACGGGCAAGTCGCCCGAGGCGAAGACCAGCCCGCCGCTCGTCATGCCGGCCGGCGTCGATTCGAAGCCGCCGTCGGTGAGCAGCGGCGGCGCCGCCAGAGTGGCCAGCGGCGCGGGCTGGGGTGCGCCCGGGTTGCCCGCGAAGTCGAGCATCTGGTCGACGGCCAGATGGAAGGTGCCGCCGAACGGCAGGACGTACGGAACGCGGAACCCCGTGATGAACGCAGGAGGCGACATGAGCTGAGACATCTCGGGCAACAGCTCGACGACCGTCCCGTCGGCCGCGACCAGCTCGGCTTTCGCCCCCGCGGGCAGCGGCTCTGAAACCGCGAAGCGCGCGGGCGCCAGCGGGTCCAGCGGCGCCGCGCTGCGGATCGGCACCGCCGGCCGCGTCGTGTCGGCGACGCCGTCGAGGGTGGCGGTGAAGGCCTGGGTGTAGCCGACGTCCGTCACCAGGTAAGAGGCCGAGCCCGTTGCGGTCCCCCGCAGCTTGCCGTCGCTGCCGACCGTCACGTTCAACGTGCTGAACTGCAGCGTCGCCGAGCCCTGGCACGCGCCTTCGTAGGGCACGGCCAACGTCAACGGCGCTGACGCCGCCAGGCCGCCGCCGGTGATGGTCACCTTTGCCGTCGAGCCCTGCCCCTCGCCGCCGATCAGGATCGACCCGGCGGCGTCGTCCAGAACCAGGGTCGCCGTCGCGCTGGTGGGGAAGCTCGTCGCGAAGCTGCCGGACACCGGCGTCGTGAACGTCAGCTTCACGAGCACGTCGAACGCGCGGCGACCGGCCGGTGCAGGTCCGTCGCCGCCCGCGTCGGTGGCGACGTCTCGCCCGGCGTCCTCGGGAGCATCCGCCCCGCCGTCGTGCGCCGCGTCGGCGACAGGACGATCGGGCGCGGCGTCGACCGGACGGCGGTCGGGCCCCGCGTCGATCACCTGCCGGTCGAGCGCCGCGTCGGCCGGATGGCGATCGGCGACCGATGTGTCGCGACCGGCGTCGCGAGAGTCGAGGCTGCTCTTGCCGCACGCGGCGGCGAGGCAAGGCACCAGCAGACCGACGAGCAGCGACCGCGAGGGCATGAGGATGGACCTTAGCAACCGACGTGCCGCTCCGGAAACCGCGCCGTTGCGCCCCGCCGTGCGCGCCAGCGCGACATCCGTGTCGCAGTGAAAACGCCGCACGGCGGTGACACCCGTCGCGGGCGCCGGTGTTTGTCCTGGCAATCCAACCGAACAGGAGACCCGCCGTGCACGCGACCACCTCGACATTCGTTCACCGTCTTTTGGAGTGGCCCCTCTTTCAGTCCGAGTGGGTCTTCTGGCTGCTCTTCGGGCTGTCGGCCTCGTCGGTGGCCGTGATCCTCGAGCGGCTGCTCTTCTTCCGGCGCCACGCCGCCGAGTCCGCCCGCTTCGCCGCGACGATCGAGTCCGCGATCGGGCGTGGCGACGTCGAGGGCGCGGCTCGCGCGCTGACCGGACGCCGCAGCCTGGAGTCGCACGTGCTGCTGGCGGGTCTGATCGCCTGCGACCAGGGGCCCGACGCCGTCGAGGAGCTGCTGGCCGGCGCGCTCGGCACCGAGCGCGCGCGCTTCGAAACGCGGCTCTCGTTCCTGGCGACGCTGGCCAGCAACGCGCCGTACGTCGGCCTGTTCGGCACGGTGCTGGGAATCGTCCGCGCGTTTCGGAACCTGGGGACCGACCTCGCGGAGGCGCACGCGGGCGTGATGACGGCGCTGGCCGAAGCGCTGGTGGCGACGGCGATCGGTCTGCTGGTGGCCATCCCGGCGGTTGTCGCGTTCAACGCCTTCAAGAACGCGGTGAAGGCGCGTGTCACGCGCGCCGAGAGCCTGTCGCGCACGCTGCTCTCGCGCCTGAAGACCGAGTTGCCGGTCGCCGAGTCCCAGAGCGCGCCCCGTCGCGCGGCGGCGGAGTGAGGGCGTCATGGCGGCTCTCGAGAAAGTGGCGTCGCAAGACGACGGCCCGATCGCGTCCATCAACATCATCCCGTTTGTGGACATTGTCCTGGTCCTGCTGGTCATCTTCATCGTCACGTCGGCAGCGATCGTTCGCGCCAGCCTCAAGGTCGAATTGCCGCGCGCCGCGGCGGCCGGCGCCAAGGTCGCCTCGACGCTGAACCTGGTGCTGGACCGGAGCGGGACGCTGTCGCTGGACGGCCACCCGACCAGCCCCGACGACGCGCGCGCGGCGCTGCACGCTGCGGTTGCGCGCGACCCGGCCGCGCAGGCGGTGATCGCCGCCGATCGAGGCGTGCCCTACGGCAAGGTCATGGAGGTCATCGACCTCGTGAAGGGCGCGGGCGTGGGCGGCTTCGCGCTGGACGTCGAGCGCGCGCCCGGCGGTGCGCCGTGACCGCCAGTCCGGGGCCGCGCGGCGGCAGCCCGCACGTCCGGCTGGTGCGAGCGGCCCCTGCGCCCTGCGCGCCGCG
>CAZPUH010000441.1:0-1733 GCA_964589215.1 uncultured Myxococcales bacterium | reverse complement strand
CGCGCGTCGGCACCGAAAAGAATCTACCTATGCTAGAAGGGAGACCGCGATGGGAAGCGTCAACAAGGTCATCTTGATCGGCAACCTGGGCGCCGACCCGGAGCTGAAGTACACGCCGTCGAATCGGCCGCTCTGCAACCTGCGCATTGCCACGACCGAGGTCTTCAAGGACAAGTCGGGCCAGCGGCAGGAAAAGACGGAGTGGCACCGGGTGACGGTGTGGGGCGACCAGGCCGAGAACTGCAACAAGTACCTCGCCAAGGGGCGCTCCGTTTACATCGAGGGGCGGCTGCAGACGCGCTCCTACGACAAGGACGGACAGAAGCACTACGCTACCGACATCGTCGCCGATCGCGTCGTCTTCCTCGGCAGCGGTGGCGGCGCGGGTGGGGGTGGCGGCGGCGGTGAAGGCCGCGGTCGCTCGGGCGGCGGCTTCGGCGGCCGCGGCGACAGCGGCCCCGACGAGCCGATGGAGGGCGGTGGCAGCGGCCCCGGCCCTGGCCCCTCGGACGACGACATCCCGTTTTGACCTGCTGATTCGCCCAGGGCCTTGACGGCAGACGTCAGGGCCTCTGGACCGAGGGCCGGGCCCCGGCCGCCGACTCCAGGCCGGCCGGCAAACTGCCGATTCCACCTGGGAATCCATGTGGGTGGGTCGCTGGCAGCTGGCTCTCTGCGCGCTCGGCGGTGGGCTCTGTGTGCCCGCCGTGGTCGGCGGCAGCGACATGGCCGGTGAGCGCGCGGCCGTGGCCGACCGGCCGGCGGAGCCCCGGCCCATCGCGGCGGCCGACCCGGCTGTCCCCGAGGCGGGGACGCCCTTTGCCTCGCCAGGGCACGGCCCGCACGTGCCGTTCCGGGTGGTGGCCGCCCCGCGCGAGATCGTC
The DNA here is from genome assembly GCA_964589215.1 of uncultured Myxococcales bacterium. Lineage (GTDB taxonomy): Bacteria > Myxococcota_A > Polyangia > Fen-1088 > Fen-1088 > JADGRB01. Next base: position 849 of record CAZPUH010000441.1, on the reverse strand, counting down.
CTGTCGTTCGACGACGGGCCTGACCTGCGCGGCACGCCGCTGATCCTCGACGAGCTCGATCGGCGCGGGCTGAAGGCGATCTTCTTCGTGACGGGCTGGCGACTCAAGGGCGATCGGCCCGAGGAAGTGGCCCGCCGCGAGCTGGTGCGCCGCATCGCCGCCCACGGTCACCTGGTGGCGAACCACACGATGAGCCACCACAACCTCTGTCAGAACCCCAGCGAGCAGGCGACCGAGATCGACGAGAACGCCGAGCTGATCGCCGCGACGACCGGCGTGCGCCCCTTTCTCTTCCGGTCGCCCTACGGCGCCTTCTGCCGCAGCCTGGAGGCGACGCTGCAGGCGCGCGGGCTGGTGGACGTCGGCTGGAACCTGGACCCGCAGGACTGGAAGGTCGACCGCGACGAAGAGTACGTCTACAGCTACCTGACCCGGAAGCTGAGCCAGCTGAAGGGACGCGGCATCCTCTTGCTGCACGACACGCACCTCGCGTCCGTGCACGCGCTGCCGCGGATTCTGGACTGGATGGCGCGCGAAAACGCCCGGGACGTGCGAGCCGGCCGCGCGCCGATCAGCATCACGGACTACCGCGCGATCGTCCCCCGGCGCGATCTGGCCGCCGGCGGCCTGCCACAGCTTGTTGGCGCTCTGGTCGCGGACGCGGCAGGATCAGTCCAGCGCCACCTCCGCTGAGCCGGGGCGGGCCGCCCCCCCACCATGTTCCTGTTCCGCGACATCGCGCCCGGCGATCTGGACGACCTCCAGCGCGCGGCGGTTCACCTGGATTCGGTGAATCTGCCGGACGATCGCGCGTCGCTGACCGAGATCATCGCCCGCTCGCGCGCGTCG
>CAZPUH010000440.1:0-4855 GCA_964589215.1 uncultured Myxococcales bacterium | reverse complement strand
CCAGACTCTGGATCTGGCTATCAAGGTTCGAATCCTTGTCCCCGAACAGCCCGAAAAACTGAATAGCGGCCCCATGGTCTAGCGGTTAGGACGTCGCCCTCTCACGGCGAAATCTCGGGTTCAAGTCCCGATGGGGTCACAGAGCGCTCGCTCCGCTCGCTTCGCGAAAGGGGCTGCGCCCCTCTCGCGGGCTCTCCCTGCCGGCCGGGGGCTGAGGGGGGCCGGCCCGGCGAAGCCGGGCCTCCCGTTGCGTGGACCCGCGGCTGACGCCGCTCTGGCGGGCGGGCGAAAAGGGCCCTCGTCCACGAACTGGCCCTCGGATCGCGATGTTCTCGCCCATGCGGGCGCCCATGGCGAGCGGGAAGCGCAGCAGCGCTCGCTCCCATTCGTCCCGGGCTGCCGCGACCAAGCGCCTGGCCTCTTCGGCCCGGTACCACTCCCACTGCGGATCGTCGACCTTCACCTTGGGGAGCCGCGGCATCGCGGCCAGGTATCCCCATTCCACCGCCGACGAGAAAATCGTGCTCGAGGTCGTATGTTCCGGATCGACTTGTCCTTGAGGCCCCGTGGCTTGCGATGTCGCTCCCGCGTGGCCCTGAGCTTCTCTTATTCGCACCGGCGTCGTTTAAGGCCCTCCCGCGGAGGTTTCCCCTTTCGTGAGTGTCCGAGCGTGTGCAGATCCCCGAACAGCGCCGTCACGTTCTCGGCGGTGATGTCGGTGAGAAGGAGACGCCCCAGCGCCGGTTTCAGGTGAACCCGGATGTGGATTTCCTTCTCCTGGATGGTGGTCAGCATGCGAAGGCCGCGCTCGGGCACGTCCGACCCAAGACCCGGAAGCGATCAAGAAGACCGACAGGTTCTGCGATCAATTGGTGCCGATCACGAAAATCAACGATCGCCGTCGCCTGTTTGGTCCATTCGAAATGGGTCCGTCCGACCGTGGCCGCTGGACTGAATACACTCTACAAGCGGAGCTGGACGCGGCAGCCAAGGCAGGGCACGTCTGCGACGTGGCACAGGTATGGTCCCGACAGGATGGCGCCATCGCGGTCTCCGTGAGTCTGAGTAGCGGCTCGGGGGACTCGTCCAGACGGGACGCTTGCTCGCACACACGCGACGCTGAACACTTTCAGTGCCGTGAACAAGGATGAGTTTAAGGACATGAATGGAGCGAGTCGACGGCGAGACCGATACTTCGACCGCAGCGGCAGGCAAGTGAAAGTGACCAAGCGACTCCTTGGCCTCGAGAGGAACCTTCCCGATCCGACCCTGCTATTCCTAGAGTCCGACGAGCCGATGACAGGACCGCCGCGGCTCTACCCGTTTTCGATCTTGTGAAACGCGGCTCGCTGCCCAACACGCCGTTCAGGTTAGCCGGCGCCAGAGACGGCGAGACGTACTGCCTGCCTCCCGACCTCCGATCGCTCAGGCCCGCGCCGGCAGGTGAGTACCGGTTGCGAAGCACGAGGGAGATTGTCCGAGATCCTGACTACCTTGCGACATGGATCATCGATCAGCCGGACGCGTAACCCGTCTAGCTGGCCGGCCCAGCAGACCGGCCCGCCTTACGGTCTGCCTGACCGGGCGTTGAACCCGACGCATCTCCGGCCTGCGGGTTAGCGCCAGGTCGTTAGCCGGACAGGTGGATGGAGGGCATCTAATGACACAAGCCTTCGCTGTAGTGCTGAGCGTGTTGCTGTCCGCCAATGCCGCGGATAGCGCGACGGACGTCGCGCCGATGTAGGGCCAGGAGGCAACCACCGTCGGGCTGCTCACCGCGATGCGCTCGGTGCAGCACACGAAGTCGGGATTGGCGGTCCGTATCCTTGAGGCTGACGGATCAGCATCCGTGGCCCACGATCCTGTTGCGCTCTATCTCGTGGTAACCAACAAGGGAACATCTGACCTGCAGGAGCATGTCTGGCGAGTCCCGCGAGGCGTCGCCCGCGTTCGGCGTCTTGTGGAGACGGCCTGCGGCGCGGATGTCCGTGTCGAAGTGGACGGCCCGGGTGAGCCGATCCCGAAGGCGACCCAACGGATCTTCCACCTGTGCTTCCTAGCCGATGGACACCTCGCCCCACAGCTGCGTTTCAGCGAGGACACGCGGACGGACGGCGGGTAGCCGCTCGTTGCAGCGGCCGGGGCTTTGCACATCAGCGCTGAACGCGTGATCGTTGGGCGGCAAGCTAAGGCCTCACGCCTTCGGTCGATGCTTGGCGGTACTTACGCGCGTACTCCTCCTTCGCGCGCTTGTAGTTCGGGTACTGCACGAAGAAGAGCAGAGCACTTAGGACCAGAATTATTGTCGTTCCGAGTAGGAGCACGCGTCTCATGTGGAGTTCCGTCCGTCCAACCGGACCACCATAAGGGGGCCGTCCAAGGACGTCAGCACCATGATGATCTACACATAGGTTCTGGATCGTAGCGCCGGTGGCGTTCGGCAGTCTCCTCGATCGCTGACTCTGACGTGATCCCGGCCCAATTGCGCGGCCGTTGTCGCGGCCCTTATCGGATTATCCGGGACAGTCGCTCCGCATCCCTTCGGGCGAAGATGCCTACCGCTGCCATCCCTCGGAGGACATCTTCTGCACCGTCATTGGCGAGATGGCTGCAGGGACGATGATTGTCACTCTGCCGCATCGGGTTCGCCTTGCGGACCCGTGCAATTTGTAGCAAACAAGTTTGCGAATTGGTTCCGGCGCTTGATTGAGAGCATTCACAACGAAGAACAAACAAATGCTTCACAAATGACGCGGCCTGAGCGATGCTCACCGCGGCAACGAAGTAATCCGGGTGGAGGGGGGACCATTCGGCGTAAGACCACGGCCGTTGCGGTCGTGGAAACGCTGTGGCTGGAGGTCTCCCTTTGCGCGCGACTCGGCTTCTTTCCGTTGGTCATTTGGCGTTGGTGTTGGTCCTTGCGTCCTGTGGAGGGGGCGGTGGATCCAATGAAACCGGGACCGGAGGTCATGCGGGCGCCGGCGCGGCTGCCGGCAAGGGTGGCGGGAAGGGAGGATCCAGCGGCGCCGCCGGAGGCGCCGCTGGTGCTGCCGGCGGTCTGGGCGGCACGGCCGGGGGCGCGCTAGGCGGGGCCGCCGGCGGTCTGGGCGGGCAGGCCGGGGGCACCGCCGGAGCGACGGCGGGCAGCGGAGGTGGGGGAGCAGGTGGGGCCGCTGGTTCAGCGGCGGGCGGTGGCGGCGGCGGGTTGGCGGGCGCGGCCGGCTCCCTGGCGGGCGCGGCTGGTTCGATGGCCGGAGCGGGCGGTGGCGGAATGGCCGGGGCCAACGGCGGCGCCGGCGGCGCGGCGCCGTCTTGCGCAACGAACAACGGGGGCTGCGACCCGCTGGTGACCTGCACCGTGGGCTCGAACGGGATCGTGTGCGGCGCTTGCCCGACCGGGTACACCGGCTCGGGCGCGACCGGGTGCACGGACGTCAACGAGTGCGCGAACAACAACGGGGGCTGCGATGCCTTGACCACCTGCACCAACAAGCCGGGGAGCTTCACCTGCGGCCCGTGCCCGACCGGGTACACCGGGACCGGGGCGACGGGCTGCACGGACGTCGACGAGTGTGCGAACAACAACGGGGGCTGCGATGCCCTGACCACCTGTACCAACAAGCCGGGGAGCTTCACCTGCGGCCCGTGCCCCTCGGGGTACACCGGGACGGGTGCGACGGGTTGCACGGACGTCGACGAGTGCGCCACGAACCACGGCGGCTGCGACCCGCTCACCACCTGCACCAACATGCCCGGTGGATTCATGTGCGGGGGTTGCCCGATGGGGTACATGGGCGGCGGCGCCACCGGCTGCATGGACGTCGACGAGTGCGCGACCAACCACGGCGGCTGCGACCCGCTGACCAGCTGCACGAACAGTCCCGGGAGCTTCAGCTGTGGCGCCTGCCCGGTGGGCTACTCGGGGACGGGCGCGACGGGATGCGTGAACATCAACGACTGCGCGCCCAACCCCTGCCTCAACGGCGGCACCTGCACGGACGGCGTGAACTCGTTCACCTGCACCTGCGCGGGCGGCTACACGGGCGCCACCTGCGCCACGCCGCCGGCCGGCGGCACGGGGTCGGACGGGACGCTGACCATCTCGTCGGGCAACATCAACCTGAGCACCACCAACGTCGAGACCGGACGCAGCTGCGTGGACGGCGGCGACGCGGTGTCGTACTCCGTCACCGCGCTGACCTCGACGACGGCCACGCTGTCCGTCGCGCCGTCGGCCGGGTGCCTGGCCGCGAATGACGAGGTCCTGCTGATCAACCTGCAGGGCACCGCCGACGCGAACGGGAACGTCGGCAACTACGAGACGCTGCGCGTGGCCTCCGTCTCGGCCACCACGGTCACGTTCGTCGCTGCCAAGAGCAAGTTCTACGGAAGCGGCGACTCGGACGACGCAGGCCTGGGGACGACCACCTCCAGCCAGCGGGTGGCGCTGGTGCGCGTCCCCAACTACGCGTCCATCTCGGTGGCGGCCGGCGCGACTCTGACCGCCGCCTCCTGGAACGGCACCACCGGCGGCGTCCTGTTCCTGCGCAGCGCAGGCGACGTCACCATCGCCGGGACCGTCTCGATGGATGGGGCCGGGTACCGGGGCGGCGCGCGCCCGACCACTGTCAGGCAGAACGGGTTCCAGGGCGAGTCGACCGGCGGCCCGGGGGCGCAACTCCAGGCCGCCTGGCTCGGCGGGGGCGGCGCCGGCTTGGGCGATGGCCCCTGCACGTCCTACGGTGTCGGTGGTGGCGGGGCCGGGTACGGAACCGCCGGCTCCAACGCCGTCGGCGCCGGCAACAGCGCGTCCACTTGCATGGGGATTGGCGGCGGCGTCTACGGCAGCGCCTCG
>CAZPUH010000439.1:0-1241 GCA_964589215.1 uncultured Myxococcales bacterium | reverse complement strand
CGCCGCGCTGCAAGCGATCGGCGACAGCGGCAACGACGAATTTCTCTCGGCGCTGCAGCAGATGGTCGGCAACAAGGACGACGGGACGCCGCGCGAGGCGAACCCGCAGGTCCGGGCCGCCGCGCAGGCCGCCATCCGCGCCGTGGTCAGCCACCAGCGCATGATCAGCTTCGCCGGGGACCTGCTGCACGGGCTGTCCCTGGCCAGCGTGCTGCTGTTCGCCGCGCTGGGCCTGGCGATCACCTTCGGCCTGCTGGGCGTCATCAACATGGCCCACGGCGAGATGCTGATGCTGGGCGCCTACGCCACCTACGCCGTCCAGACGGCGCTGCACGGCCATCCCCTGTACCTGCTGCTGGCCATCCCGGTCGCGTTCCTGGCGACGGCCGCCATCGGCGTGGTGCTGGAGCGGACCGTCATCCGCCACCTCTACGGCCGCCCGCTGGAGACGCTGCTCGCGACCTGGGGCATCAGCCTGGGCCTCATCCAGACGGTGCGCCTGCTGTTCGGCGCGCAGAACGTCACCGTCGCCAACCCGGCCTGGCTGTCGGGCGGCGTCGAGATCGCGCACGGCCTGGTGCTGCCCTGGTCGCGCATCGCCGTCATCGCCTTCGTGGTCGTGGTCTCGGCGCTGGTCTGGTTCGTCCTGCAGCGAACCCGCTTCGGCCTGCAGGTCCGGGCGGTCACCCAGAACCGCCCGATGGCGGCGTGTCTGGGGATCCCCACCCGCCGCGTCGACGCGCTGGTGTTCGGCCTTGGCTCGGGCATCGCCGGCCTGGGCGGCGTCGCGCTGTCGCAGCTGGGCAACGTCGGGCCCGAGCTGGGACAGAGCTACATCATCGACTCCTTCATGGTCGTCGTGCTGGGTGGCGTCGGCAAGCTGGCCGGCGCTGTGGCCGCGGCGCTGGGCCTGGGCGTCGTCAACAAGCTGCTCGAGCCGCTGGCCGGCGCCGTGCTGGGCAAGATCACCGTGCTGGTGTTCATCATCCTCTTCATCCAGCGCCGCCCGCAGGGGCTCTTCGCGCTGAAGGGTCGCGTGGAGGCCTAGATGCTCCAGCGCCTGCGATCGATGCACACGCCGCGCGCCTGGGCGGCGATCAGCGGCGGCGCGCTGCTGCTGGCGGTGCTGGTGCCGCTGCTGGCGCCCGACTACCTGGTGCCGCTGCTGGGCAAGTTCCTCTGCTTCGGGATCGCCGCCCTGGCGATGGACCTCATCTGGGGGTACGCCGGCATCCTCAGCC
>CAZPUH010000438.1:0-5353 GCA_964589215.1 uncultured Myxococcales bacterium | reverse complement strand
CAGCTGGCCGAGAACGCCACCGCCGTGAAGGCGGCGGGTTTCACGCCGGACACGGCCGTGTTGAAGCAGGTGACGGAGCTGATCGCCAAGCTGCAGACCGGCGTGAGCGGCCTGGAGACGGCGGCGAGCCACCACGGCGCCGACAGCGCCCTGGCCGAGGCCAAGCACTTCGGCACGGCGGTCTTGCCGGCAATGCTGAAGGTCCGCGAGGCCGCCGACGCCCTGGAGAGCATCGTCGACGACAGCCTCTGGCCGCTGCCCACGTTCCAGGAGATCTTGTTCATCAAGTAAGCGCGGTTATGATGGGCACCTCCCGCGCGGAGAGTGCCCATGAATCTGGGATCGTCCGGATGGAACGAACAGCGGTGGGAGCGGGTCTTTCGTGAGCACGCGCCGGAGGGCTGCCGCCCGGCGCGCGTGATCGCCGAGCACAAGGGTAAGTATCGCGTCGCGACCGAGACAGGTGAGGGGTGGGGCGAGGTCGCGGGCCGGTTGCATCAGTCCGCGCGGCGCTCCGAGCTGCCGGCCACCGGTGACTTCGTGGCGGTGCGTCTCCCCGACGGCGACGGCCCCGCCATCATCCACGCGGTCCTTCCCCGGACGACGGTGTTCCGCCGGAAGGCCGCCGGGTCCAAGGTCGAAGATCAGGTGGTCGCCGCCAACGTCGACACCGTCTTCATCGTGGCCGGCCTCGACGGCGAGCTGAACGATCGGCGCCTGGAACGGTACCTGACGATCGCCTGGGACAGCGGGGCGCAGCCGGTGGTGCTGTTGAACAAGATGGACGCCTGCGCCGACAGCGCCGCGCGAGCGCGCGAGATCGAGCTGATCGCGGTCGGTGCGCCGGTGCACCCCATCAGCGCGCAGGGCGGCGTGGGGCTGGAAGCGCTGGGGGCCTATCTGGCGCCCGGGCAGACCGTCGCCGCCATCGGTTCGTCGGGCGTCGGCAAGTCCACGCTGATCAATCGGCTCTTGGGGCACGAGGCGCAGTCCACCCAGCCGGTCCGCACCTTCGACAGCCGCGGGCGCCACACCACCACCCATCGCGAGCTCTTCCTGCTGCCCGGCGGCGCGCTGATCATCGACACGCCGGGGATGCGCGAGATCCAGCTCTGGACGGCCGACGAGGGCCTGGACGCCACGTTCGCCGACGTCGAGGCGCTGGCGGGCGCCTGCCGTTTCCGCGACTGCGCTCACGACACAGAGCAAGGCTGCGCCGTCCGGGACGCGCTCGGGCGGGGTGAGTTGCCGCCCGAGCGCCTGGCCAGCTTTCACAAGCTGGCCCGCGAGCTGCGCCACGTGGCCGCCCAGACCGACAGCGCCGCCGCGCGCCGGCGCAAGTCCGCCGACAAGGTCGCGAACCGCGCCATGAAGGCGTTCAAGCCGCGCTGACGGCGCGTTAGTGCCCTCCCGCCGCTACCGCACCGGGCCGGTGAAGCCGATCTGGATCGGCGTGCCGGGGCAGCCTTCCAGGATCTGCACGTTCGAGTACGTGCCGTCGGTGACCTTCGCGCAGGCCGTCCCGTACAGCTGGATGGCCGTGTCCGATGAGTCCGTGTAGTCCCACCCCTCGGCGTGCATCGGGTCCCGCGGGATCTGGCTCTTCGTGCCGACGTCCTCGACGAGGACGTTGCCGGGGTCCTGGGGTTTTCCGGGCAGCGGCAGCGTGCAGGACGCCACCTTGCCGACGATCTGGGACAGCGCCGTCTGCAACGCGGCCTGGTCCGTGGCCGCGTAGTAGCTGGTCGCGGCGCCGGTTTGCGCTTCGCCGCCGTTGATGGCCATCTGGTTGAGGGCGGCGACCGCGCTGGCGACGTTGCCGATGCCGACGACGAAGACCTTGATGCCGGCGGCGGCCGCGTTGGCGACCGCCGTCTCGGAGGCCATCTCTTCGCCGGGATTGGGCGTCGTCGCGCAGTCATTGCCGACGCACCCGGCGGCGCAGTTGGGTTCCCCGTCGGTCGCCAGCAGGATGTACTTCGGGTTCGTGTCCTGCAGCGACATCAGGTAGGCGGTCCCGGCCTCGATCGCCGCGCGGGTCGGCGTGTTCGTGCTGGGGCCGGTCCGGGCAATCGCGCGCGTGACGGCGTCGGCGTTGTTGGGCGCCACGGGAACCGTCGCGCCCGGCATCACGCCGCACCCGTCGCTGCCGGTGTCCGCGAAGAACTTGAGCCCCCAGTTGACGGTGGCCTGCGTCGACGTCACGACCTGCGTCACCGCGACCGTCATCTCCGACCACTTCGAGGCCGTGCCACACCCGCGGCGGCAGCTCTGGTCGTTGTCGTTGTTGTCCATCGAGCCGGAGCGGTCCTGGATGAGAAGCACGTCCGGCGGAACGACCTTCAGCGGGTTGTTCACCTGCCCGCAGTTGGCGTCGACGCTGGGTGGAGGCGGAGGCAGGAAGCCGCCGCCGTCCGTCAGGGGTCCACCCGGCCCCGACCCGCCGTGACCCGAGCCGGAGCTGGCCCCGGTCCCCGTTCCAGAGCGGGACGTCGTCCCGCCGGCGCCCGACGGTGAGCCGCTGCCGTCGCCCTCCTTGGGCGTGAACGAACACGCCGCCTGAACGAAGACGAAGAGAGCACTCGAGACCAGGACTTCAATCCGTCGCTTCGCCATGGGGCCAGCCTCCGCCAGAGATCTGTATGTCCCAAAGGGGGCGCGCGACCAGGAATGATTTTGGCGCTTTCGAACGGGCGCGTCAGGTCCACTCTGGAACCGACGGGACCCGCAGTTGCTCGGCCTCGGGAAGGTCGAACCCGAAGAAATCGTTGAGCAGCGCGCGCAGCCCGGCGCGATCCAGCGTGCGCGGGACCGGCGGGGCGCCATCTTTGCGGATCGTGGCCTCGCGGTTCATCACGGTGACCCGACCATCGGGCGTCAGCGCGCGCATCAGGAGGCGGTTCACGAACTGCGAGCCGGGGTGCGTCGACGTGAAGTGGTTGGCCATCTCGAAGTCGATGGGGTTCTCCTGCTCGAGCGTGGAGACCCATGCGTCGATCCATTTGTCGTCGGCGAGCGCGCGCAGCACGTACAGACCGCCCTCGATGTCGATCCGGTGCGTGCCCGAACGCGGGCCGTCCGCGGCGGTGTCGCCGATCGGAAGCGGGACGTCCGACGCCAACCCGCCGAAGCCCGGGTCGACCACGAACCTGCCCTCCGGCAGCGCGACGGTCAGGAACATGTGCGTGCGCGGCGCGTGGGGGCGCGGCACGAAAAGCGTCACACGCGCGACGTGAGGTGAGACCGCGAACCCAAGCGCCTCCAGCGCGGCTGCGAAAAGCGTCCCGTGCTCGAAGCAGTACCCGCCGCGGCGGTGCTGAACCAGCTTCTGTTGAACACCCTCGAGGTCGATCCGGATGCCCCTTCCCAGCAGCACGTCCACGTTCTCCCACGGGATCGCCAGCATGTGCGCGCGCAGGAGCGCCGCCAGGGTCTCGAACGTCGGCCGCGTGTCGCCGCCATACCCGACGCGACGCAGGTACGCGTCTAGCTCGAAGCCCATGGGCGGGCAGTCTAGCGAGGAAAATCTAGCGGAACGACTTCTGCAGCTCGTCCAGCGCGGCCTTGCCCGGGCACAGCTTCTCGAAGGGGAGCTGCGTGAGGGGGACGTCGGTCGTGCCGGCCAGGTCGTGCATGTCGCGACCGTTCGGATCGACGAAGAAGAGGCCCGTGGGGACCTCGCCGGCGGCTCGGTGGCGCTCCAGCTCGTCGCAGGCGCGCTGGCGGTTGGTCGGATCCCAGTCCGCTGCCAGCTTGCGCAGGCGGACCTGGCTGCCGTCGTGAAGGGTGACGGCGGTGACCGACCCTGGCGCGTACTCGGCGGTGATCTCCGTGGCGTGGGGGACGAAGTCGGCGGCGATGACCGGCAGCAGCTTCTTGCGCGTGTTCGCGTAGCTCTTCGTCGAGCCGGCGTGGTCGTTGAAGGTCACGCAGGGCGAGATGACGTCGATCAGCGCGAAACCCTTGTGCGCGAGGCCGGCCTTCAGCAGCGGCACCAGCTGGGTCTTGTCGCCCGAGAAGGCGCGCGCGACGAAGGTCGCGCCCAGCTCCAGCGCCAGCGACACGGGATCGATGGGCGGCTGGGCGTTGGTCTCGCCGCGCTTGCTCTTGGTGCCGATGTCCGCCGACGCCGAGAACTGCCCCTTGGTCAGGCCGTACACGCCGTTGTTCTCCAGCACGTACAGCATGTCCAGGTTGCGGCGAATGGCGTGCACCAGCTGCCCGACGCCGATCGACAGCGAGTCGCCGTCGCCCGAGATGCCGATGTACGTCAGCGAGCGGTTGGCGGCGTTGGCGCCGGTCGCGATGGACGGCATGCGCCCGTGCGCCGAGTTGAACCCGTGCGCCCCCGAGACGAAGTAGGTCGGCGTCTTCGACGAGCAGCCGATCCCCGACAGCTTGGCGATCATGTGGGGCGGCGTGTCGGTCTCGTAGAACGCGCGCACGATGGCGGCGGTGACCGAATCGTGGCCGCAGCCGGCGCACAGGGTCGACATCGACCCTTCGTAGTCGCGCGGGGTCAGCCCCAGCGCGTTCGGACGCAGGTGAGGGTGGGCGACGCTCGGCTTCAATGAGGGCATTACTTGCGCTCCAGCTGGGCGGTGATGCCGTCGATCACGTGGCGCGCCGACAGCGGGAACCCGCCGTAGATCAGCACGGACTTCAGCTTCTCCTTCGGCGCGCGCGTCTCCATGGTCAGCAGCGTGCGCAGCTGGCCGTCGCGGTTCTGCTCGACGACGAACACCCGGTCGTGCGCGGCGAGAAAAGCCTCGACGTCGTCGCCGAACGGGAAGGCCCGCACGCGCAGGTAGTCGGCGAGGATGCCGCGCTCGGCGAAGATGGCGACCGCCTCGCGCACGGCCGGATCGCAACCGCCCAGCGAGATGATCCCGAACTTCGCGTCGACCTGCTTTTGCACGACGGCCGGCGGGACCGCCTTGGCCGCGGCCGCGTGCTTCTTCAGCAGGCGGTCCATGACCTCTTGGTACTCGTCGGGGACCTCGGTGTAGCCGCCCAGCTTGTTGTGGCCGGAGCCGCGCGTGAAGAAGGCGCCCTTCGCGTGCACGCCGGGCAGCGTGCGCGCCGCGACGTGGTCCTCGTTCTCGGGCGAGTAGCGGAGGTACTTCGGCATCTTCTCGAGGTCGGCGGCGCTGAGCACACGGCCGCGCGTCGGGCGGTAGCTGTCGTCCCACTTGAGGCGCGGGCAGACCCAGTCGTTCATGCCGATGTCGAGATCCGACAGCACGAACACCGGCGTCTGGAACCGCTCGGCCAGGTCGAAGGCGGCGACCGCCATCGTGAAGCACTCGGCCGGGTTCGAGGGGAACAGCAGGATGTGCTTGGTGTCGCCGTG
>CAZPUH010000437.1:0-2249 GCA_964589215.1 uncultured Myxococcales bacterium | reverse complement strand
GCGTCGTTCGAGGCGTCGACCTTGCCGTTGTTCTTCAGCGAGTAGGTCTTGGCGTCCCACTGGTCGACGGTGACCGTCGTGGCCACGCCGTCCTCGTAGAAGACCAGCTTGGGATCCTTCCAGACGTGCTTGCGGATCTTGCGGCTGATGTACTCGCGCGCGACGGACATCCGGAAGAAGCCGGACGAGAACGTGACCAGGTTCCAGCGCGGCAGCAGCAGCCCCAGCACCGCCAGCCCGACGGCGGCGGCGATGCCGGCCCGCCGCTTGCGGACCGGCAGCTCGGGCGCGACCCCGAACAGCAGCGCCGCCAGCGCCAGGTCGATCGCCACGGCCACGTAGATGCCGCGCTGCAGGCCCAGCTTGGGCAGCACGACGAACCCCGACAGAAACGACCCCACGATCGCGCCCACGGTGTTCAGCGCGTAGGCGTGCCCGACGTCGCGCCCCACCGACTCCAGCCCGCCTGCCGCGATCCGCATGGTCAGCGGGAAGACGCCGCCCATCAGGATCGTCGCCGGCAGCAGGATCATGCAGGCCATCACGAACTGACAGGCCAGGATCGTGTCGACGGCGAAGCTGGTCGACTGCAGCAGCCAGGTGAAGACGTACGGCATCCGGTCCGTGAAGAGGTACGTCGCCCCGACCGCGAACGCGGTCCCGAGGTGCAGCAGCGCCAGCCACCGGACCGGGTGCGGCGTGCGCTGGCTGGCCCGCCCGAAGAGCGCGGCCCCGATGCCGAGCCCGATGAGGAACGCCAGCAGGATCAAGGTGAACGAGAAGATCGACGACCCGAGCAGCACCGCCAGGGCGCGCGTCCAGAGGACCTGCAGCGTCATCGCCGTCGCGCCCGACACGGCGAAGGCGCCCAGCGCGGCCCGCCGGGAACGGTCGTCGACGGCCGGCGGCGGGGGCAGCACCGGCCCCTCCAGGTTGGCGGCGGCGGCTGCCGCGTCCAGGCGCTCGTCGATCGAGATCCCCTCGCCTCCCGCGTCGGGCGGCAGGACCCGCCGGGCGACCAGGATGGCCCCCGCCAGCACCAGGTCGAACGACGCCGCCGTGACGTTGGTCCAGCGCAGCCCCATCGTCGGCAGGAAGACGAACCCCGCGAAGAACGCCCCGGCCACGGCGCCGAACAGGTTCACGGAGTAGAGCGTCCCGATGCGCAGCCCGATGCGGCGCAGCTCCCAGGGGCGGGTCACGAAGTGGCGGGCCAGGAACGGCAGCGTCGCGCCCATCAGGGTCGTCGGCACCAGCAGCAGGCCCGCTGACGCGATGAACCGCAGGACGGACAGCAGCGCGTAGCGGTCGCCGAACGCGCTCCAGAGGGCCCGGTTCAACCCCGGGTAGGCCAGCATCACCAGGGGGACCAGCAGCGCGTAGAGGCCGATTCCGGCCTCGGCCAGGGCGTAGGCCCGCACCGGGTTCTTGAGGCGATCGGCGTACCGGCCGGCCAGGTACGATCCCAGCCCCAGGCCCCCCATGAAGGCGGTCAGCACCGTCGAGACCGCCAGCGTGGTAGACCCGAAGACCAAGGTCAGCATCCGGGTCCAGAGCATCTCCAGAATCAACCCGGAGGCGCCCGACAGGAAGAAACAGGCCAGGACGACGACCCGCATGGGGCGGGCAATCTACCACCTTTGTGACAACCCTCCCTTGACGCGACGGCCTGCGTCGTCTGGAGTGGTCCCTCTTCAGGCAACCCGAGCCGCGCGATGGCCATCAAACCACCCCACACGACGATGTACGGCGCCACCGCGGTCACCACGCTCGAGGGTTTGCTGGCACCGGCGGAGTCGCGCGCGGCGGACGACACGGCGCTGATCGCCTCGGTCAAGCGGGGCGACCCCGGCAGCCGCGAGGCGCTGTACCACCGTTACAAGCGGCGCGTGTACGGGCTCGCGCTGCGCATCGTGGGGCCCAGCGACGCGGAAGAGGTCGCGCAGGAGGCGTTCATCCGGATCTTTCGCGGGCTGCCCAAGTTCCGGGGCGACGCGGCGCTGTCGACCTGGATTTATCGCCTGGCGGTGAACGCGGCGCTGTCCCACCGCAGCCGGCGCGCCGGCGCGCGCCTGCCCATCGACGACAACCAGGCGGACGCCGGCGTCGAGACGCAGCCCGCCGCCGAGCCGGCCGGCGGCGATGCCGTGCTGCGCGCGCGGCTGGAGCGGGGGCTGGCCGAGCTGCCCGCCGGCTACCGCTCCGTCGTGGTCCTGGTGGACGACGCGGGGGTGGGGCCCGAAGTGAGC
>CAZPUH010000436.1:0-1341 GCA_964589215.1 uncultured Myxococcales bacterium | reverse complement strand
AAGAGCTCCGCTCGCTGCTGAACCGGAACGGCGCCAACGGCCACGCCAAGCCGGCCGACGGCGCCGCCGCGCCCGCCGTCAAGGCCGTGGCGACCGGCCGCTGACCGCGCCGTCGCCGTATCGCACCTGCGCGTCGACCGTCACACCTCCCGGAACGGGGGCGGGCGCGCTAACATGGACGGGACGAATGCTCGACCCGGGCCTCGAGCTCTGCGATCTGCACATCCACGTGGGTGGCGCGGTCGCGCCGCACGTCCTCTGGTCGATCGCCCACGAGCAGGGATTCAAGCTGCCGGTGTCGACGTACTGGGAGTTCCGGGACCTGGTCACGGCCAAGCCCGAGAACGTCGCCTCGCTCGACGACTACCTGGCGATCCTGCACCACTGGACCGAGAAGATTCAGTCGTCGCCGGCCGCGATCGAGCGGTCGGTCTACGAGATCATCGGGAAAGAGTTCCGGTCGAGCGGCGTGTCGCTGATCGAGCTGCGCTTCAACCCGATGAAGCGCAACCTGGGCGGCGAGCGCGACCTGGACCACATCATCCACGCGGCGCTGCGCGGGATGGACCGAGCGTGCCTGGAGTACGGCGTGCGGGCCGGGCTCATCTTCTGCCTCGCGCGCGAGTTCACGCTGGAGCTGAACGAGATCATCGTCAAGAAGGCCGTGAAGTACCGGGCGCGCGGCGTGGTCGGGATCGACCTGGCCGGTCCCGAGGTCCATACGCTGGAGCTGCGCGAAGAGGTCGCCGGCTATCGCGATCTGTTCGCGCGGGCGCGCGCGGCGTCCCTGGGCACCACGGTGCACACCGGCGAGACGACCTACACGGCGGCGGCAGGTGTCCTGGCGGTTTTGAAGGAGCTGGCGCCCACGCGCATCGGGCACGGCATCGCGGCCGCCAAAAGTGAGGAGGCGGTCCGCAAGATCGCGGAGACCGGGACGGTGCTGGAGATCTGCCCCAGCTCGAACCTGCGCACGCACGCCGTCGACGACCTGAACGACCTGGGGGCGGCCCTGCGCATCTTCGAGGACGCGGGCGTTCGCTACACGATCAACACCGACGGGCCGTACCTGCTGAACACGCACCTGCGGCGCGAGTATCAGATGCTGCTCGACGCGCAGCTCATCACCGAGGCGCAGGCCGAGCGCAGCGTCGCGGTCGCGCGCGCCGCCACCTTCATTCGCTAAAGGTGCCCGCACCAGCCGGTGGTACCTTCCGGGGGTGGATCGCGCCAAGTTGGCGACCAAGCTGGCGGCGGGCGCCCTGCTGGTGGGCCTCACCGTCGCGCGCGCCGCCCAGGCCGCTCCCGATCCGTTCGCATGGGCGCCGCGGCGCGCGCCGG
>CAZPUH010000435.1:0-5850 GCA_964589215.1 uncultured Myxococcales bacterium | reverse complement strand
GGGGCGGCCGGCGGTCCGGGTGGTCGCGCCGGGACGGCGGGCGCGGCCGGCGCCGGCGACCCGTGCGCGGGCGTGACCTGCGCGGTGGGCGAGGCTTGCAGCAACGGGTTGTGCTCGTCCGCGTGCGCGAACGTCACCTGCGCCAGCGGGAAGAAGTGCGTCGCCGGCGCCTTCGTCGACGCGTGCACGGGCGTGACCTGCGCGATGGGGCAGAAATGCACGGGCGGAACCTGCGTGGATGCCTGCGTCGGGGTCACCTGCCCGACGGACCAGCGCTGCGCCGGCGGGACCTGCGTCGACAAGTGCAGCGGCGTCACCTGTCCGTCGAACCAGAAGTGCCAGGCGGGAACCTGTGTCGACTCGTGCACCGGGTCTGCGTGCGCCTGCGCGTCGGTGACCTGTCCGCAGGCTCAAAAGTGCGTGGGCGGCGTGTGCCAGCCGAACTGCATGGGGGTCACCTGCGCCGCCCTGCAAAAGTGCGCTGCAGCGACGGGGACCTGCGTGGACAACTGCAGCGGTGTCAGCTGCGCGGCCGGGACGAAGTGCCAGCCTCTGGACGGAACCTGCGTTCCGCTGTGCACGGGCGTCACCTGCCCGTCCGGGCAAAAGTGCGACACCACCAGCGGATCGTGCGTCGGCAACTGCACCGGCGTCAGCTGCGCGGCGCAGATGAAGTGCGCGGCGGCCACCGGGACGTGTGTGGGGCTGTGCAGCGGCGTGACCTGCGCGACGGGGCAGAAGTGCGACAGCACCACCGGGTCGTGCGTCAGCAACTGCGCCGGCGTCACCTGCGGCTCGGGAATGAAGTGCGCGGGCGCCAACGGGACCTGCGTTGGCAATTGCAGCGACGTGACCTGCGCCAGCGGGCAGAAGTGCGATTCGATGACGGCCGCGTGCGTGCCTGTGTGCACGGGCGTGAGCTGCCCCAGCGGCCAGAAGTGTTCGTCGGGCACGGGCGCGTGCGTTGCGAACTGCACGGGCGTGACGTGCGGGTCGGGGCTCAAGTGCGATCCGGCGACTGGCAGCTGCGTCGCGAACTGCACGGGCGTGACGTGCGGGTCGGGGCTCAAGTGCGATCCGGCGAGCGGCGGCTGCGTCGCGAACTGCACGGGCGTCAGCTGCCCGGCCGGTCAAAAGTGCGCCAGCAGCAACGGCGGCTGCGTCGCGAACTGCACCGGCGTCAGCTGCGGGTCCGGGCTGAAGTGCGACCCCGCCAGCGGTTCATGCGTGTCGAACTGCAGCGGCGTCAGTTGCGCGAGCGGGACCAAGTGCAACTCGTCGGACGGCACGTGCGTCCCGCTGTGCACGGGGGTCAGCTGCCCGACCGGTCAGAAGTGCGACACGGGGACCGGCTCGTGCGTCGCGAACTGCACGGGCGTGAGCTGCGGGTCGGGGCTCAAGTGCGACCCGGCGACCGGCTCGTGCATCGCGAAGTGTACGGGCGTCACGTGCGGCGCCAACCTGACGTGTGAGTCGTCGACGGGAAACTGCGTGGACGTCTGTACCTCCGGCGGCCCAGGCACGGCCTCCCACTGCTGCGCGGCCAGCGCCTGCCCGGCGACGGCGCCCGCCACGCCAACTTGCACGAACCACGCGTGCGGCACGCAGTGCCTCGTCTCGCCGGGCACCTGCCCGGGAAGCTCCGGCTGCTGGGACCTGCCGTTCGGGTGCCAGACCTGCCAGAACGGCTACGTCTGGCGCGACGCCGCGCCCACGCCGGGCGTCGATCAGGTGTGCGTGCTCCCGTCGGCGCGCGATCGCGCGGCCGAGGAGAACGCCAACGCCGCCGCCACCGTCGACAACAGCAACTTCCCGTTCTGCCTACAAGGTTTCGTGTGGCGCGAGGCGTACGGCGGAACCAGTCAGGTCGACAAGGTGTGCGTCACGCCGGACTCGCGGACGCTGGCGGCCCAAGAGAACGCGGCCGGCCCGTCCCACACCGTGGTGTACGGCAGCCCGTAGCGGGCGCGCCAGATCGAGGGGCCGGCGCCGATGGCGCATCGCTGGGATAAAGTGAGCCGTATGCGCGCGGTCGGGTGGGTCTGCCTGGGGCTGGTCGCGGCGGCGGGCTGCCGCGACGCGACCGGCGCGCGCGGCGCGGGAGGGGCGGGTGGGCGCGACGCGTGCGTGCCCACCGGCGCGACCGACGCCGCCGGCGGGAAAGCGGCCGCCGGCGGAGGCGGCGACGCCCGCCTTGCCACCCCGACACTGGCGCCCGCCTTCGTGACCGCGGCCCGGGGCGCCTGCGAGCTCTCGGCACCCATCGCCATCACGTCGCGCAACGAGGCGGAGGTTCTGGTCGCGACCGCCGACGGAACGATCGCCGCCGTCGATCCCGTGACCGGCGCCGAGGTGTGGCACGTCTCGCTGCCCGCCCCCGACGGAATGTCGGCGCACCTGGCGGCGCCGCCGGTCGTCGTCGACACCAACCGCCTGGTCGTCGCGTGGCAGGACGTGCTGTCCGATTGGACGCGCACCAACCACCACCTGGCGGTGGTGGACCTCGAGGCGCGCGCCCTGGACCCGCAATTCCCGACGGTGACGCTGGCCGCCAGCAAGCCGGCCGCCGGCGGAACGGGGACCGTCAACTTCGTGCCCGCGCACGCCTACTCACGCTCGGCGCTGGCCTATGCGCGCCTGCCCGGTCACGCCGTCGGGCTGGTCTACGCGTCGTACGGCAACGTGCGCGACCTCCAGCCCTTCCACGGCTGGCTGTTCGAGGTCGACCTCGACGCCTGGAGGAGCCAGGGCGCGGCCGCCGCGGTCACCGCTTCGCTGGTCACCACGGCCGACGCCAACTGCGGCCCCGAGAACGGCGACGGCGCCCGCGAAATGCTCTGCGGCGGTGGCGTCTGGTCGCACCGGGGGCCGCAGGTCGTCGCCAACCCGCAGGCGCCCGACGGGTTCGAGCTGCTGGTGCCGACCGGCAACGGCTTGCTGGACCCGACGCGCGGCGACTTCGCGAACGCCGTGCTGCGGACGGGCCACGGCCTGTCTTTCGATCCGGGGTGCGACCCGCTGATGTGCGGCGGCTTCGACGTGCTGGCGCCCAGCGAAGCTGCCTCTCGTCGTGCGACAACATCTTCATGCCGCGGCTGCTCCCCAACCAGCCGGTCCCGGAGGGCGCGAACCGGGCTTGCGTCGGAATGACCCTGCTCGGGTGCTACGCGGCGCTCGACTGGGACCTGGGGGCCAACGCGCCGGCGGTCACGACGCTGCCGGGCGGACCCACCGTGATCCTCCAGCCCGGCAAGGACGGCAGCGTCTACCTCTTCGACGCCGCCCACCTGGGGACGCTCTACGACCGCGCGCCCATCATGGCCGGCTGCGGAGAGGGGGGTGGCAGCTGCCAGGCCACCTGGGCCGGCACCATCGTGACCCGCCCGGAGATCGTCGCGCTGGACGGGGCCGTCATCGCGCTGGTGCCGACCTTCGTCATGGACGACGTGCACCCGGCCGGCCTGCAGGCGATCGAGATCAGCATGGCCGGCGGCAGCCCGCACCTGGTGCCCCGCTGGCAGGCGCCGCCTTTCGGCGATCCGGAAAGCACCACGGCGTTTCGCGGCCATCCCAGCGGCGTGACCGTCGTCGACGTCGGGGGCGAGCCGTTCGCGGCGGTCGTCGACACCGGCCCGCCCGGCGGGCGCGGGACGCTGTACTGGGTCCGCGTCCGCGACGGGCAGATCCTGCAGCGGGTGCGGCTGGCCGGCCCCGGCCAGCGCTTCGCCCCGCCGCTGGCCGTCGCCCACACGCTGTACGTCCCGTCCTGCGATCACACCGGCACCCCCAGCTTCAACGAGGGGCCGTCTCACCTGGAGGCGTTCTCGATCTCGGCGCGCTGAGGCCCTCTCCCCGGTCAGACCTCCCAGGCGCGGATCATCTTGTCGACGGTGGTCAGGGCGCCCCAGATGCCGCCTTCTTCCTCGATCATCTTCTCGCAGGCCCGACGGATCTCGGGGTCGAAGCAAGAGATCGCGTCGGCCACGTAGTGACAGTCGAACCAGCGATCGTACGCTTCGCGCAGGGTCGTGTGGACGCAGACGTCCGCCGTGACTCCGGCGAAAACCAGCGTGCTGACGCCGCGCGCCCGCAGCATGCGCTCGAGGTTGGTGCCGCAGAAGGCGCCGTAGCTCGCCTTGTCGACGACGATCTCCCCCGGCAGCGGCGCCAGCTCGTCGATGATGTCGTGGCCGTACTCGCCGCGGATCAGCAGCCGCCCCATCGGCCCGCGCGACCCGATCTCGCTGCCGGCGTTTCGGCTTCGCTGCAGCTTGCCCGGCGAGCAGTCGGACAGATCGGGCGCGTACCCCTCGCGTGTGTGAACGACCAGGTGCCGCGCCTTGCGCGCCGCCGCCAGCAGGCGCTGGGCCGGCCCGATGATCGGCTTGACCCATTCGAGGCCGGCGAACCGGTCCGAGTACCCGCCGGCCGCGCAGAAGTCGCGCTGAAAGTCGATCATCAAGAGGGCGGTCTTGCTCATCGTCGCCTCCGCTACTTCAAGTACGAGGCGTCATACAGCGTGTTGACGTCCACCAGCGTCTCGTTGACCTTCTTGTCCTTGAAGAACTGCGCGACCTGCGCCGAGGCCTTCGCCGCCGGCCCGGCCAGCACCGCCAGGTTCTGCTTGCCGCTGTAGAGGTTCACCTTCGGCAGCATGGCCTTCACCTCGTCGGGCTTTTGCTCCAGCGCCTTGCCGGCGATGGCGGCCGCCTCGTCGGGGTTCTTTTGGACGAAGTCGTAGCCCTTGTTCAACGCGCGCAGGAACGCCTTCGTCTCGGGCGCCTTCGACTTGGCGGTGCGCGCGCTGATCGCCAGCACGTCCAGGATCAAGTTCGGTGTCTCCTTCGAGCTGAAGATGACGTGCCCCTTCTTCTCGCCCGAGATCTTGGTGATCCACGGCTCCCAGGTCACCGCCACGTCCACCTTGCCCGCCGAGAACGCGGCGCCCGCGTCGTCGGGGTTCATGTTGATGAGCTGGATGTCCTTGTCGGTCAGGCCGGCCTTCTCCAGCGCCTTCTCGAGCAGCAGCTGGTTGCACTGCCCCAGCGTGGCGGCCACCTTCTTCCCCTTCATCCCCTTGATGTCGGCGATGTCCTTCTTGGCCAGGATGGCGTCGGCGCCCGCCGACGTGTCCGTCAGGTAGACGACCTTCAGCTGGCCGGGCGCCTTGTCCAGCACCGTGAGCACGCTGTCCGCGGTGCTGAGGTGGGCGTCCAGGCTCCCCGCGATCAGCGGCGCCAGCCCGTCGCCGGGCGAGCTGAAGCTCTTGGTCTGCACGTCCAGCCCTTCGTCCTTGAAGAAGCCCTTCTCCTGGGCGACGAAGAAGGCGATCGACCCGATCCACGCGTTGAACCCCACGCGATACGGCTTCAGCGCGCCGGCGCCGGCCCTCCCACTGGACGCAGCGACGATGGCGACCAGAGCGGCCGCGGACATGGATCTTCTCAGCATGATTCCTGTTCTCCTTGTTTTGTGGCGAGGGCGTTGAGGGCGTGGGTCGACCGGGGCGATCGGTGAAGCAGCTGGAACAGCTCGCGCTTGAGCAGGGCGAACTCGGGCGCGAGCTTCAGGTCCAACGTCCGCTCGGCGCCGGGACCGAACGGGATGGTCACGTCGCGCAGGATCCGGCCCGGCCGGTGCGAGAACACCAGCACGCGGTTGGACAGGTACATGGACTCCTCGATGTCGTGCGTGACGAAGAGGACCGTGGTGCGCTCGTGCCGTTGCAGCAGCAGCATCAGCTCCTGCATCTCCTCGCGCGTCTGGGCGTCCAGCGCGCCGAAGGGCTCGTCCATCAGCAGCACCTTCGGCCTGTTCACCAGGGCGCGGGCGATGGCCACCCGTTGCTTC
>CAZPUH010000434.1:0-1127 GCA_964589215.1 uncultured Myxococcales bacterium | reverse complement strand
GCCCAGACCATGACGGTCTCGTCCTTCTTGTTGTGGTACTGCAGCGAGAGCTTGTGGCCGGCCTTGATGTGCAGGACCTTGCCGACGTAGCGGTCGGTGACCGCCCAGATCATCTCGTGCCCCCAGGGCTTCTCGACGCGTTTCATTCAGCTAATTCTTTCTCTCGTGGCGGATCAGGGACTCGAACCCCGGACCCGGCGCGTATGAAACGCCTGCTCTAACCAACTGAGCTAATCCGCCGTTCTGCTCGCCGCAGCCTCGCTTCGAGCGGCGCCGATTTTGCGCGTGGCCGCGCCGCTGTCAAGCGTTGCGTTGCCCGAACGCGCGATCACCAGGTGCGGCGCGGCGGCGGGATGTATTCGACGGGCGCCGCCGGGGGCCCGCGGCGCGACCGGGCCAGCAGGCGCACCGCGCCAACCCCGGCGATGAAGCCGCCCACGTGCGCCATCCACGCGATGCCCGAGTTGCTGGGCAGCGCGAACTGGGCGACGAACCAGCCCCCCAGGAAGATCCAGGCGGGCACGCCGATGACCGGCCACAGGAAGGGGATCATCACCAGCGTGGCGATGCGCGCCCGCGGATACAGCATGAGGTACCCGCCCAGCACACCGGCGATGGCGCCCGAGGCGCCGATCATGGGCGCCGTCGAGTCCGGCATCGCGTAGCACTGCGACAGCGCGCCGACCGTCCCGACCAGGAAGTAGAAGACGAGGTAGCGGATCGACCCCATCGCCTCCTCGACGTTGTCGCCGAAGACCCACAGGAACCACATGTTCCCGATGAGGTGCCCCCACCCGCCGTGCAGGAACATGGAGGTCCAGATGGATCCCGGGACGGGCAGCAGATCCCGCGGCACGATGTCGACCCGGTTGACGATCTCGTACGGGATGGCCCCCGCCTCCAGCGCCAGCAGCTTCTGGCCGCGCGCCGTCAGCGAAAGTTGGAAAAGAAAGGCCACCGCGTTGGCCGCGATGAGCAGCAGCGTCGCGGCGGGGAACCGCGTGCGTGGGTTGTCGTCGCGGAGCGGAAGAAACACGCCGGGGCAGTCTGCCACGTTTTCGCAGCGAAGGACGGCCGGCAACCTTGACTGTCCCCGACTGCACCCCTATAACGCGCCTTAGAAGATG
>CAZPUH010000433.1:0-10294 GCA_964589215.1 uncultured Myxococcales bacterium | reverse complement strand
CTGAGATGTCCGCGCGTCGAGTCTTGCTCGTCGATGACGACCCCGATCTGCGCGAGTCGCTGATCGACGCGCTGTCGCTGGAAGGGCTCACCGTGCACGCCGTCGAGTACGGCCGCGAGGCCCTGGACTGGCTGCGCGCGCACGGCGACGCCGGCTGGGTCGTCCTGCTGGACCTGATGATGCCCGTGATGGACGGCCGCACGTTCCTGGTCGAGCGCGCGCGCGATCCCGCCATCGCGGCCATCCCCGTCGTCATCCTGACCGCCGGCGGCGACTGCCGCGAGCTGAAACGCCTCCACGACATCGCCGGCTGCCTTCACAAGACGGTCGGCCTCCAGCAGCTGCTGAAGGCCGTCACGTCGGTGGGGTAGGGGCGAGGGTCAGCCGCCCTTCTTGATGACGACGTGCATGGCGTTCTCGCCCATGCGCTTGTCGGCGACGGCGTAGCCGAGCGCGGGGAGGTTCACGTCCTTGAAGAGGGATTCGCCGGCCCCGACGACCACCGGGCTGATCGCGAGGTGCATCTCGTCGATCAGCCCGGCCTGCAGGTACTGGCGGATGACCGCCGCGCCGCCGCCGATGCGGACGTCGCGGTCGCCGGCCGCCGCCCGGGCGCGCTCGAGCGCCTCGTGGATGCCGCCGGTGACGAAGTGGAAGACGGTGCCGCCCTCCATCTGCAGGTCGGGCCGCGCGTGGTGGGTCAGCACGAAGACCGGCGTGTGGTAGGGCGGATTGGGCCCCCACCACCCCTTCCACTCCAGGTCCGGCCACGGCCCGCGCACGGGTCCGAACATGTTGCGCCCTAGGATCCACGCCCCGATCCCCTTCAGCGCCGCGGCTGCGACGTCATCGTCGACCCCGGTGGCTCCCGTGCCGCCCGTCCCGAGGTGTTCGTGAAACGTCCTGGTCGACGTGAACCAGCTCGCGACGGCCAGGCCGCCGACGCCGAACGGATGTTCGAGGCTCTGCCCCAGCGCGGCGCCGAAGCCGTCGAGGGACACCGAGAATGCGCTGACGCGAACCTTGCCCATGACCGCCTCGTTTCGCCGATCGGTCGCCCGCCGTCAACTGTTGGCCGGTCAGGTCATCGCCACCAGAACTCTTCGCCGTTGCTGGGTGGGCGGAGGCCGTCGGTGCGGCCGGCGAAGTAGCGGTCGGCCAGGGCAGCCGCCGAGACGTGGCGCACCTGACGAAAGTCGGCCGCTGTCGCCAGCTGGAGGAGCTCCGGCGGCTTTCGACCAGGCGACGCTGCTTCCACGCCTGGGGACCTGGCCGGTCGATCTCGAAGACCTTCAGGTGGGACGCGAGCTCCGGATGGCGCTGCGCGAACGGGCCAGATCTTCGATGAAACGGGCGCGCGCCACGATCGAGGCCCGGAGCGGGCGTGTGCCCTGGGGACGCATGTCCGGCTTGCCAGCCCGCTTCGGGCGCGGCCAGCCGCGCGCCGAGCTCGTCTTCGAAGACGTGCGGAGCCGCATCCAGCCGGACATGCAACGCGCGCCAGAGAGCCACGCGCACCGCGGTCGAGTCGGGCGACGGCGCGGTCGGATCGACCATGCGAGGCCGCCCGGGCATCCAGCGGCGCCTCGATCGAGATCTCTCGCTAACCTCGCAGCTCGCGGCCGCGCTTCAGCGCGCGACGGCGCGCTCGCCATCCGAAGAGCGCCAGCCCGAGCAGGCCGAAGGCGGCGGCGCTTCCGCGTGTGCCCCCTGTGGTGACCGCGCACGCGCAGCCGCTGGCCCCGCTTTCGTCGGGCGCGGTGCCCGAACCGCCCGTGCCGAGCCCCGGCGAGCCGCCCGTGCCGTTGCTCGGGGTTCCGCCCGTGCCGGTGCTGGGGGCGCCGCCGGTCCCTGGCGTCGTGCCGCCCGTTCCAGCCACGATCGAGCCGCCGCTGCCGGGCGCGCCGCCGGTTTCGGCCGTCGCGCCGCCGGTTCCAGCCATGGCTCCGCCGGTTCCGGTCATCGCGCCGCCGATCCCGGACCTGCCGCCGCCGCCCCGCGCCGCGCCACCGGCGCCGCTCGCCGAGGCTCCCCCGGTCCCCCTGGCCCCGGCGGAGCCCGTGGTGCCGCCCGTGCCGGCGACGCTGCCCGAGCAAGACGGCCAGGTGCCGAAGTCGGGCGTCCAGCAAATCTTGTTGCTGGTGATCCAGCTGCTGAACGCGGAGCTGTTGGTGGCGATGTCGTGAACGCTGATGAATTGCGTTTCGGAGACCCCGTCCCTTTCGAAGAGCTTCGTGGTGATGGCTTTCAGGGTCAGATTGGGCTCGGTGCAGGCATACGGGATGCCTTTGGCTTTCATGGCATTGTAGAAACTCGTCAGTGAGCTGTCTTCCTTTCCATCTATTCCGTACGTGTGGAAGGCGACGGAGGCGTTGTCCCACTTGACGCCCAGGTTGGCGGACTCATTGGCGGCCTGGGTCCAGTTGTTCACCTGGGAGTAAGACATCATCATGATGTGAGTATCCGGAGCCAGTCCGCGAATCTGGGTGTACGCGTTCTTTTCCATGTTGAGCGTGTTGCTGTTGTACGGCGCGGACCACGCCTGCGGCTCATTGCAGACTTCGTAAACGACGTGCGTTCTGTCCTTGTAGCGTGGCGCATAGAAATTCCAGAACGACGTCACGAAGCTCTGGTTGAAAGTCCCGTTGCCGCCGCCGGAGCCGATCGTCAAGATGACGTACAGGTCGTTTGTGTCCGCCAGGTCAACGACCTTGTCGACCTTGGCGGCGTTGTACCCACCGGATTTGCCGCCGCCGGGGTACTCGGCGTAGATGTGAAAAGCGTTCAATCCGCGGCTGTTTTTCATCGTATCGATGTCAGCCTGGGAGGGCGTTTCGTCCCAGATGTCGAGGGAGACGCGGCCGCCCCTGATGAGCGTGCCCCGGTCGGTGACAATCGTGTTGTTCGCTACTTTCACCCGGCCCCGCGTGGCGGACGCCATGGTTGGAAATGCCAACAGAAGTCCAAGCCCAATGACAGCTCCAGAAAATCGGCGCACGTGCTTCTTGCTCATGACTGCTCTCCCTCAGTAGACGGGCCGGGGCCGACGCGAAGGTCGTCGCTTCTTCGCGTATCTGCTCGCTCGCGAGCGCGTGTGCACTGATAGGTCGAGCCGGTTCGCAATTGAGAAGTGGCGCCGACGCCCTCGGGAACGACGGCGTTCTCGAGAGCGTCCGATGCGCAGGACTACAGCGCGTCGCGCTCTATCTCAACCCGGTCTTGAAGCGGTCAGGAAGATGAAACTGCCGCGCTTAGCCTGTGCACGTTCGCGGTAGGAGCGCGGGAGAAGTCGGATGGTCACGTCACGAACTTTGCGGGGCAGCGGCAGGACGTCGCTTTCTTGACCCATGATCGTCGAGCTGACCTGCTCGAAAAACGTGCGGAACAAGTCTTCGAACTGCTCCTGCACGTAGAAGCGGGCCGTGAATCCGTCGGACGACTGATAGAGCGTCTCTTCGAACGACTTGTTCAGGAATCGCCCGCGGAGCAGATGGTCTCGGACGAAAATCGACATCGCCCAGGTGCTCAGCCGGTTGTAGACCATCACGCGACATTCGCCTTCCGCGCGCAGGACTCGCGCGATGTTTCGCACGACGCGTCCCGTGCGCGAGGAATGGTGGATGACGCCCCAGGACCACACGAAGTCGAAGGAGCGGTCGGGGAACGGGAGCTCTTCGGCGTCCCCCTCTACAACCTCTGCCTGAAGGCCCTTCAGCTCCAACCGCCGGCGAGTCGCGCCGACGGAGGTCGGCGACAGGTCCACCGCCGTGACTCGGGCGCCCGCGCGCACCATGGTCTCGGTGTGAAATCCCATTCCGCAGCCGATCTCCAGCACGCGCGCGCCCGCCAATCGATCCAGTGGAATGATCCTGTCGAACGGGCGGCTCTCGGTTCCGTAAAGCCTCGCGCTCTCCAGGAACCTTCGGTCGATGGCGTCGAACCATTCGCGCGAAAACCGCGGCGCCTCGATCTGGTTCCGCCAGTCGTAGGACATCGTGTTCTCGGTCCACCAGGACCTGTTTCCTTGCTGTACTTCGGCGACGGCGTGCTCTGCAGCTCGTTTATGGGCGGATGCCATACGCCCACTTCCTTCCGCGCCTCGTGAAGGCGGTCCAGGAGGGCCCGGACCCGGTGACGACGACACGGCACATGAACGATCCGATACTCCCCCTCGCGCTTCGGGTCCAGCCCAGCGAGCAGAGCCCCGGCCCGCTCGTTCCAGGGGGAGCCTCCGACTTTCAAGGGCTGGGGGAGATATCAGGGCGCCGAAATCGAGCCCCTCGGGCGACCGACTCCGACTTGGCCGGGTCGTGGAATGAGGCCAGGCACATCGCCTTCTGCCGCGAGCTCAACCCGCGCGCCTCCGATTCCCCAATGATTCCGCTGAGCCGGCGCCCGGGATTGAACCGGGGACCTACGGTTTACGAAACCGTTGCTCTACCACTGAGCTACGCCGGCGATGGAAAGTGCGCGAGCGTCTTACGCCATCGGTGGGGGGGGCGTCAACGGTCGCGAGGGGGCGCAGCTCGATGGGGAATGCTGGACCTCCGACCGGAGGGAGGGTGGCCTCCGATCCGGACATGGAAGCGGACATGAGAGCGGACACGTGGAGTTTTAACATGTTCTCATGTGCATGTAATTACATGCTTATTTGCGTGTTATGATCCGGACATGCGTGCGGACCGGAAATCTCTCGACCGGGGCGAGCCGGTCTCCGGGATGGAGCCGTTGCTCATCGAGGGGGGATCGCGGCACCGGGAGGCGTTGAATGAGCTGGCGTTCGAGCTGACGCGGCTGTCGGCGGGGTTTCGGCGGAGTGTGCCGCGGGCGATGCAGCCGGCGCTGGCGAATCTGGTTCGGGCGATGAACTGCTACTACTCGAACCTCATCGAGGGGCATGACACGCACCCGATCGACATCGAGCGGGCGCTGAGGAACGACTACAGCCGGGATCGGAAGAAGCGCGATCTGCAGCTCGAGGCCAAGGCGCACATTCTGGTGCAGCGGTGGATCGACGACGGCGGGCTGTCCGGCAGTCGCGCAGTCAGCGCCGAGGGCATCGTCGAGGTCCACCGGAAGTTTTGCGAGCATCTGCCAGACGACCTTCTTCATCTGGAAGACCCGGACACCAAGGAACGCGCGCGCGTCGTTCCCGGGGAGCTGCGCCGGCGGGACGTTCGCGTCGGGCGGCACATTCCGGTCAGCGCGGGAGCGCTGCCCAGGTTTCTCGCGCGGTTCGAGCAGGTCTACGGCAGCCTCGGGAACGGCGAGTCCGTCATGGCCGCCGCGGCGGCCCACCACCGGCTGCTCTGGATGCACCCGTTCCTCGACGGAAACGGCCGGGTCGCGCGGCTCATGTCGCACGCCATGCTGCTGTCAGCGCTCGACACGGGGGGTGTGTGGTCCGTCGCGCGCGGGCTCGCGCGCAACGTCGAGCGGTACAAGGGGTTGCTCTCCAACTGCGATCTGCCCCGCCGCAACGATCTCGACGGGCGCGGAACGCTCAGCGAAGAAGCCCTCGCAGAATTCACGCGCTTCTTCCTGAACGTCTGCATCGACCAGGTCCGGTTCATGGAGACGCTGGTCGAGCCCGATCGCCTGCGAGCCCGCGTCATGCTCTGGGCGAACGAGGAGATCGCCCTCGGGACGCTGCCCGCGCAGGCCGGGCGCGTCCTCGAAGCCGTTCTGCATCGGGGCGAGCTGCCCCGCGGCGAGGTCGACGCCGTCGCCGGGACCGGCGACAGACAGGGGCGGCGGATCCTGTCGGCGCTGCTCGCGAGAGGGGTCCTCGCCTCCGACGGACCCCGCTCTCCCGTGCACCTGGTGTTTCCCGCCGAGCTGGCGCACCGCTGGATGCCCGGGCTCTTCCCGGACCTCCCGAGCTGACGAAGCGAACCCGCCCCTACGCCGGGCCGGTCACGATCCCGATGATCCGGCCGGGCTTGTAGATGAACTTCTTCACCGTGCGCCCCTCCAGGTGCTTGGTGACGTTGGGGATGGCGAGGGCGGCGGTGCGGGCTTCGTCTTCGGTGGCGTCGCGGGCGATCTCGACGTCGCCGCGCAGCTTGCCGTCGACCTGCACGCCGACGGTGACGCGGTTGTCGATGGTCAGCGCCTCGTCGTAGGTCGGCCACGGGGCCTGCAGCAGGAAGCCGGTGCCGCCGATGCGCTCCCACGCCTCGTCGCCCAGGTGCGGCGCGAACGGCCCCACCAGCTTCACCAGCGCCACCAGGTCCGCGTGCGTGGCTCCGGCGCTGGTGAGCGCATTCAGGTACTCCATCAGCCCCGCGATGGCGGTGTTGAACTGCATCCGCTCGAGGTCGCCGGTCACGCGCTTGATGGTCTTGTGGCGCAGCCGCTCGTGCGGGTCGCCCACCGGCGCGCGCGCGGGGTCCCACTCCTCGCACAGCCGCCACACGCGCTTCAGGAACCGGTTCACGCCCTCGATGGCGCGCGGGTCCCAGGGCTTCGGCAGCTCGAACTCGCCCATGAACATCTCGTAGAGGCGCATCACGTCCGCGCCGTAGTCGCGGATGACGTCGTCCGGGTTGACGCCGTTCAACTTCGACTTCGCCATCTTCTCGACGGTGCTGGTCAGCGTCTCGCCGGTCGCCTTCAGCACGGGCGTCTCGCCCCGGAACTCGACCTCGCTGGCCTCGTGATAGCGCCCCAGGCTGTCCTGGTACGAATACGCCAGCACGGTCCCCTGGTGCCGCAGCTTCTTGAACGGCTCCTTCGTGTGGACCAGCCCCATGTCGTACAGCACCTTGTGCCAGAACCGCGCGTACAGGAGGTGCAGCACGGCGTGCTCGCCGCCGCCCACGTACAGGTCGACCGCCATCCATTCCTTCTCGGCCGCCGGCTCGAACGGACGCGCGTCGTCCTTCGGCGAGAGATACCGCAGGTAGTACCAGCACGAGCCCGCCCACTGCGGCATCGTGTTGGTCTCGCGCCGCGCCGGGCCGCCGCACTTCGGACAGGTCGTCGCTACGAAGCTCTCGATGCCCGCCAGCGGCGACTCGCCCGTGCCCGTCGGTGCGTAGGTCTCGACGTCGGGCAGGCGCACGGGCAGGTCCGACTCGGGCACGGGCACGACGCCGTCCTTCTCGCAGTGGACCAGCGGGATGGGCTCGCCCCAGTAGCGCTGCCGCGAGAACACCCAGTCGCGCAGCCGGTAGCTGACCGCGCCCTTGCCGGCGCCGCGCTCCTCCAGCAGCTTGATGACGGCCTTCTTCGCCTCGGCGGTGGGCAGCCCGTCGATGGGGCCGGAGTTCACCGCCACGCCCTCGGCGGTGAACGGCTCGTCGGGCTTGGCCGCGCCGCCACCGGCCGGCGCCACGACTTGCACGATCGGCAGGCCGAACTTCTTCGCGAACGCGAAGTCGCGCTCGTCGTGCGCCGGCACGGCCATGATGGCGCCCGTGCCGTAGCTGGCCAGCACGTAGTCCGCGATCCAGATCGGGACCTGCTTGCCGTTCACGGGGTTCGTCGCCGTCGCGCCCGTGAAGACGCCGGTCTTGTCCTTGGCCAGGTCCGTCCGCTCGAGATCGCTCTTGCGCCGTGCCTCTTCCTGGTACGCCCGCACGGCCGCGCGTTGCCCCTCGCTGGTCAGCTCGTCGACCAGCGGGTGCTCGGGCGACAGCACCATGTAGGTCGCGCCGTACAGCGTGTCGGGCCGGGTCGTGAACACGCGGATCTCGCGGCCCGCCACCGGCGCCGCGCTCTTGAACACGACCTCGGCCCCCTCGCTGCGGCCGATCCAGTTGCGCTGCATGGCGATGGTCGACGCGGGCCAGTCCAGCTCGTCGAGATCCGCCAGCAGGCGATCGCCGTACTTGGTGATGCGCAGCAGCCACTGCCGCAGGTCCTTGCGGATGACCGGGCTGCCGCACCGCTCGCAGCGCCCCTGGGTCACCTCCTCGTTGGCGAGCCCCGTCTTGTCGACCGGGCACCAGTTGATGGGGACGACCCCTTCGTACGCCAGGCCGCGCTCGAACAGCTTCAGGAAGATCCACTGCGTCCACTTCACGTACGCCGGGTCGGTGGTGTCGATCTCGCGCGTCCAGTCGTACGCGAACCCGACGGCGTCGATCTGCCGCTTGAAGTTGGCGATGGCCTGCTGGGTCGTGACGCGCGGGTGCACGCCGTGCTTGATGGCGTAGTTCTCGGCGGGCAGGCCGAACGCGTCCCAGCCCATCGGGTGCAGCACGCGGAACCCCTGCATCCGCTTCCAGCGCGTGATGACGTCCGTCGCCGTGTAGCCCTCGCAGTGACCGACATGAAGCCCGGCGCCGGAGGGGTAGGGGAACATGTCCAGCGCGTAGAACTTGGGCTTGGACGGGTCGGTGGGGGTCCGGTGGAGCCCGGCTTCCCGCCATCGGGACTGCCACTTCGGCTCGACGGTGCTGTGGTCGTACGGCATGGGGGGACGAATATATACTGCGCGCGTCAGCCGAATGGCAGCGGGCCCGTCGGTCCGGACCGACGGTGCCCAGCCGTGAACGCCTCTGGTTGATTTTCGACGGGGCGGGCACCGGAACAGAGCCCGGCCCGGCGTCGGGCGTCGCGCTGGTCGACGGCACCGGCCTTGCTGTCGTGACGTGCATGACCTGGTTCCTGGTCCTGCCCCTCGCGACGACGCTCCTCGCCAACGTGCCGGGCGCGGCTCCCCAGCTGACGATCGAGCCGGTCGGGGTGGAGCCTTCGACCGCCCCCTTTCCCGGTGAACCGCCGGAGCCGGCGTCCGACTGGTACGGCGCGCCGTCGCTGGTGGCCGACGTGGCGGCCGCGGCCGGCATATCGATCGTGGTCTCCATGACGGACAACGACCACACACGCAGCGGGACGCCGGCCGCCGTGTACGCGCTGGGGGCCGCCTACCTCGTCGCGGGGCCGGTCGTCCATCTCGCCCACCGGCACGCGCTGCGCTCGGTGGAGAGCCTGCTGCTTCGGGTGGGCGGGCTCGCCGCCGGCCTGGCTCTCACGTATTCGCTGGCGGACGTGTCCGGCTGCGGCGCCGAGGTGTCCGAGCACGTCCCCTGCCGCGCGCCCTACGCGCTGGCGCTGGCCCCGCTGACCGCGATGCTCTTCGATGACGTGCTGCTCTCGCACGAGCCGGCCGCGCAGCCGCAGCACGCGAGCGCGGTGTCTCCGCGCGTGCTGGTCCAGCCGGGGGTGGCCCTGCTGGGCGTCGGCGGAACCTTTTGAAGGCGCGCGCGGCGGCGCGGATATACTGCGCGCCATGAAGATCCTTTTCATCGGCGGCACCGGCAACATCAGCTCGACGCTCAGCCGGCTGATCGTCGAGCAGGGGCACGAGCTGCACCTCATCAACCGGGGCAAGACCAGCAAGTACCCGCTGCCCAAGGGGGTGAAGGTCATCTCCCACGACGTCCACAGCGGCGCGCCGCCCGCGGCGCTGCGGGGCGCGCGCTACGACGTGGTCGTCGACTGGATCGCCTTCACGACCGCCGACGTCG
Organism: uncultured Myxococcales bacterium; assembly: GCA_964589215.1. Classification (GTDB taxonomy): domain Bacteria; phylum Myxococcota_A; class Polyangia; order Fen-1088; family Fen-1088; genus JADGRB01. Next base: position 815 of record CAZPUH010000433.1, on the reverse strand, counting down.
AGCGCGACATCGCCTGGTTCTCGGGCCAGCCGGACGCCGCTGCGACGGGGCAGTACATCTTCATCAGCTCGGCCTCGGCCTATCAGAAGCCGCCCTCGCACCCGGTGATCACCGAGTCGACGCCGCTGGCGAATCCCTATTGGCAGTACTCGCGCGACAAGATCGCCTGCGAAGAGACGCTGATGCGCGCCTACCGCGCCAGCGGCTTTCCGATGACCATCGTCCGCCCGTCGCACACCTACGACACGATCGTGCCGGTGGCGGTCAGCAAGTCCGACTACACGATCATCGACCGCATCCGGCGCGGCCTGCCGGTAATCATCCACGGCGAGGGGACGTCGCTGTGGACGCTGACCCACGCCGACGACTTCGCGCGCGCCTTCATCGGCCTCTGCGGCAACCTGCGCGCCATCGGGCACGCGTTCCACATCACGTCCGACGAGTGGCTGACCTGGGACCAGATCTTGCGGCTGGTCGGCCGCGCTGCCGGCGCCGAGCCCAACCTGGTGCACGTGCCCAGCGCCTTCATCGCCAAGGTCGACCCCGAGACCGGGCCGGGCCTGCTGGGCGACAAGAGCTGGTGCGCGCTGTTCGACAACACGAAGGTCAAGTCGTTCGTGCCCGGCTGGCAGGCGCAGATCCCGTTCGCCGAGGGCATCCGCCGCACGGTCGCCTGGTTCGACGCCGATCCGGCGCGTCAGACCGTCGACGACAAGGCCAACGCCCGCGTCGACGAGATCCTGCGGGCCTGGCGACGCGAGTAGCGGCGCCTCAGAACGACGTGACCCACTTGCCCGTGCACGGGTTGGGGGTCG
>CAZPUH010000432.1:0-1980 GCA_964589215.1 uncultured Myxococcales bacterium | reverse complement strand
CCGTGGCGTGCGCGGAGCCCGCCGCCGGTCCGGCGCACGGCGTCGCCAGCCGCCCACCCCCTGCCGTCGCATCGCGCCGCGCCAGGTCGGCCCACGCGCCGGCCCCGGCGCTGGTGCCGCTGCCCGACCGCAAGCCGATGGACGAGACCCAGCGAACCCAGGCCCTGCGGGCCTTCGCGACGACCCGAGCCCCGGAGCTGCGCGACTGCCTGGACGATCCGGACCAGGGGCCGCCCGTCGAGCTGGGCGCCGCGTTCGAGATCAAGGCCAACGGCGCCGTCGACCTGGTGCAGATCCTGGGCGCGGACAGCGCGCCGCGCGACGTCCGGCGGTGCTACGCGAGCCACCTCAAGAAGTGGCGCTTCCCCGAGGACCTGCTGCGCGGCGAAGAGAAGCTGCTCGTCAACTTCGTCCTGTGAACCGGGCGTCGATTTCGTGATCGACGCGGGACACGCCCGGCATTGAGCAGCGGCGCGCCCCTACCCCGCCGTCGCGCCTGGAGGTTCGAATGCGTCAGCCGCTCTGCCCCCCCCTGCTCGCCTGTCTTCTGCTCGCCGCCTGCGGCGGATCGGGTGCCGATCCGGGCGGGGGGACCGGCGGCAACCCGGGCTCGGGCGGCAACCCCGGTTCCGGAGGCGCCACCCACAGCGGCGGCTCGACCGGCGCCGGGGGGAGCGCCAGCGGTGGCGCGACCGGAAGCGGTGGCCAGGTCGCCACCGGCGGCGCGACGGGCGGCAGGGGAGCGGCCGGCAACCCGGGGATGACTGGAGGTCAGACGGGAACCGGCGGCGCGACCGGGGGGCGCGCGGGCCAGGGGGGCACGGCCGGGGCCGTGACCGGCGGGTCGGGCGGACGCGGCGGGACGGGCGCGGCCGGAGCGGCGACCGGGGGCACCGGCGGCGCTTCCAGCTGCACGACGCCCCCGCCTGCCAGCCCGCTGGTCGGCTGGGCCGCCGTGTCGGGGATGAACGTCTCGACGACGACCGGGGGTGGCACCGCCACACCGCAGATCGTGACGACCGCTTCGGCGCTGGCGTCGGCGGCCGGCGGCACCGGCGCCGCCGTCATCTACGTCAAAGGCGTGCTCTCGCCCGCCAAGATCAACGTCGGCTCGAACAAGACGATCGTGGGCCTGTGCGGCGCCGAGGTGCACGGCCACCTGGGGCTCGGCGGCTCGTCGAACGTCATCATCCGCAACCTGAAGATCGTCGGGTACGGCGTCGGCAACTGCGCGCTGGACCCGGACTACGACGCGTCGGTGGGGTGCTCGTCGGGGAACGACGCCGTGACGGTGAACGGCGCGTCCCACCACATCTGGTTCGACCACTGCGACGTGTCGGACGGCACCGACGGCAACCTGGACATCACCAACGGCTCGGACTTCGTGACGGTGTCGTGGACCAAGTTCCACTACACCCCGCGCAGCGACAACAGCGGCAACGACTCGACGGGCTCGGAGGGCCACCGGTTCTCGAACCTGATCGGCGCGGACGACAACCTGGCCATCGACGTCGGCCACCTGAACGTCACCTGGCACCACGACTGGTGGGCCGACAACGTGTCGCAACGCATGCCGCGCAGCCGCGCGGGCAAGATCCACGTCTACGACAACCTCTTCACGTCGTCGGGGAACTCGTACTGCACGAACGCGGGCGCCGGCACGCACCTGCTGGTCGAGAGCAACGTCTACAGCGGGGTGAAGGGGCCCCTGCAGGTCACGAGCGGCGGCGACATGCTCGCGCGCAACAACCTGTTCACGAACACCAGCGGCACGACGACGGCCAGCGGAACCGGCTTCACGCCGCCCTACCCCGCGACGCCGGACCCGGCGTCGGGCGTCGAAGCGGCGGTCCGCGCCGGCGCTGGGCCGCAATGACCGGCGCCACCGCGCGGCGGGCGGCCGTCGGTCTGCTGGCTTCGCTGCTCGCCGGATGCGGCGCTGGCGGCGGCTCGCCACCCGACGGCCCGGGCGGCGCGAAG
>CAZPUH010000431.1:0-6655 GCA_964589215.1 uncultured Myxococcales bacterium | reverse complement strand
TGGCCATCAGGGCGCCGGTGGCGTCGTCGATGACCGCCCGCCCCGCGAGGGAGTCGACGGTCAGGCCGGCTCGCCAGGCGCGCAGCCCGTAGACGTGCGGCGCGGCGCCGGGCGCCCGGCCGTCGCCCAGCCCCAGCGCGTAGCGCGTGGCCGCCGCGCCGCCCACCAGCTCGGGCCCGGCGTCGTCGACCCGCAGCCGCGGCCCGGCGACCTCGAACGCGGCCCACGGCCCGCCCAGCGCCTGCTCGAGGAGGCGCGTCGGTTCCGGTTCTTCGGCGACCCGTCGGATCATCTTTCCATAGCGTAGCGCAACGGCCAGCTCGCGCCCGTAAAGGACGACGTCGCGCCCGCCGTCTCGGTCGTTGTCTTCGTGGACCTTGTAATTGCCCGCGCGGTCCAGCCAGACGTCGGTAATCGTGGTGACGGTGACCGGCGCGGCGCCCGGGCGGCCGGCGCTCATCCTCAGGGTGGCGTGGTAGTGGGCGCCGCCAAGGTGGCGCAGGCCGGCTGCCATGACCGCCGGCTTCACGGCTTCGGCCAGCGCGACCCGGTGCGGCCCCGTGTCGGGCTGGCGCGCGTGGCAGCCGGCGGCCACCAGCAGCAGCAGCCCGAGCGGGCGGCGTGAGGAACGATATTTTCCCTTCAAGGCCCCGCGAACCTTAGCATCGAGCCGCATGGATGATACGGCCGCCCTCCTGTCGTCGCCGCTGGCGACGGCGATGGCCGCGGTGTTCGGCGCCGTCTGGGGCAGCTTCTGCAACGTCGTCATCGCCCGCGTCCCGCGGCGCGAGTCCATCGTGCGCCCCGCGTCGCGCTGCCCCAGCTGTGGCACCCCGATCCGGGCGGCCGACAACGTCCCGATCCTTTCGTACCTGTGGCTGCGGGGGCGGTGCCGCGCCTGCGGGGCGGCGATCTCGGCGCGCTACCCGCTGGTCGAGGCGCTGGCGGCGCTGCTGGCCGCGGCGATCTGGTGGAAGTTCGTCGCTGCCGATCCAGGCGAGGCGGCCGGCGTTCGCGTGGCGCGCTTCGCTTGCTACTTCGCGTTTGCGGCCGTCATGCTGGTGCTGTCGTTCATCGACCTGGCCACGCGCCTGCTGCCGGACGCGATCACGTTGCCCGCCCTGGCCGTCCTGTACCTGGCCGGCTTCGGCGCGCACGGCGCCGACTGGCTCGACCGTCTGATTGGCGCGGCCGCCGGCTACCTGGTCTTCCGGTTGATCGCCGACTTCTATTACTACGTGCTCAAGCGGGAAGGGCTGGGCCTGGGGGACGGCAAGTTGCTCGCGGTCGTGGGCGCCGTTCTCGGGTGGAAAGCGCTCCCCTTCGTCGTTTTCGGCGCGGCCTTCACGGGGGCGGTGGTCAGCTTGCCGGTGGCGCTGATCGCCAGGCGCAGGGCGCCGTCCGCAGAGCCGCTGCGCCACCTGCAGATTCCGTTCGGGCCTTTCCTTGCCGCGGCGGCGGTGGCTTACCTGTTCGCCGGCTCCTGGCTGCAGGGCTGGCTCGAGAGCGCGGCGGGCTGACTGAGCCTCAGTCCCGGCGGCCGGCATCGGACGGCGCGGCGGCGTCAGAGGGCGAGACGGCCGCCGGCGGCGCGGCGGGAATACCCGCATCCGGCGGCGGCGTGGGCAGCGGCAGCCCCCACATGATCCGGCGCTGCTTGTAGAGAGGCTCGCCGTACAGGAGCTCGGAGAGGCAGGGGTGATACGGCAGCGCGAACGTCTCGCTGCCGATCGTGAGCTCGGACTCGCCGTCAGTGGTCACCCGCTTGGCAGCGGCCTTCTCCGACCAGCGAACCTCGAGCTCGACCCTGTCGGCCGTGTCCAGCTTGTCCGGCAGCCGCCGCCAGTTCTCGTGCAGCACGCGGCGGAGGGTCTTCAGCTGGAAATCGTTGAAGAACTCGAACTTCTCTCTGCCGCCGCGGATCTGTTTTCCGCCGCTCTCGCCTTCCAAATCCAGCGCGCTGACGACGCGCGGCGGCGGCGAGGTCTTGATCTCCAGGGCGTCGAAGTATTCCTGCAACCCGCACATGTCGTCGAAGCCGACCTGGCCCGGCGGCACCGTCGACAGGTCGCGACGGATCGCGATCCCGCAGCCCAGACCCAGCACCAGCAGTGCCATTCCTGAAACCCACACCCGTCTTTGACGCAGCATGCGCGTTGCCAGACTACGGCAGATCTGGGCGGGGACTAAAAATTTGGCAGAAGCCGCTGGCGCTGACCCGTGTGGCGGCCCACAGTTTTTCGCTGCCGGCGAAATTTCGCTGCCCGGCAAGCAAAATCTTGCCTGGGGCGGTGAAAAAGGGTTTCTCTCGGTCACCGGACGACAGGGCCGTGACTACAAATAGCGACTGAATTTTGGCTTATTTACGCGAATTTCCCGGTGGAACCACGTGCGGTTACACGGGGTTTGCAATCGAGAGGCACTTGCCTACAGTGAACGTGCCGCAGCGAGCAAAGCGATGAAAATGCTTCGACATCCTCCGTCAAAAGAGCTCTGGAAATTCTGTATGGAGCGGTTGCGCGAGCTGCGCGGGCCCGACACCCGGGAACGTGACCTGGCGAACATCCTCGGATTCGAGCACTCCCGCGCCGTGCGCTGGAAAGAAGGGCAGATGTACGTCGATCGGGCCGAGTACCTGGTCCGGCTCGCGGATGCCCTGGATGTCGAGACGATGCTGCTGGTGGCCATGGCCTCCGGGACGCTGACGGTCGAGCAGGCGCACCGCCAGCTGGCCGGTTCGGCCAAGCCCGAGGGCGACAAGAAGAAGCGGGGGGCGGGCCGCGCGGAGCCGCTCGAGGTCGCGAGCGACGCCTCCCTGTTCGCCCTCGACAGCGCGAAGTTCGAGGCCGGCGGGCGCGGTGTGGTGCTGCTGGTCTCGTCCAACGGCGAAGGACGCGCCGAGCTGGGCCAGGCGCTGGGGCGGCACCCGGACCTGGGTGGAATGGTCGCGACCGGCATGTCGATCGGTCTCTGCCTGGCCGAGCGCTACCGGCCCGAGTTGACGTTTCTGGACCTGGGCCTGGCGAACGTCCATGCCTTCGACGCCTGCCACGTCCTGTCCAGTCTGACCAGCCGCGCCGGCCGCCGTTCGCGGGTCGTCGCCGGGACGGCGACGATGACGGACGCGGTGGAGAAGCCCGCGCTGATGGCGGGCGCCGCGAACGTCACGCTGTTTCCTTTCAGCCCCAGCCTGTTCGACACCGAGCTCGATCGGCTGGAAGAGCGCCTCGGGCCGCGCAAGGCCAGTCGCCGGTAGCGGTGACCTCCGCTCCCCCGTGAGATCGGGGGCGATCTGGTACCCTCCGCCCGGATGGTGCGGAACCAAACGCCGGGGCTGCTGCGCCGCCACGCAGCCTGGCTGCTGGTCAGCGCCGCCTATCTGTTCGCCTCGCCCTACTTCGAGCAGCTGAACAACCCCAACGAGAACGTGCGCGTCTGGGCGACCCGCGCGGTGGCGGCGCACGGCGTCCTGGAGATCGACGGCGTCGTTCGCGAGTGGGGGTACGTCAACGACAAGGCCAAGAACGAGCGGCACGTGTACTCCAGCAAGGCGCCCGGAGTCAGTGCCCTGGGCGTCCCGATCCTGGTCGCCGAAATGAAGGTGGACCGTTGGCTGGGCCGCCCCGCGCCCGGCAAACGAGCGATCACGTTCTGGCTGCGGCTGTTCGCGGTGAAGCTGCCGATGTGCGCCTTCCTCTGGGCTTTCGCCCGTTACGCGGAGCGCGCGACGGGGTCGGCCTTCGGGCGCGACCTGGCCGTGGTGGCGCTGGGGTTGGGGACGATGCTGTACCCGTACGGCGGGATGTTCGTCGGGCACGCGCTGGCCGCGGCGGCGGCGTTCGGCGCCTTCATGTTGATCGACGACCCGCCGGAGGGGCGGCCGCCCCGGTTGGCGGCGGCGGGGCTGCTGGCGGGAGCCGCCGTCGTGCTCGAGTACCAGGTCCTGCTGGTCGCGCTGGCGCTGGGCGTGGCGGCGCTGGTCTGGCATCGCCGGCGCGCGCTGTGGTTCATCGCGGGCGCCGTGCCGCCTGCGATCGCGCTGGGCGCGTATCACCAGGCGCTGTTCGGCAAGCCCTGGGCCTTTCCCTACGCCAACATCGAGAACCCGGTGTTCGCCCAGACGGCGCACGCGGCCGGGTTCCACGGCCTGTCGTGGCCGCAGCCGGGCGCGTTCCCGGTGTTCCTGCTGTCGCCCGCCTACGGACTCTTCGCGTTTTCGCCGGTGCTTCTGCCCGGCCTGGCGGGCGCCGTCTGGCTGGCCTGGCGCGGGCCGGCGCGGCGCGTGGGCTACCTGGTCCTGGCGATCGCCGCCTCGATGTTCCTGTTCCTGGCGGGGATGAGCAACTGGCGCGCGGGCTGGTGCGTGGGCCCGCGCTACATCGCGGCCGTGGTGCCGTTCCTCTACCTGCCGATCCTGCGGCTGTGGGCCCCGATCGCGCGGCGCCGCTGGGCGACCGCGGGGCTGGTGGCCCTCACGATCGTGTCGGTGGTGCTGAACGTCGTGTCGGGGGCGGTCTACCCGCACTACCCGGAGGCGCTGCGCAATCCCGTCTTCCAGCTGGCGTTCCCGCTGGTGGGGCAGGGCTACACGCCCTACGGCGCGGGCTGGGCGCTGGGCCTGCGGGGCGTGGTGGCCCTGTTCCCGATCATCACAGTCGTGGCGGGCGCGCTCGCGCTGATCGCCGGGGGCGGGGACGCGGCCGACGGGCGCCGTCGGCTGATCCATACGGGCGTCGCGACGGGCCTGGCGGCGGCTTTTCTGGTCGCGCTCGGGCAGTACGGCCGGACGCCGACGGCCGCCGAAGCCCACGCCCAGGCGACGGTGCGGGCGCTGTGGGACCCCCGGGGCGGCATCCCGAATGCCCATCCGCCCCTGTGAGCGTGCTAAAAGCGCCCTGCCCCCGGACATGGACATCAGCGTCGTCCTTCCCATTCACAACGAGCGCGAGAACCTGGTCCCGCTGATCGACGAGATCGCGGCGGTTCTGCTGCCGACCGGCAAGTCGTTCGAGATCATCGCCGTCGACGACGGGAGTCGCGACGAGAGCCCGGAGATCCTGCGGCAGCTCGCCTCCGAGCGGTCGTACGTGAAGGCCCTGCTGTTCCGGCGCAACGCCGGGCAGTCGGCCGCGTTCGACGCCGGGTTTCAGGCGGCCACGGGCGCGCTGATCGTGACCATGGACGCCGATCGCCAGAACGATCCGCGCGACATCCCCAAGCTGATCGCCAAGCTGGACGAAGGCTACGACATGGTCACCGGCTGGCGTCGCGACCGCAAGGACGGCTTCCTGCTGCGCAAGGTCCCGTCGCGGATCGCGAACGCGCTGATCCGCAAGGTGACGGGCGCGAAGATTCACGACCTCGGCTGCTCGCTGAAGATCTACCGCAAAGAGCTGACCGACCAGATGCGCCTCTGGGGCGAGATGCACCGGTTCATCTCGGTGCTGGCCGAGGGCCTCGGGGGCCGCGTCGGCGAGGTCGTCGTCAACCACCGCCCGCGCGTCGCCGGCAAGTCCAAGTACGGTCTGATGCGGACCGTGAAGGTCATGCTGGACATGACCACCATCTGGTTCATGCGCCGGTACCAGACCAAGCCGATCTACGTGTTCGGCGGGCTGGGGCTGCTGATGCTGTTCATCTCGGCAGCGATCTCGGCCTTCGTCGGCTACGAGAAGATCGCCTACAACATCTGGGTGCACCGCAACCCGCTGTTCCTGATCGCGGTGACGTCGGCCCTGATGGGCGTGCAGTCGATCGGGACGGGCATCCTGGCCGAGCTCATCGTGCGCACGCACTTCGAGTCGCAGCGCCACAGCTCGTACGGGATCGGCACGCGCGTCGGGTTTCCGCCCTCGTCCTGACGCATGTGCGGGTTTGCCGGCTTCATCGCGCGCGACGTCGACCCGGCGGCGCTGCCGCGCATGCTGGCCGCCATCGCGCACCGCGGGCCCGACGGTGAAGGGCGCTGGCAGCAGCAGGCCGGCCCGTGGCAGGTGGTGCTGGGGCACCGGCGGCTGGCCATCATCGACCTGGCGGGCGGCATCCAGCCGATGGCCAACGAGGACGGCCGCGTCGTCATCGTCTACAACGGCGAGCTCTACAACGATCCGCCGCTGCGCGCGGCGCTGGAGCAGCGGGGGCACGTCTTCCAAACCCGCAGCAGCGACACCGAGACGATCCTGCACCACGTCGAGGAGCACGGCGCCGCGGGCGTGCCGGCGCTGGACGGCATGTTCGGGTTCGCGGTCTGGGATGGGCGGTCCGGGCAGCTGACGCTGGCGCGCGACCGCTGCGGCATCAAGCCCCTCTACTACGCCGAGCTGCCGGGCGGCGGACTGGTGTTCGGCTCCGAGCTCACGGCGGTGCTGGCCCACGGGGGCGTCGATCGCACGCTGAGCGCGGCGGGGCTGGGCTCGTACTTCTTTTCGGACTACGTCCACCCGCCGCACACGATCGTGTCGGCGGTGAAGAAGCTTCCGCCGGGGCACACGGTCACGTGGCGCGACGGGCGGCTGGAGGCGCCGCGCCCCTTCTGGCGCCTGCAGGTGGCCAGCGACGGCGTCGACCCGGGTGACGACGGCGCGCGCGCCGAGCGCGTGTGGACGGCCCTCGAGGCGTCCGTCGAGGCGCAGCTGGTCTCCGACGTGCCGGTGGG